>JAZSEG010000106.1:0-74674 GCA_045531575.1 Oscillospiraceae bacterium | reverse complement strand
GCCCAGCAGGGTCTCGGGACGGGTGGTAGCGATCTCAAGATATCCGCTGCCGTCTGCCAGAGGATAGTTGATATGCCAGAAGAAGCCGTCCTGCTCCTCATATTCGCACTCGATATCGGAAATAGATGTCTTACAGTTGGGGCACCAGTTGATGATGCGCTCGCCGTGGTAGATAAGACCCTTGTTGTAGAGGTCGATGAATACCTTCTGAACGGCCTTGGAGCAGCCCTCGTCCAGTGTGAAGCGCTCACGCTCCCAGTCGCAGGAGGAGCCGAGCTTCTTCAGCTGCTCTACGATGCGGCCGCCGTAAACTCTCTTCCACTCCCATGCTCTTTCGAGGAAGCCGTCACGTCCGATGTCGTCTTTTGTTACGCCGTCCTCTTTCATAGCGGTTACGATCTTAGCCTCAGTAGCGATGGAGGCATGGTCGGTACCGGGCAGCCACAGTGCGGAGTATCCCTGCATTCTTCTCCAGCGGATGAGGATATCCTGCAGAGTGTTATCCAGCGCATGGCCCATGTGCAGCTGACCAGTGATGTTTGGCGGAGGAATTACAATAGTGTAAGGCTTTTTCTTGGGGTCTATCTCAGCGTGGAAATAACCCTTTTCCTCCCAGTTCTTATAGATACGCTCTTCAAATTCCTTGGGAGCGTAGGTTTTTGCAAGTTCTTTTCTCATTGGTATCAATGTCCTTTCATATGTGAATGTCAGGCTAGCGATGAAGCGCCACCCTTTATATTTGTGATATTAGACGACCTGTGGTCGCTTTTATTACTCTTTAAAGATTATTCCCACCAGCATAAACAGGTTGATTATAACGACAGCTCCGAACAGCACTTTGTATCTGAATTGCGGATAATATATCTTGAACCAGATCGGCTTTCCCCTTTTGTCATGATTTACAAAGAAATCAAACTTAGGAAACATCAGTGCAATGCAGAACAGAGCATTGAATGCTATCAGAGTCCATCCGCCACCGAAGCAAAATCCCACGATAAAGCTGTATACTATCAGCCCTGCCACTGCGATATATTGCCATGGTGCAGGAGAGGTGCTTTCCGATTGGTTGGATGCTTTGTTAAGACCTTTTATCGTCTTACGCTCGTAAGCGGCAATTTCGTCGGTAGTGGCTTGTCTTAACAGTTCTGCGCAGTCGATGCACTTCAGCTTTTCCTCATCGAAGATGCAGCCGCATTTCGGGCATATCTTGTTTCTCATTTTGCCTTCAACCTTTCGCAGAGTGCTTCATCGGGTGCAACGAACAACGTTCTGTTGTTTGTGAAGATCACCATACCCGGCTTTGCGCCTGCGGGCTTTTTCACGAACTTCACTGCAGTGTAGTCAACAGGCACCTGCGAGGATTCTCTGCCCTTTGAGTGATATGCGGCAAGCATTGCAGCTTCGAACAAGGTCTGCTCGGGGACTTCCTTACCCTCTGTCCTGATAATGACGTGAGAGCCTGCGATGCCCTGCGTGTGCAGCCATATATCGGTAGCCTTTGCTGTTTTCAGAGTGAGCTGATCGTTCTGTCGGTTGTTTCGTCCTACAAGAATATCGAAGCCTTCGCTCGAACGGAATTTCAGCGGCTCAGAAAGCTTCTTGACCTTTTCATCTGCTCTTACACCGCCACGCAGATAACCCTGCTCACGCAGCTCTCTGCGTATCTCGGCGAGGTCTGTTTCGCTATCGGTACGGCTTACGGCGTCGAAAACGCTGTCGATATAGACAAGCTCCTGCTGTCCCTTGCCGATAAGATCGGTAAGCATTTTTTCCGCCGTATCCAGCTTGCGGTATTCGTTGTAGTATTTTTGCGCATTCTGTGCGGGAGAAAGGCGTGCGTCAAGTGTGATCTCTCTCGGTTCACCTGTGTAGAAATCCTCCAGTGTGACCTTAGTCATGCCCTTTTCAAGCCGATAGATATTGGCGTTGAGAAGATCGCCGCAGACTCGGAAAACCTCTCTTTCGCCGCATTCCGCAAGCTCCTTTTTCTGAAGCTCGAGCTTGCGTGAGACTCGCTCGTACGCATTCATCAGCAGCTTCAGCAGATCATGCGCACGCTGCTTTGTGCGTTCTGTCTTGTCAGCAGCGGCAAAGAAGCTGTCCAGCAGGGCGTTTGCGCTCTCGCAGTGAGATATCAGCATGCCAGTGGAATACTGCTCGATATTAATGAAGCAGAAATCCTTCTTCTTGCCGTTGAGGTCGGAGACCAGAGTGAATTCCGCATCTCCATTCAGCGCTTTTTTTGCCTTGCCGAGGATAAATCTCAGCCTGTCCTTTGCGCTGTCCGAAAGCTCGGCGCAGACTGCATCCACATCCTTTGCGGAATAATAGGCGCATTCTCTTGCGAATATCGGCGAGACACCCTCCAACACGGCAGTGAGCTTCTTTGCAAGCCGCTCAGGGCTGCCCTCTATCGCAGCGAGGACTTCATCCGCACTGCATTCTGTCAGGCAGAGTCTTTCCTCTCTCGGGGGAGTTTCGTATTCTATATTCGGCAGCACACGGCGCACCGACGATATATCATCGGTGATGCGCTTTACGCTGTCCACCACTCGTCCGTCACGGACAAGGATGATGTTGCTGTGGCGACCCATGATCTCAGCGATAAGCGTGTTTGTGACTATATCGCCGATCTCATTGGTGCATTCAAAATCAAAGTAAAGTATGCGCTCCAGACCATCCTGTCGGATATCTGTGAGGCGTCCGCCGCCGAGATGCTTTCTCAGCAGCATGCACAGCATGGGCGGCTGCTGCGGATTATCAAACGCAGCTTCAGTGAGGTTTACCCTCGCACTCATGCTGTTTGCGGAGAAGATGAGCTTTTTTGTGCCGTCACGGAAGGTGCGCAGCGAGAGAACTATCTCCTCACGGGATGGCTGATACACCTTATCTACACGGCTTCCGATAAGCGGTGAAAGCTCGCCTTTGACGATGTGCAGAAACGCTCCGTCAAGGGACATTGTGTATCACCTCCTAAAGATAATATTCAGTTTATCAAACGTAATTGCAGGGTTCGGTATCGCTGTCGGCAGCGAATACGGGGATTCCTCCGAATTTTCTGCTGAGCAACGCTGCCAGTCTGTGAGTTGCACACTTTTCTGTGCCGAAATGACCTGCATCTATCAGAACGAAATCGCTGTTTATAGCATCTACCCAGACATTGTGCTTGATATCGCCTGTAATGAGAGCATCACAGCCACGTTCGATGGCGTAGTGCATCGTGCTTCCGCCCGAGCCTGAGCAGACTGCTACACGGCGTATTTCTCTGTTGATGGGAGTATAGCGCACTCCTCCCAGATCCAGAGTGTTCTTGCAGTGTTCTGCAAGCGCTTTGGGTGTGAACGAGAAATCAAGATCGCACACCGAGCCGAAGCCGAGACCGTTTGGGTGAACAGGCTCCAGCACATCGCCTGTGGGAGTAAAGCCGAGCAGCTCCACCAATGCATCGCCCACGCCGCCCTCTGACATATCAAAGTTTGTGTGCATGGCGATAGCGCTAATGTCGTTATGTACCAGTTTGTACACGGGGTTGGGGGGACATACCTGTCTCAGTGGATCGAAAATAACAGGATGATGGGAAACGATGAGGTTTGCGTTTTTCAGCACTGCCTCATCAATGATATTGTTTGTGATATCAAGGCAGGTGCAGATTCCTGTTACCTCTGCATCCATGCTTCCTGTGAGCAGTCCCACGTTATCGTGGACAGCAGTATTGAACGGTGATATGGTATTAAGATAATCGTAGATCTCTTTGATTTTCATGAAATATCCTCTGCTTTTTTCAGAATATCCTCTGCCAGCGAGCGAAGGGACGCTGCATCCTCAGCAAAGCTGTCCGAGCGGTCCATCTGAGCTGCATTCTTTAGCAGTTTTTCCGCAGTGAGCTTCAGAAAACGCTTGTCAGTTACCTTGCCCGTGAACGAGAAAAGCTCATCCACATCGCTGCATTCTCCTGTAAATTTCGCCAGCATCACCACATAGGCACGCTTGCCGTCGTAGGCGGTGCGTTCCTCGATGATCTCGAATCCGTCTGCGTAAAGTCTGCGGCGGAGTATCTCGGGTTTTGTCATAGGTTGCAGGATAAAACGTGTATCTTCGGTCAGGAAACGGCAGCCTGAGATGATATCGGCGATAAGCTCGCCGCCCATGCCGCAGATGATAACATCGTCGGCATAGTCTATCTGCTGCAGACCATCGGACTTCAGCACACGAACATTCGTAACACCCGTGCGTGTGACTGTTTCACGGGCAGCATCAAGCGGGCCGTCATTTATATCCGATGCGATCACTTCTTTTGCGCCATTCATTGCAAGATGGCATGCAAGCAACGCATGATCCGTTCCCACATCGCAGACAGTGACTCCGCTGCGGCAGAGCGCCGCAGCAGTTTTCAGCCTGTTATCGAGGGATATCATCAGTTGCCGAGTGCTTCGTTCAGCTTTGCAACGATCTCATCAGCGTCAACGCCGTGTACCATGCAAGCCTGTGCTACGCTCTCACCTCTTGCGGAGGGGCAGCCTAAGCAGTGCATACCCATGCCGAGGAAGATGGGTGCTGCAGCCTCGGGATTAGTATCCAGAATATCGCCGATGATAGTGTCCTTTGTGATTGTCATAATAGAAATTTCCTTTCTTTTACAGTAAGCAGATACACTGCTCCATTGTATAAATATACATTATTTATTATAGCACAATATGCGCTGTTTGTCCAGTAGTATTAGCTGAAAAAGCTGAAATTAACCCTGAGCGGATTCGGTTTTTCCGCCACTTGTTCAATCTGCCGCAAAATTCGGCTGTGATTCTAAACCTCAGATCAAAACTTTGTGCAATCTGTCAAAAAATACAAAAAAATTCAAAAAGTACTTGTATAATTGGGATAAATATGCTACAATTAGAGCAGAGAAAATCGGCTTGCCGTTTTCTTTCATTAACCTTGAGAGGATGATTTTATGAAAGTTACTATCGCTGCTAAAAAACTCACTATCTCCCAGGCTTTCACGGAGTATGCAGAGCAGAAGCTCAATGCAAAGCTTGATCGTTTCTTCCCTGAGGAGGCAGAAGCAAAGATCACACTTGCGGAGCGCCGTGAGATGATCATTCTGGAGCTTACTGTTAAATATAACGGAATCATTTATCGTGCAGAGCAGTCCGCTAAGGATAAGAATGATGCTCTGGATGTTACAATCGACCGCATCATCCGTCAGATAAGAAAGCAGAAGACAAAGGTAGAAAAGAGCCTGCGTTCGGGTGCTTTTGCAGGTCTGGAGCCTGAGCCTGAGGAGAAGGAGTACGAGGTAATCCGCTATAAGACCTTCGCTCTGAAGCCCATGACAGTTGATGAGGCTATCCTGCAGATGAATCTTCTGGATCATGCATTCTTCATGTTCAAGAATGCTGAGACAGGTGTTGTAAACGTGGTTTACCGCAGAGAAGAGGGCAACTACTCCGTTCTCGTTCCCGAGGATTGATAGAAAGTCCCTGTTGATGTGAAATAAGCGCACTGCCCCCGAGATCTTTCGGGGGCAGTTTTCTGTGTTGACTTTTGATGTCTGCTGTGGTATACTTTAGGCAAACTATGGCAGGAGGTGTCGATTTGGAAAGATATAAGGCGATAGATTTCGGCAGACTTGCACTGCACTGGTTGCTGACTATGCTTGGAATATCGATGGCGTTCGGAATTGCATATATGGCTTTGATAGATACTGGAAAGGACACAGGCGATCCGCTTGCCAGTACTATTTACACCGTAAATATACCTTTGTTTATCACAGGAGTGATAATTATCGCTGTGTGGTATATATTTGTGTGGAAGCTCTGGCTGAAAAAAGATCTCATCCGCTGCATACAGTGTCACTGGGGATGGGTGGTCATGTATGGTTTTGTTGCGGCGTGGAATCTTTTTCTTGTGGTTGTTGTTGGATTTGTCTCATGGTTTGCACGATTGCCAGGATGGTTTTCGACTATTGAGGATTTCGCAGCATTCTTCCCGTTCGTTGTTGTTCCGTATATGATACTGGTCTCCGTAATTGATAGTCTGATAACAGGGCTGAAAAGAAAGGCATAAAAATAAAGAGCAGCTGTGAAAAGCTGCTCTTTTTGTGCTTGTTGAGATTAGCTGATGGTCAGTGCGTTGATATAGTAAGCTGCAGAATCATCGAGGCTCTGAGGTACGAGCTTTACTGTGTGTTCGCCTACTGCATCAAATGCGCAGATCTCTGTAAATTCAGCGTAGTTGCCCCAGCCGCCTGGGAATGTGCAGTCAAGGGTCTTTACAAGTTCGCCGTCAACAAAAATGTCCAGCTTACCGCCCTTTGTTACAAGCTTGCCATAGATAATGCCTATATTCTGTGCTTCAACAGTGAACTCAAGACCACTGTCAACCTCGGAGCCGCCTGATACTCTTGCGAGCCAGGGGTTGCCGATGCCACCAAACATAGCATTGTGCTCGATAAATACACCTGTTGCGGTGCAGCGTGCGTCACCGGGGAATACCATAGCAGCATTCTGATACTTTGTTCCGTTTGCGTCAGCCTCAGGAAGTGTGGGCTCAGTGGTGTCGATATTGTCCACATTGTCAACAACGGTCTGCAGATAGTTGGTTATCATCTTGCTCAGAACTGCATGGCCGGGAACATTGGGGTGGATGTTGTCATCAGAGATATCATCCCATACGATGTAGCCCTTGTCGATAACATCAAGGATAGCGTTTCTGTAAGAAATAAAGGGGAGATCATAGCGGATAGCGATAGCGCTGTGATCATCCTGAACACTGGTGCCGTCCTCCTGAGTCATAGCGAGGCATACGATAGCGGGAGCGCTTTCGCTGCTCCACAGCTTTCTCATAAGACCCTCGTATGTGGAGCGATTGATGCTCATACGATCATAAGTGTCGTTAACGGAGAAGTCAACGAATACCAGATCGGGATCGTGTGCCAGAACATCTCTGTCAGCACGGTGCAGACCGATATACGAGCCTGTTGCGCCGATACCTGCATTTACATAGTTGATGGTTGCCTCAGGGAACTGCTCCTCGAACCAGTTTGTGGTCAGGCGAGCGTAGCAAAGCTCGTTTCCTGCAGAGCTGCCCTGTGTGATGGAGCCGCCGAGGTATGCGATAGTTACTTCCTCGCCTGCCTGAAGCTTCTTGATGACCTTTGCAAGGCGTGCCTGATTGCCCTTGTGCAGAACGGAATTTGCGATCATTGTGGGAGTGAGTTCTCCGCCCAGCTCGTAGGGAACTTCGGGGATATCCTCTACTACTTCGCTTTCGGTGGCGCTTGTTGTGGAGGAGTCGTCCGCAGCGGGAGCGGATGTTGCTTCAGCTGTTGCGTTATTGCCGCTTGCAATGGAATCTTCGTTGGTTTCCTTGGCGCAGCCTGTCATGCTTACCAGCAGGGAAGCTGCGAGAAAAACAGATAAAAACTTCTTCATTGTGCATCTCCTTGTTAAGTAAATTAAGTAAAAGTCAAAACAATATTTAAGTTACGATTTCATTGTAGCACAAAAATAAGTTGTTGTCAATCATTCAGCTGCTTCGGCTGTGGAAATACTCTCGGAAAGTGCATAGGTCGAGAGATCGGGCAGCTCGTCACGGGTGACGCAGGAGCGTGAATTATAGATATCATTCAGGCGCTGCCAGCTGTTATAGGTTTCGGAATAGCTGCCGTCGGTATGAACGGAGTATTCTCCCGATGCAGGGGCTATCCACATCCACATTGCGTTGTCACGCTTGCAGTATGAGGGATCGGGCATTTTATCACAGCTTGTCATGGCTACGGGCTTCATAGTGGTGGGGGATAGATGTGCCAGAGCGGCGAATCTGCCTGCATAGGATGCAGCGGTATTCATGTACATTCCCTGACCTATGATATCGCAGTATTCATCGCCGGGATAATAAGCGGCATCGCTGCCGTTCCATACCCATATCAGATTATTGAGTCCGTGGTAACGGTTCATGCGGGAGAACATCAGCTGCCACAGCCATTTGTAGTTTTCTGCATTTCCGCTCCACCAGTACAGGTCGCTGTCACCGTCGGGAAGAGGCTGGAAGATGACTGTCTGCAGCTCACTCTTGAAGCGTTTCAGCGTTTCCGCCATGTGGTCGATATCCTGTATCAGCATATAGCAGTCTTCAGAGATCATGTTGCTGTTGTACATTCCCTCTATCTCTTCGATGCTTGCTTCGGCGATATCCTGTTCAGTGAGAGCGTCTGCAAGGACAAAATCCGTTTCAGAGGCATAAAATCCGTTAAGTTCTTCTGTAGGTGCATACCAGTGCCAGCCCATGGAGATTATTCCGCCGTTTCTGCCCCATTCCAGAGCGAGATCTATCTCCTTTTCGGCGGTCTCTGCGTCGTCCTCGTCAGCAAAGCGGGAGGAATACATAAGATCGCCGCAGCGGATGGCAGGATAACGCTCTGTCTCGGCAAATACTGCGTCTATCTCAGCATTTGTGCCGGGGGTAACATTCTGTGCTGTCAGCATACGGGTGCCGTACATGTCAGTCAGGAATTTCATAGTGCCGATGGTGTGGATACCTGTATTCTTGCCTACTACAGAGACGGATGTGCGATAGAAGTCTGAAGAAACAGGTGCGCTGTCCTCCAGTACGATGTAATCGAGAGCAGCACTGCCGCTCATAACGCTGAATGTAAGCAGTGTAGCGCCTTCAGGCAGATATACGTTGTCGATGCAGTAAAGCTCAAAGCCTGCCGTCTCCACAGGGGGGATATAGAATACTCCTATATTGCCTTCCGCAGAGGAAATGCTTACCGCTGCACCGCTGTAGGAATAGGCGGAGATGCCCAGACGATAATGCTGAGCCGCCTCTACTTCTGCGATATGTACCAGCGTCTGTTCCTTATCCAGCACGATATAACCATTTCCGTCGTATTCTCCGTCGGTACGGATCGTGCTGTCGAAAACGCCACCCTCGGCGTTCAGCTTCAGCAGGACATCCTTCTTGTCAATGTCGTATTTTGTGACATCCGTTTCGGCATATTCCTCACGAGAAAAGTCCGCTTCGCCGCTTTCGGTGGTGGACAAGGCTTCGGCGGTATCTGCAGCATCTTTAATAGGTATCTCGGCGCATCCGCTCATAAGTGCTGCTGCCAGCAGTGCAGGCAGCAGTTTTTTCAGATAATGCTTCATATTATTCAATGATGATCTCATCGCCGTCGTGTACGGTTTCGCCAAGACGAGCGACCTTTCCGTTGATGGTGGTTGTTGTAGCATGAGCAAGCAGCTCGGTGGGGTTTTCGGAGAAGGCTGCCAGCAGGTCAAGGAAGATAGGCTCTCTGCTGCTGTCGATAACAGGGAACTTTGCAGGTTCACCGTTGAAGATGATATGTATCTCCTCGCCGTTGGATTTTACTTCGTTCTTTCCTACGGTAACAGGTGAAGGAGCAGGTTTGGGATCTGCCTTTGTGGAGATGCTGTCGCCGTCGTTCAGCTTTACTGTGCCATCAGCCTCAGCGCCGTTGAGCAGCATATATTCGGGCAGTATCTCGGCGGAAGTGCAAAGCTCTCCGAAAGTAGTCAGGTCAAATGTGGTGATGACGCTGTTGTTTTCGATCTCCTGATCTTCTGTTACAGGAACGTCGTTCACCATTACAAATCTGCCGACGGTCTTTTCCTCGCCGCAGAAATCAATGTTTGCGGAGTACATGCCGTCCATCTCGAAGTAATCAGAGAGATAAGCAGCGGCATCCTCGCCGTCCTGAGCAAATATGATGGAAACATCATCGCCCTTACGAACAGAGGAGTTCAGCGATGCGATCTTTCCGTTTACGGATATCTCGGCAGGAGCCATAGGCGTACCACGGAGTATCGTGCGCTGTCCGTCGATGGTGAAGCACAGCGGCTTTCCTGAGCGACCCATCAGCTTTTCGGGCTTTACACCTGCGAGTGCGGTCAGCTCAAACACTGTGAGTCTGTTCGTGTCGAGAGTGCGCACCTTTCTGCCGTTGAGTGTTATTGTGGTGAAGTCATACTTCACACCCTCGGATGCGGTTATTGCAATACCGAGAGGTGTTGCATGCTCGGTGCCTATCTCGATCTTTGCAGGAGCGGTTATGCCTCGCATGAGTTCTTTTCTTCCCATGATGACACGGGTCTCATCCATGCCGAGTCCCTTGGCAACGAGTGCAGGCAGACCAGCCAGCTTGCTGCCGCCGCCAACGAGGAATACGACCTGCGGTGCTTCGCCGTTTGCGTTAAGTATCTCCTTGCAGATAGTGTCTGCGAGGTTTTCGGTACAGGGACGCAGAAGCTCTGCTACTTTTTCGGCGGTGATGGTGTGATTCATCAGCAGGATATCTGTATATTCCACCTCTGTTTCTTCAGAGGTCTTTATCTTTTCAGCGGTATTGAAGTCTACCAACAGCTTCTTCATTAGCTCCTCGGTGATCTCGTCGCCTGCAACTGTAGCCATGCCGTATGCAACTACACTGCCATCCCTCGAAGCAGCAACGTCGGAGGTGCCTGCGCCGATATCGCACAGGGCTATGTTGATAAGGCGAAGCTCCTGCGGAACTACTATATTCATGGCTGCAATAGGCTCAAGTGTAAGTCCTGCAACTTCAAGACCTGCGATATCCACAGCGGCACAGAGGCTCTCCACCACATAAGCGGGCAGGAAGCAGGCGATGATCTCTGTTTCGAGTTTTTCGCCACGGTGGCCTTCAGGCTTCTGCACCTTGTAGCCGTCAAGGGAGAGTCCGATTACGCTGTGACCAACGCAGTAGAATGCAGCTCTTTCCTGACCCTCGGAGAACTTTTCCTCAGTCTCACGAACAGCCTCCAGTTCCGCATTTTTGAGATCCTCAGCGGAGATGGCTCTCACAGCGGAAACATCGTATACTGCCTTGTTGCGCATTGTTCTGAGCGCACGTCCCGCAGCAGCAATGCAGACTTTGGAAAGTCTTATGTTGCTGCGCTTTTCAAGGGCAGCTTTTACAGCCTTAATGACCTGAGCAACGGCGTCAATATCCTCGATCTGACCATCGGTCATAGAACGTTTGTCGTGGATGATCGTTTCCATATCAAGTATCTTGTAGCCGTTTTCCTGTTTCTGCGCAAGTATTCCCACTACGGTGCGGGTACCGATATCAAGTGCAAATATAATGTCACCCTGCTTTTTCCTTGTGTGACGGATAGTTTTTTTGCCGTTCTTTTTTGCGGAGTTTTTTCTTCTTTTCTGTGCTTCCATGTTCTCGCCCCTTTTCGTTATCAGTCTGTGGTGGTTGCTTTTATTTTCAGTGCCTTCCTGAGTTCCTTTTCTTCTTCTCCCAGAGCTATCATCAGCAGGATATCGCCGCCCTTGAGTGTCGTTTTACCTCTCGGGATTATCGTGCGTCCGCTGCGGTTGATGCAGGCAATATTACAGTTAGAAGGCAGCTTCAGCTCCATGATGGGAGTGCCGTCAAGTATGTATTCCTGTGGCAGTGTGATCTCCAGTAGTGAAGCCTCATCGCCGTTCAGCGGCAGTAGTCTTTTTATGGAATGGAGGTCTACCTCATGCTCCAGCAGCTGGATGATATTATCAGTGGCTGAAATTACTATATCCACGCCCAGCTGCTTCAGTGCTTCGGCGTTCTTGGGGTTATTTACTTTAGCGATGGTCTTTTTTACGCCGAACAGCAGCTTTGCCATCTGGCAGCACACGAGGTTGTTTTCGTCCTGACCCATTACTGCAATAACTGCGTCGGCATTTTCGCCGCCGCAGGCTCTTATAATGTCATCATCAGTGCCATCGCCACAGATTATTTCAGCGTCAAGGCTGTTGGCGCAGAAGCGGCATTGCTCCTTGTCCTGTTCGATTATCGTGACGGAGTAGTTCTGTTCCAGCAGAGTCTTTGCGAGATAGAAACCAACTCTTCCACCACCTACGATTATTGTTTTCATAACCGCTCCTTATCCCTTTTTAGCGAAGATGAGCTTGTCACCCTCGGCGAATTCGATCTTTTCGTTGCCCTGGTAGAACAGCAATTCGCTGCCACGGAGTACACCAAAAAGCACCTCTCCTGGTTCGTACATGATATCCTCGGGCATATCGCCGATAAGACTTTCAGGCACATCCATAGTGGTGAAGCTTACATTGTGGTTTTCAAAACTGATATCCTCAGTGGTGCAGGAGTCCTCCTCTATTGCGGCACGGGCGGCGTTTACCACGAGCCTTGTAGGGCAGACGGTATGTATGCCGAGACTTTCGAAGATCTCGCCCTTGCTGACGTCTCTTATTCTTGCGAACACTTTAGGCACTCCGAACACCTTTGAAGCGATCTGGGTCACCATGATGTTCACATTATCGTTATCGGTAACGGCGCACAACGCATCACAGGACCCGATGCCGGCACGCTTCAGCACATCCTGATCTATCGGCACACCTGTGGTGGTGAAGCCGCTGAAATCATCGGGAAGCAGCTCAAAGTGACCGTCCTTGTCTACTATTGATACGTCATGTCCGTGCATATCAAGCTCTGCGGCAAGCTCTGAGCCTACCATGCCACAGCCTATAATAAGTATGTTCATAACTGCCTTTCTGCGGTATCTCCGCACAATAATTTGTATGTCAGCCTGTCCTTTTTATTTTGATCGAAATTTCTGGCAGGTCCGAAGTGATACATCCCGTATTTATCTGAGATAAATATTTCATTCAGCACTGGGCGATATTTTTCGATATCAATATCCTTATGAAAACAGAGATCTATGCTTATTCCCACTGCACGATCATGGCATACCCGCATCATCAGAATAAACAGGGCGCATTTCAGCGCTTCGCCGTCTGTCAGGCGCTTGCCGTTCAGCATATCCTCCGCTTCACGGAATATCTCGTTATTCCATGAGCCGAGCGGATATCTTTCAGGCTCGTGGGGAGTTTGTCTTTCAAGTGTCAGAAGCCGCTCGTATTGCGCTTCATGCTCGTTGAATTCTTCCTCGGTGACGGGCAGCGCCTTGATTATCTCTGCCACATTATATCGTACAAGATCCAGCGCAAACATCACATCATACATTCCGCCCGTAGGCTTCGCATATTCCTTGTCTGCGATGAAGCGTATGCGTTTCATCACGTTTTCGGGTATCGTCTTTTTGTTTACAAGCTTTCTACATACCAATATGTAATGTTCCAGCAGATCAAAGCAGATGTGGATATTATCCTTAAGATTGCCCATCAGAGAGTATTCGTATTTATCATCCAGATAGCTGTAGCAGCGTTCGATTATCTCATTCATCTGACGGCGGTTGTCCTCGAATCTCCTGCGGTGGTGAACTTCGTAGCTGAGCGAAAAATCCCATATCTTCCTATACAGCAGATGGGAAATGAACTCGTCCCTCGTGCTGCCGACCATTGAAGTGAATTTCTCGCCTCGGTCTCCCTCGTTGTGTGCGTAAAAACAACCATCGGAGTAACTGTGATGTGTGTAGGCGGTTTCAAAATTGCCGTCAATGTCATAGCAGGTTATTTTGGAAAGCTCATCTCGGGCGATGCGGTAGCATTCGTCAATTATTGAAATGTGTTCATTCAATATCGTTATCCTACTTTCCTACACAGAAACGTTTGAATACCTCTGCGATAACTTCCTCGCTCGCCTTTCTTCCCGAAAGCTCGTAGACCGCATCAAGTGCCTGCTCGAGCATCACACCAACAGCATCGGGAGTGAGACCCAATTCTACTACCGAAACCGCCTCGTTCACGGCTTCGGACGCACGGAGTATACAGCTTCTCTGGCGCTCGTTTGCGAGAATTCCTGCCTGAGCGTCAAGCTTGTCGAGATCAAGACGTTTCTTGATCTCGTCCGAAAGTATATCGGCGGTCTTGTCTGACTTTGCCGAGATATACACGGCGCTGCCGAGTTTTTCTTCCACTGTTACGGTATCTAAAGTCAGCTGCAGATCGCATTTATTGATGACGGGTATCACAAGCTTGCCCGAGAGCCTGTCTATCAGCGTGAGATCGTCCTCCTCGAGCGGACGGGAGCTGTCGAATACGGCAAGCACAAGGTCTGCGCTGTTCAGCTTTTTCAGCATGATCTCCACGCCTATCTTCTCTACAGTATCATCGGTATCACGGATACCTGCGCAGTCTGCGACTTTAAGCACCACATCGCCGAGGGTTATGCTCTCCTCCACTATATCACGGGTGGTGCCTGCGATATCGGAAACGATGCTGCGCTCCTCGCCCGAAAGCAGGTTCATCAGCGTGGATTTGCCCACGTTCGGCTTGCCGACTATGGCACAGGAGATGCCCTCACGGATGAGCTTTCCCGTATCGTAGCCGGAAAGCAGGTCGTCAAACTCTGCCTTTATTGCGGAGAGCTTTTCGCTCAGCCATTCCTCGGTGACAACAGGAGTATCATCCTCGGGATAATCTATCCAAGCGGATATCTGCGTGGAGACATCCATTATCATATCGGATATCATTTCCGCACGGCGGTACAGTGCGCCCTCTCTCTGAGAGTTTGAGCAGCTTAAGAGCTGACCACTCTGTGCGTTGATTATATCAGTGACTGCCTCGGCCTGAGTCAGTGACATCTTACCGTTAAGCAGTGCGCGTTTTGTGAATTCTCCTGCGCCTGCAGGCTCTGCTCCTGCTTTTATGCAGGCAGCAAGCACCCGACGTGTTACATATATTCCGCCGTGGCAGGAGATCTCCGCCACATCCTCGCCCGTGTAGCTGTGGGGCGCACGGAACATCAGCAGAACGCCGTCGTCAAGGCGCTCGTCGCCGTCATATATCTTTCCGTAGGCGGCGCGGTAGCCTTGAAGCTCCGCCGCTGACGCTCCCGAAACAGGCCTGAACACCTTGTCTGCGATCTCTGCGGCTTTTTCGCCCGAGATGCGTATTACGGAGATTCCGCCTGCTGCAGGGGGAGTGGCTATAGCGCAAACAGTTGACATTTCATTTCCTCTTTATTACTTCTTTTTGCCGAAAAGTGACGCAAAGAATCCCTTTTTCTCCTTGGGAGCATCCGTCTTTTCTGCTTTCTTTGCAGGAGCAGGCTCTTCCTCGTCAAATACATTCAGCAGCAGGGGCTTTGTTTTGAATTCCTCTGCCATATCGTCCAGAAGATAGGTGTATGTCCTTGTGGGCATCTGCACCTCGTATTCGTCAAGGGAGCTGCATTCCAGCAGTGCTTCAAGTTTCTCAGCCATACGCTCGGGCAGAGACTCCGAAGCATTATCGTAATATTCCTCGCAGGCGATGTTGTATTCCTCTGCGGGGTTTCTTCCTGCCACCTGAGTGAGGTGTATTCCCTCTCTCAGATAAGCGGTGTAATCAAGATAATCGCACCAGAATTCGTTCAGCAGGGCGGCAAGAATTAAATTCTGCTTCTGCTGCAGCTTGTCCTTGCCGAATTTTTCTGCGGCTTCCTCATAAAGCTCAGGGCAGTTGTTCTGCCACATTTCCGTGTTGTGGGAGCCGTCCAGCAGCGCCTTTCTGTTGCGGAAGGTCTGCTCACGGTGCTTTTCGCCGATCATGGTGTATTTCATGAGGTTTACGCGGTCGTCAAAGGTGTCGCCCTCGGAGATGCGCTGAACTCTGTCAGCCTCACGCAGGAGTGCTTTATCATCTATGGGACCGTCTATATGTTCATCGGGGAAATGTCGTCCCGCAAGCTTTTTCAGCTCGAATTTGGACATTATCTCATCGTTCGCAGCAGCGAAAAAACGGCTCTCGCCGATGTCTCCCTGTCTGCCTGCTCTGCCACGGAGCTGCCTTGTGATGCGGGAGCTTTCTCTCATAGAGGTGGCCAGCACCAGCAGTCCGCCTGCATCTACAACGAAATCCTTGTTCTTGCAGTCGGCGCCGCCGAGTTTGATGTCAACCCCACGACCTGCCATATTGGTGGAGATGGTAACAGCACCTCTATCGCCTGCCTGAGATATGATTGCGGCTTCCTCGGTATCGTTCTTTGCGTTCAGTACGGTGCAGGATACACCTGTTTCTTTGAGCTGTGCAGCTATCTCCTCGGATTCCTCTATGCTCTCGGTGCCTACGAGGACGGGTCTTTCGGCATCCGATGCCTCCTTTATAGCGGCAAGGATAGCCTTGCGCTTTTCAGCCTTGTCGGAGTACATTTCAAGCGGATGATCTGTACGCTGACAGGGAAGTCTGGTGGGGATTATGTCCACGTTCAGACCGTACATCTTTTCAAACTCGTCCCGTGCTGCTTCTGCTGTGCCTGTCATGCCCGAAAGTCTTGGGTAAAGGCGTGCAAAATACTGCAGGGCGATATTTCCCATGATACGTCCACGGGAGGTAATTTTAAGACCATGCTTTGCTTCTACTGCAGGCTGCAGTTCACCGGGGAATACACGTCCCACTGCGGCACGGCCTGTGAACTCATCAACCAGCAGGATAGCACCGTCCTTGACGATGTAATCCTTGTCCTCTTTAAGCACTGCCCTGGCTTTCAGGCAGGCTACTATCTTCGCCAGATAAGGAGCGCCCTCTTCGCTGTAAACATCGCAGCCGAAAAGCTCTTCAGCTCTGTCTGCGCCGTCATCGGTGAGGTACACGTTGCGGCTCTCTTCATCAATCTCGAACTCATCATCGCCGAAATCTGCAACCTTTTCATATACCTCTGCGGTGGCGCTGCTGTCCTCTGCTGCGAGGTCGCCTGCTATTACCAACGGAATGCGTGCTTCATCTATGAGGATGCTGTCCGCTTCGTCCACGATGGCAAAGTTCAGCTTTTCGGGGAATACCATCTCGTCAGGCTCGAAGCATACGAAATCACGCAGGTAATCGAAGCCTGCCTCCTTTGCAGTGAGGTAGACCACCTGCTTCTTATATGCATCCTTGCGCTCTGTGCGTTCAGTCTTTTCGGTGATATATCCGACGGAAACACCCATCTCGTCATAAACAGGCTTCATCCATTCGTAGTCACGCTTTGCGAGATAATCGTTAAAGGTGAGGATGTGTACATCGCCGCCTGAAACAGCTTCCATGCAGGCTGCGAATACGGCAGAGAGAGTCTTGCCCTCGCCTGTCTGCATCTGCACCATCCTGCCCTCGTAAATCGAGAGCGCAGCGGAGAGCTGCTCATCAAACGGCGTAATATCCAACGCCTTTTTTACTGCGTTATAGCAGCGTGCGAATACCGCTTCAAGGCTGCTGCCCTCAGTATTTCCGCTTGCTGCGAGTTCCTTTATCTTTGCTATAGCTGCTTTTTTATCCAAAGTCTCCTCCTGCAGGTCAGACAGCCTGCTTCTGCTTTATCCTGTCCACCGCCGCACGAATATTGCTGTGGCGTGAATCCAGCCATTTTGCCACTGTTCTTGTGGTCTGGCCGCACTGTACCATTTCTTCGAGACGTTCAAGGCTTACCCACTTTGCTGCGCAGACTTCCGCTGCCTGCAGACGGATGCTTTCCAGTGATACGTTTTTGTTTACGATATAGAAATCACGCAGCATGCTGTCGGTAGTGATGGACCATTCAAGGTCTATTTCGTCAACTGATGTGCGTATGCCTGTTTCCTCGAAAAGCTCACGCACTGCGGCGCTGCGGCTAGTCTCGCCGCTTATTGCGCAGCCGCCGGAGCATTCCCATTTTCCACCGCTGGTCTTTTCGGGGACACGCTGGGTCAGCAGTATCTCGCCGTTGTTGTTTATCGTCATTATCTGAACGACGATGTGATACTCACCTTTAGGTATAGGCGCACCACGCTGTATCTTTCTGCCGAGATTTCGGCGGTCAGCGGAGTAAAGGTCAAAATATTCTGTCATATCTTCTTCTCTCCGCTGAGGTTCTTTGCGATAAGCTCGCAGCGCTGCTTCACGCAGTCAACGGAGCGAAGCGGATCGGAAGGAGTATTGAAGGTGTAGTCCATCAGCTTTTCGATGGTGGTAGAGGCAACGTGAAGTCTTGTGTCGGAAGATGCGTAGTAGATATACACATCGCCGTTCTCGCGCACAATAGCGCCGTTTGTGAATGTTACATTGGAAACGTCGCCCACACGCTCCTCGCCCTGCGGTGCAATAAACAGACCGGAGGGGCTTGCAATAAGCTTTGAGGGATCGTTCAGATCTGTAGCGAATACATAGATGACATATCTGAGACCTGCGGCTGTGTTTCTTACGCCGTGTGCGATATGGATCCAGCCCTTGGGGGTCTTTATCGGAACAGCACCTGCGCCGTTCTTCACTTCGGTAATGGTGTGGTATACTCGGGGACTGATCACTACTTCCTCAGTGCAGAGTACGGGATGTGTGATATCCTCACAAAGAGCGAAACACACGCCACCGCCCGAACCTGTGGAGATGAAATCGTCCTGCGGACGGGTGTAGAATGCGTACTTCCCATCCACAAATTCGGGATGAAGCACAACATTTCTCTGCTGGGGAGACTTTGAGATGAGATTGGGCAGTCTTTCCCATGTTACAAGGTCCTTGGTGCGGACGATGCCTGCCTGCGCAATTGCGGCAGAAAGGTCGTTAGAGGATGTGTCCTTGCTTTCAGAGCAGAATACGCCGTATATCCATCCGTCCTCATGCTGAGTAAGGCGCATATCGTATACGTTTGTCTCCTCAGGGCAGGTGTCGGGCAGGATAACGGGATAATCCCTGAAACGGAAGCCCTCAGTAGGATTATCGCTCTCAGCAACGGCGAAGAAGCTCTTTCTGTCATTGCCCTCTACTCTGGCAACGAGGCAGTATTTACCGTTAAGATAGATGGCACCGCTGTTCATCACAGCGTTCACGCCGAGGCGCTCCATCAGGTTGGGATTGTCATTGTACGAAAGATCGTATCTCCAGATGATGGGGGCGTGCGCAGCGGTAAGTACGGGATTCTCATAGCGGTCGTAAATGCCGTTGTACATATCGGATTTGGGGTTGGGGCGGCGGATGAGCTGCTCCTGTTCTTTCATCAGCTTTGCAAGCTGTGCGTCAAATTCTTCTCTGGTCAACATAAAAATATGTTCCTTTCTAATAAACTATATTCCTTAATATTATACCATATATTTATATATATTTCAAGGTTGACAGGCGGATTTTTCGGGAGTATAATACTAATTGACATGATTTTTTTGTATATGAGGATATCCGCTCATATGCAACAGCAAAGGAGAAACTATGAAATTAACTAAATTCGATTATATCCAGATCTTTTTGAATATCTGTCTTGTGGCAGGTCTGGTGCTGAATGTGCTGTTCCTGACAGGTAATGCCCCTCGTTGGTTTACGACAGTCGGTCTGGGACTGGCGATCATCGGCTGCATATTTACCAATGTGTTCGCAAAGGGCGATGGTACCGCTCACCGCACCGAGGTAACAGGCAACAAGATAATCGCAGGACTTACCTATGTTACAGGGGCAGCCTGGGTCATCACATACGGAATCTCGATGTTTATGACTATGCCGAAATGATGCCTATGTATAAACTGGTTATTTTTGATCTGGACGGAACTCTCCTCAATACGTTGGGAGATCTTGCGGCGGCAGGCAATTACGCTCTTGCGCAGATGGGAAAGCCGCAGCATCCTGTGGAGGCGTATAAGCTGTTTGTGGGGAACGGTATACCGAAGCTGATCGAGCGCATACTTCCGGCGGAAAGCACGGATGCCGAGCTGCAAGAGACATATCGTATCTTCAACGAATATTATTCTGCACATAAATCCGATCGCACTGTGCCGTATGACGGAATAAAAGAGCTGTTGGAGCGGTTGAACGCCGACGGTGTGACCTGTGTCGTCAATACAAACAAAGCTCATGAATTTTCGGGCGAACTGCTCAGAGCGGCTTTCGGCGATGCGGTAAGAGACCTTATCGGTTTTGGTGCAGGATTTCCTGCAAAACCTGCGCCTGATGCAGCGGAGGAGCTGTGCCGTAGATACGGTGCGTGCAGGCACGAAGCGCTTTATGTCGGTGACAGTAGCGTTGATATGCAGACGGCTGCAGCAGCAGGAATCGATGCCTGTGCGGTGCTGTGGGGCTTCAGAAGCTATGAGGAGTTAAGCGCATTCTCGCCGAAGTATACCGCGGGTAATGTGCAGGAGCTTTATCAGGCAATATGCGGATGATGTGAGGGTGAAACGTGAGAGAAGAGCTGGACAATATAGTCAAAAAACATAATCTGATCGAGCGCACATTCACAAGTTTCTGGCATACTTATGATGTTTATCTTGAAGAACAACCGACCGAGAGCCGAGAGGTGGGACTTTGCAGCAGAGATTCTATAGATGCTGAGCTTTATGGATATGCATTTTGTGTAACAAAGGAACTGGATTTCGATTGCATCAAGGTGTATATCGAAATTTACCTGAAAGGGAAGACCGTTCGCTGCGGCGAATATTGGTGCGTATATAGCCTTGATGGAAAAGAGTTTGATCGTTACTTTGCAATAGAATAAAGATATGATATGAAAGCCTGAGAAGAGACGGATCTTCTCAGGCTTTTGCATATCGGGATATTCATTTGCAATTTTACTAATTTGCTGCAATTGCGATTGTAACAATGCACAAAATTATGCGAAGAACAGTAAAAATATTGTGAAATATGGTGACAAATTTCGGGAAGTATGATACAATATTATTACAGAAAATACAGATATAACGGAGGTGCATTTTATGTCAAGAAAAATTATCACCATTACAAGACAGTACGGCAGCGGCGGTCGTGAGATCGGCGAGCGTATCGCAAAGGATCTCGGCGTGGAGTTCTATGACAATAAGCTGCTGGAGCTTGCTTCTGAGAGCAGCGGTATCCACAAGAATCACTTCGAGGAGAACGATGAAAAGCGCACCAACAGTTTCCTGTATCTGCTTTCGACCACATACGGTCAGGGCGGTGTGCCTTTTGATGATACTCTGTTCTTTGCTCAGCTGAACACTATCCAGAAGGTTGCTTCGGAGCATCCTTGCGTTATTATGGGTAGATGCTCGGATTATGCGCTTAGAGATTTTACAGGCGTACTCAATCTGTTTATTACTGCGCCATTTGAGACTCGTGTGCGCCGTGCTATCGAGGTGTATGGCATTGAAGAAAAGCACGCAGAGAGCTATGTGAAGCGTATCGATAAGCAGCGTATCTCTTATTATAACTACTATACAGATAAACGCTGGGGACAGCCGCAGAATTATCAGCTGTGCCTTGACAGCTCGGTGCTTGGTATTGATGGCTCGGTGAAATTTATCGAAGATTTCATCCGTATGTATTATAAAGACTGATATACTATTATAATATATAAGGGGGAGCAGATGCTCCCCTGAATTATCTTGTGAAATGCTGCCGATATCGGAGGAATGATCATGAATATAATCTCATTGCTTATCCCGAAGGAAATATCCGCATTTGTGTATGACGACTGCACGCTGAGGCAGGGACTTGAAAAGATGCGTGCGCATGGCTATACCGCAATTCCGGTGCTTACCCGAGAAGGAAAATATGTCGGCACAGTCAGCGAAGGCGATTTTCTGTGGAATATACTCGACAATGAAAACAACAGCATCCGTGACAAGGAAAAGCTGTGCATTGCGGATATCATCCGTAAGGATTTCAATCCGTGCGTAAATGTATATATAAGTATGGAGGAGCTTCTGAAATGTGCGGTAAGTCAGAGCTTCATACCTGTTGTTGATGACAGGGATTATTATATTGGAATAGTCACCCGACAGAAGATTATTCTTACACTTATGAATAAGGTAAGCATGATCGGGATACAGAACATATGTGAAGCAGCGGCGTTGCGATGCGGGACGCAAAGTTGTCTATGTGGACAATAAAAAACAAAGCAGTGGCATCGGATGCGGTTTTGCGAAGCAAAATCGATTTTCCGTAAGGAAAAATCGAAGGATACGATGCAAGGTGATAAAAAAGCCGTCCATGTGGACGGCTTTTTTATCACACTGGCACCCCTTGTAGGAATCGAACCTACAACTGCCCCTTAGGAGGGGGCTGTTATATCCATTTAACTAAAGAGGCGTGTTACCTGTTTATTATATCATCAATTTGGTATTTTTTCAATAGGTTTTACGGATTTGTGCGTTTTTTCTTGAGAAAACAGTCGTATTTCGGTATAAAAAGCGCCTGTTCAGGAAAAAATTTTAGAGAAATTAAGATTTTTGCAGTCATTTACCTTTGATTAGCTAATTTGCCTAAGAAGCAAAATACCGCATAACAAAGCCATTTGTGAGGGGTTTTAAAAGTAAAAAAAGGCAACTTGCACAATTCTTCTAAATTCACGTCAAAGATTTATACAAATTGCACATTGACGAAAAGGGTTCGGAAATGGTATATTGATATACAAGGGTAGCTATGTCCCGATGCATAGCTTAGCCTTAGCTAAGGTACAAAACTTCATCGCTATACAGAGCGATGGCAAAATCTTAAGGAGGATTTTTCGTTATGAAGATCACAAAGATTCTTTCTACCGTTGCAGCTGCTGCAGTTGCAACAACAGCTCTTGCTACTTCCGCAAGCGCTCTTCTCACACTCGTTGAGACCACCGGTACAACAGCTTCCGGTACAGGTTCTTGGCTCGTTCAGGTTTACAACGTAGGTAACGAGGCTGAGGGTAAGGATCCCACAGACTACGGCGTAAACTTCGCTGACACTGCTTACATCGATGTAGTAGTAGAGGTTGCTGACGACGGTTCCAGAGACTGGTTCGAGGGTTCCTTCGGCGGTTCCATCATCACATCCTGCGGTGGCGACTCCACAAACGGCAGCCACAACTGGCCTACAAATGAGTTCTGGGGCGTTTCCGATGCTGATCTCGGTATCGAGACTCTCGCTGCTGACAAGCCCGTACAGTTCGAGAAGATCGGCGACTACACCTACAAGGCTCGCTGCGTAATGACTGACGCTAACTGCTTCTTCGCTGATTCTACATACGTTCAGACAGGTATCCAGGAGTGGGGCGACGCTATGAACAACTACACAGTTGTTTCTCTCGAGATGCTCGACGCTTCCGAGAACGTTATACTTTCCTTCGATGGCAACGGTAACGCTACTGTAGGCGGCGCTTCTGTTGACGCTCCCGCTGCTGACGATGCAGGTGCAGTTGATACAACAGCTCCCACAACTGGCGACAAGCAGTCCCCTGACACAGGTGTTGAGGGTGTTGCAGCTGTTGCAGGTCTGGCAGTAGTTGCTGCTGGCGCAGTTGTTCTCTCCAAGAAGAGAAAGTAATTCGATTTTTTAAAAAAATCTGAATTTTTTTGAAACTTTTCTGAATTTACCCGTGACTACCGTAGTGTAAGCAAAAAAATCAAATGTTTTTTGAAACTTTTTTGATTTTATCGCTGACTACGGTGGTGAGCGGTGAATTAAAATCCGTTTAATACATCCGAGTGCCCGATAACTCAGAGATGTTTAAAAAACAAAACTTTTAGGAGGACTATTATGTTAAGAAGAAGAATCTTCTCTGGCGCAATGGCTTCTGTAATGGCACTTTCTTCCGTTGCAGTTGTTGCTAGCGCTGAAGAGACAAATTACAAGAGCAAGGCTGACCTTGAGAAGCTTGTAAACGAGACTTATGGCGATGCATTCCGTACTGACAAGCTGTCCGAGTATGGTTCCGTTTCTGCTGAGGCAGTTCTGGACGCTCTCGAGGCTGCTGATGCAGTTCTGTTCGATGCAGACTCTGATGCAGAGGACTACACTGTTGCATACATGATGGTTGAGGCTACTGTTGCTCGCCTGGTTATCCACACCGCTGAAGAGCTCCAGACTCTGATCGATGACTGCACAGCTATCTACGAGTCCAACAACATCTACAACGAAGAGCTGCAGGATCTCATCTACACAGGTGATTCCTACGACGCTCTGGTTGCAGCATATGACAATGCTACAAACTATGTTACATCTTCCTCCAGCGTTGACATTACAGAGGCTTATGAGCAGCTGGCTGACGCTAAGGCTAAGCTCTCCAAGATGGCAGTTGTTTCCAAGTCCATGTTCAGAAACGTAATGAAGCAGTATGAGGCTATCAGATCTGCTGAGTTCGCTTATGAGGAGTGGAGACGTGGTAACCTCGGCTGGGCTGACACAAATGCAGGCGGCTTCTGGGTACTGACACAGGGTACATCCACAGCTTCCTACGGTGTAATGTGGAATGCTGTTATGGCTACATTCGATACCGTTAACGCAGCTTACGGTTCTCTCGACGCTATCAAGACTCTTTCCAAGACTTCCGATATCGAGATCGTATCCGGTTACAAGATGGCACAGGATGCTGTTTCCGTATTCAACACTTGGACAGTTGACAGCTCCACAAGAGCTACAAAGGCTGGCGTAAACGCTCTGCTGAAGGAATACCACAACGTACTCGTTCACGATTATGCTCTTGAGGCTGCTACATCTCTGTATCAGGCAATCGCTGCTCTCGGCGAGCTGGATGCTAAGAAGTCCAACACTGAGATTCAGCCTGTTTACGGCACATCTGCATACCACAACGCAAGCGATGTTGAGACAACAAAGCTCATCGGCGCTTCCTGGAACATCAGACCCACAAAGACTGTATACGTTCCTGTAAGCAAGGATGGCTACTGCGTATCTATCGATGATATCACAGATGATAAGTACGCAACAGATGAAAACGGCAAGAAGGTTGAGAAGGCTCTTCCTGAGGGCGCTACAAAGTGGCAGATGATCTCTGCTAAGACCAACTACGACATCCTGAAGCTCGTAGAGGTTACATCCGCTGAAGGCGATGACTTCAACACTTACTTCAACTTCTCTCTGGATGCTGGTTCTGAGTGGCCCGCATACTGCTACCCCGATTGGAACTGGGTTGCATACTCCATCTACGGTGAGTGCGATGGCACACAGGGCGATATCTCCCTGATCGCTGAGGAACTCGCTGATTACAACGGTGCAGTTATCAACCTCTCCACAGCATTTGAGCTCGCTATGAACTACCTCAACCCCGTTGACACAGATGGCGACGGCAAGGTTAACTACGTTGGCATGACTGACGATATCGATACAACAGGCGTTGTAGCTGACAACAACTACACCGGTAACTCCAAGGAGTGGGCTATCGTATATCGTTACCTGAACTACGCTCTGAACGACAAGTACGGCGCAGTTGCTAACGATGAGAAGTATACAAAGGCTGACGTTAAGGCTCTGATCGAGGATGCTTACGATCTCGCTGAGCTGACAGGTGATGCAGCTATCTTCGAGGCAACTCACATGAAGCTCGTTAACGCTCGTCAGGCAGCTATTGACTGGGTTAAGCTCGCTAACTCCGATAAGATGTACAAGGAGTACACCGGCCGCGTAGCAGCTGATGGTTCCGAGTACGCTTCCTCCACAACAGCATACAAGGCTCTCAACGATGCTTACACCAAGCTGAACGATGAGTACAAGGCAATGAAGTACTCCTTCGGCGATATCTACTCCAAGCTCGCTGAGGTTGCTGAGATGATCGACGATGGCGATCTCGATGCTAAGGCTGATCTGATGTCCGCTCTGGACAACACAGCTTATGCTCTGTCTGTAGTTCAGGATGAGATCTACAACACTGACGGTGTTGAGTACATCGACAACGCTGGCTTCAACGTTGACAGAGAGCTCCAGGCATTCAACCGTGTAATCACAACTGATGCTGACACTGCTGTTGCAGCTCTGAACGGTAAGGTTGCAGCTAAGGCTGATAACAACAACGCTTCTCACTACAACCTGTGGAAGGCTTACGAGGCTCTGCTCGCAGCTATCGATGCTCAGACAGCTCCCGCAGTTATCCTCGGTGACGTTGATGGCAACGGTACTGTAAACGCTCTCGACGCTGCTGCTCTGCTGACAGCTATCGTTGATGGCAAGACTCTTGACGCAGCAGTTGCTGACTACGACAAGAGCGGCGCAGTTAACGCTCTGGATGCTTCTGCTATCCTGACAGCTATCGTTAACGGCTAATTCTAATTCTCAGTTTAGTGATCTACCCTAGCCGGAGCTTCGGCTCCGGTAAAGGGTTGATTATATAAACAAAAAATTTATGGAGGAAAATAATATGAAGAAGATTTTATCTCTCGGCGTAGCTGCTGCTGTTCTCTCTGTTACAGCTGTTGCAGCTTCCGCTGCTATCGCACCTACAATCATCACTGACGCTGTTGCTGGCGAAGAGATCACTGTAGAAGTAGTTGCTACTGGCGTAGCTACAAACGCTGCTCAGTTCAACGTAGTTGCTTCCGACAACCTGACACTGGTTAGCTCCGAAGTAACAACAAACGGCTTTGCTGCATTCAACAACAACAAGTTCGCTTGGGCTAACACCGCTGCTCCCGCTGACGGTGAGGTTCTGCTGACACTGGTTTACGCTGTTGACGCTGCTGCTGATGAGGAGATTTCCGTAACTCTGACTCCCGATGCTGGTTTCGAGGCTGACGTTGACGGCACAGCTGCTGTTGCAGTTGTAGTTGGCGATGAGGAGCCCGTTGAGGATCCCACAGAGGAGATCGTTGACACAGCTGAGACTGTAGACGAGCCCGTTATCATCGACACTGCTGAGACTCCTGCTGAGACAATCGAGGATACAGCTGATACTTCTGATGAGACAGAGAACGTTCCTACAGGTATCGCTCTCGCAGTAGTTCCCGCTATCCTGGCTGGCGCTGCTATCGTAGTTGCTAAGAAGAGATCCTAATCAGATAATATCTGATTAAATCTTGTTCTAAGAAACAAAAAGAAGCCTCCCCATAACGGGGAGGCTTTTATTTTAAATCAGACATATTAAATGAAAGGGCGTGTATATTACACGCCTTTTATACTATTTGTATCTGTACAAAAAGTGAAGCAAAATTTGTCGATTATGACGAAAAATAACGATTACACGCAGAAAAAGGAACGAATCATAGGTTGAACGAACAAATGAATTCAATATCTTGTGCATAGAAATAAAGTATATTCGGCTGAAATACCAAATATTGAATTACTTAATAAAGTCAGGTAACAAAAACTCAGGCAATGGACTAATAAGCATGATTTATCTAAAGTGCATAAAAAGATTCAAATCTTATTGACATCGGCGTATAAATTTGATATAATTAATACGGTATATATGATAGCCGTTTTATGGCTTTGTGTAAGTTTGCTTAAAGTTTCATGCAGATGAAAGGATAGTTATGGAGCATATCATTGAAGCAAAAAACGTTTGCATGGACTTCGAGATCGGCGATGGAAGTGTCGTTCATGCGTTGAAAGGCATTGATCTTCAGATACAGCCTAATAAGCTGTCAGTTCTGAGAGGCCGCTCCGGTTCGGGTAAAACTACACTTATCAATATCCTTGGTGCGTTGGATCGCCCAACTTCGGGTGAAGTCCTTTTCCTTGAAGATGATAACGATATCACTAAGCTTTCGGATCCCGCAAGGGATATGCTGAGACGTGGTGATATGGCTTTCGTTTTCCAGTCAGTTGCACTCATTTCTACGATGACAGCGTTTGAAAACGTTGAGTTTGCGCTGAGGCTCACGAAGCTACCATACAAGGAACGTATTGAACGTGCAAAGCAGGCGCTGATACAGGTCGGCCTTGAAAAGCGTATGCACCACCGGCCCGGTGAGATGTCGGGTGGTGAGCAGCAGCGCGTCGCAATTGCCAGGGCAATATCAACCTCGCCGAAGATCATCTTCGCTGATGAGCCGACTGCAGAGCTTGATTCCCCTACAGGTTTTGCGGTGATGAATCTGTTCAAGGAGCTTGTTAAGAATAATGATCTAACGATTGTTATGACAACGCATGATACCTCGATGATGGAGGTCGCTGATATCGTTTACACGCTTGAGGATGGCGTTATCAGTGATGTTACGATTAACCCTGAGAAGACAGACGAGGAGGGTTCGGATGCCTAAAAAAGTAATGTTGGCACCGCCCGAAAACGTCATGGTTCAGGCGGATAATCTGGTTAAGATATACAAGTCCTCGGATGTCGAGGTTATGGCGCTTCAGGGTCTCGATCTTACTGTTGAGCGTGGTGAGCTGATGGGTATAGTCGGCGCTAGCGGAAGTGGTAAGTCTACACTGCTGAATATGCTGGGCGGTCTTGACAGACCATCGGCGGGCAGCCTTTTCATAGATGGAAAGGATATGCTGAAGTTCACTGAAGCGGATTTTATTGAATATAAACGAAAAACGGTAGGCTTCGTGTGGCAGAACAACGCACGAAACCTCATTCCATATCTTTCGGCACAGCAGAATGTTGAGATGCCGCTGCTCCTTTCGGGTTTTTCGGGAAGAAAGCAAAGAGCGTCTGAGTTGCTCGACATGGTTGGGCTTTCGCACAGAAAGAACAGCAGACTGGATCAGATGTCCGGTGGTGAGCAGCAGAGAGTGGCGATTGCCATTGCTCTTTCTAACAATCCTAAGCTGCTTCTGGCCGATGAGCCGACAGGCTCGGTTGATACCGCTACGGCAAAACTCATTCTTGATGTTTTCCGTGAATTGAACAAGGTCATGGGCGTTACGATCATCATTGTGACGCATGATACAAAGCTTTCCGCACAGATCGATAGAGTTGTTGCTATCAGAGATGGTAAGACCTCTACCGAGCTGGTAAGAAAGTCCTCTGCAATGAAGTCCTTCGGACAGCTTACAGAGGAGGCTGCACAAGCAGGTCACGAAGAGCTTTCAGTGCTTGATCGTGCAGGCAGACTGCAGATACCTAAGGAATATCTTGAAGAACTCGGCATCAAGGGCGGCGATAAAGTCCGCGTAGAGCTTGAGGACGGAAGGATATGCATCTATCCTCGCATGTGAGGATAACATTCCCCTTAGAGGGATCAGAAAGTATATAATATATCGGATGTGGAGAGATCCGATTATAGGCAGGAACGCACAGGATCAAGGGAGATGCTGCGCGCTGTTGCCTTTATATGCTGCAAAACAGTAAAATAGGAAAGGTGGATAATACTGTGGCAAAAAAGCAAGGTATGAAGCTGAAGAGAACGACCGCATTGTTTTTGTCTGCAATGATGGCTGCTACGTCGATTCAGTTTCAGATGACTCTTGGAGCGGCTGCTGAGGCTGAGAGCGGCGCTGCTTTAGGTGGGTCATCGGTCAGTGCCGAAACAGTCGGCATGACAAGTAACAAGAACACTTACAGAAATTACATCGCAAATTACACTGACGCTGCAAAGCCGATGGAGGATGTTGTTGTAAATGTGCTTGATTACACCGCAAGCAATGGTGCAAAAACCGAAATAACAAACTATCAGGGCGAGGCTGACGTCGTGTCCTGGCTGGACAGCGAAGGTACGCTGGAATGGAAATTCAATGTTAAGACAGCCGGTCTGTATAACATGAAGATGTTCTATCATACCCTCAAGGCTCAGAACACTACTGTTGAAGTAAGCCTGAAGATCGACGGCGAAGTTCCTTTTGATGAGGTAAAGCTTGTCGAGCTTGATCGCTATTGGCACAGTAAAACCGCTATTGAATATGATGCAAAGAAGAAGAACCAGAAGCGTCCTCCTCAGGAAGAGTACGACGAGCTCTGGATCGATTATCCCATCAAGGATAAGGACGGTCTGATCAATACTCCTTATTACTTCTACCTTGATGAGGGTGAGCATACACTCTCTCTTGATGGCATCAAGACGAATATCTATATCAAGGATATCCGTTTCTATAACAGTGAGGCACTTCCCGCTTATGCAGATATTGCTCCCTCTCAGGCTGATATCGATAATACTCCTGCACTGACAGGCGGAAATGCTATCCTTATCGAAGCTGAGTCTCCCAAATACACAACAGCTTCCACACTTTACCCTACATACGACAGAACTGACTATACAGTAAGCCCCTCTCATCCTGTAAACAAGAGATACAACACTATCGGTCTTGATACATGGGATCAGGCTACACAGACCATTGTATGGGAGTTCGATGTTCCCGCTGACGGATATTACACGATCCAGCTGAAGGCTCGCCAGAGCACGATGCGTGGTTTCTTCTCCAACAGACGTGTATATGTTAACGGCGTGGTTCCTTGCGAAGAGCTTAACGACATCAAGATTCAGTACGATCCCGACTGGCAGTCCGTTGAGTTCTGCGACGATGCAGGCGAGCCAATTTATGTAAAGCTCAATGCAGGTAAGAATACTCTTGCACTCGAAGCTATCCCCGGCGATATCGGCGAGGTTATGCAGAGACTCGATGACCTGATCTTCCAGCTTAACTATTACTACAGAAGAGTTCTTATGATCACCGGTCCCAGCCCCGATGAATATAACGACTACTTCCTTGATGACCAGATCCCCGAGCTGCTGGATGTGTTCCAGAACGCAGTTGATACTCTCTACACCGAGAAGGCAGGTATCGAGAGAATCACAGGCGAAGGCTCCGAGGCTTCCACTCTCCAGACAATGGCTGTCATCCTTGAGATGGCAATCGAAGAGCCTGATGATATTCCCGTAATGCTCGGCAGTATCAAGGATCAGATCTCAGCTGTATCCGCATGGATGCGTGACTACCGTGACCAGCCCCTCGAGCTTGACTACATCGAGGTTAAGTCCGTTCACGATGAGTATAAGAATGCAAAGTCCAACTTCTTTGCTTCTCTTGCGTTCGGTTTCCGTGCATTCATCGGCTCCTTCTTTGAGGATTACACTTCCATCTCCGATTCTACTACAAAGGCACTGAACGTATGGGTATCCCTCGGTCGTGACCAGGCAACAGTAGTAAACGAGCTGGTAAGCTCCGAATACAATCCTACTCATTCCACACAGATCGCTATCAGCCTTGTACAGGGCGCTGTGCTTGAGGCAACTCTTGCAGGCAAGGGTCCTGAGGTATCGCTGTTCATCGGCGGTGACTTCCCTGTAGTATGTGCTTCCAGAGGTCTGCTGGTTAATATGAAGGACTTCACTGACTACGAAGAGGTCGTTTCCAGATTCTCTGAGGATATCACAACACTTTACGAGTTCAACGGCGGAGTTTACGGTATCCCGCTCACTCAGAACTTCCCCATGCTGTTCTATCGTACCGACGTACTTGAAGAACTCGGTTACGATGCACCGCCTGAGTCCTGGGACGCTCTGATCGCAATGCTTCCCGATCTGCAGAGAAAGTATCTGGATGTAGGTCTTATCCTTCCTTCCAACGTTTCTTCTCAGGTATTCGATGCGGGTAACACATTCGTACTGCTGATGAATCAGACAGGTCAGTCCTTCTACAACGAGGACTACACAGCAACCACATTTGAGACAGAGGCTGCTGTTGAGGCGTTCACAAAGTGGACAAAGTTCTACACAGTATATGACTTCGACCAGACTTACGACGCATTTACCCGTTTCAGAACAGGTGAGCTGCCGCTCGTAATTCAGGCTTATACCTTCTATAATCAGCTGAACGTAGCTGCTCCCGAGATCAAGGGTCTGTGGGACTTCACTCACGTTCCCGGCTCTTACAGAATAGACGAAAATGGCAACTCCATTCTCGACTATACCGCAAACTCCGGTTCCGCCGGTGCGGTAATCTTCCAGTCCTGCTCCGATAAACAGGCAGCTTGGGACTTCATCAAGTGGTTTACTGATACAGAAGCTCAGGTTGAGTACGGTAGGACCATCGAGGCTATCATGGGCCCGCTCGGTCGTTACGATACTGCAAACCTTGAGGCACTTGCTAGACTGAACTGGTCTACATCCGAGTACGAAAAGATCTCGGATCAGATGGCTCATCTCCAGGAGGTTCCGATCATTCCCGCTTCCTATGCAGTTACCAGAAACGTATACAACGCATTCAGAGCCGTTGTAAACAACCAGAAGAACCCCAGATACCAGCTCAGCTCTTACAACAGAGATATCAACTCTGAGATCGTAAGAAAGCTGAAGGAGCTCGGATATTACCCAGAATAAGAGACATATTGGCTCCCCGGGAACTTCCCGGGTGAGCAAATGCTCTTTCCAATAAGAATTAGGAGGAATCAGCTTGTTCGGTAAAGAAAAATCGCAGTATATCGAAGACAGTAAATTTCGTTATACGATGCGTGAAGTTAAGAAGAACGGCAGCGCCTACTTACTTGCACTTCCGTACTTTATACTGTTCCTGATCTTTACAGGTATACCGGTCGTTATCTCCCTCCCTATCGGCTTCACCAGCTTCAACATGGTGCAGTTCCCGACTTGGGTTGGACTCAGCAACTTCTATACATTGTTCCTTCAGGACGACGTTTTCCTTATTGCAATTCAGAATACACTGGTATTCGCTATCATCACAGGTCCTGTAAGCTATGTAATGTGCTTCCTGCTTGCATGGCTCATCAATGAGATGCCCGGCGCACTCAAGACGGTATTTACATATATCTTCTATGCGCCCACACTGGCAGGTAACATCTTTGCTACTTGGCAGCTCATCTTCTCCGGCGATACATACGGCTTCCTGAACTCCACTCTGATGGATCTCGGTATCATCAAGGGCCCTCAGCAGTGGCTGACAGACGCAAGATATATACTCATGTGCGTAATCATCGTACAGATGTGGATGTCCCTCGGTGCAGGCTTCCTTTCTCTGCGTGCAGGCTTCCAGGGCATTGATAAGTCCGGTTACGAGGCAGGCGCTATCGAGGGTATCAAGAATCGCTGGCAGGAGCTTCTGTTCATTACAATCCCCAGCATGGGACCGCAGCTTCTGTTCGCAGCTGTAATGCAGATCACAGCTTCTTTCACCGCTGGTGATATCGGACGTTCTCTTACAGCATTCCCGTCTACTGACTATGCGGCACATACAATTATGACCCACGCTTTCGACTATGGTTCCATCCGTTACGAAATGGGTTATGCCTGCGCAGTCTGCTTCCTGCTCTTCATCGTCATGCTGCTCGTTAATAACGTGATCCGCAAGGCAATGAGCGGTATTCTGGATTAAGGAGGACAGAAAATGCGTATAATTCAAAGAAGAAAGAGATGGGGCGGCTCCCGTGGCGGCGATATCGCGATCTTTATCGTGCTCTGCCTGATCGGTGTGTTCATGCTCTTCCCCATCTACCTCTCCGTTATCCAGTCCATCAAGCCTGTTGAGGAACTGTTCGTGTTCCCTCCCAAGCTTTATGTACAGCGTCCCACTTCCCAGAACTTTGAGGATATGCTCAAGGTTGCTGGTAGCCTGGACGTTCCCTTCTCCAGATATGTATTCAACTCCCTGTTCGTATCTATTGTTGTAACAGTCGCTCAGCTGTTCCTTTCCTCCTCTGCTGCTTATGTGCTGGCTAAGGTAAAGGCTCCCGGCGTTAAGGCTATGAACAAGACGATCGATATCGCCCTCCTGTTCACATCCTCTGTTACATACATCGTACAGTATATCGTAATGGCAACACTCGGCATGATCGATACATACTGGGCGATCACACTGCCCTTCATCGCAACCCCGATGGGTCTGTTCCTTATGAAGCAGTTCATGGGTCAGATACCCGAGAGTATGATCGAGGCTGCAAAGCTTGACGGTGCAAGCCACCTGAGAGTATGCTGGCAGATCGTAATGCCCAATGTAAAGCCCGCTTGGCTGACCCTGATGATCTTCGCATTCCAGGGCGCATGGCAGATCACCGGTTATCTCTTCGTTTATAGTGAGCAGCTGAAGCCTATCCCCATCGTTATGCAGCAGATCGCTGCGGCGGGTATCGCCCGTACCGGCGTTTCGTCGGCAACGGTCGTTGTGCTGATGTTACCTCCGATGATACTGTTCCTTATCCTGCAGTCTAACGTTGTTGAAACGATGGCTCACTCAGGTCTTAAGGATTGATGAAATAATTACGAAAGGATGATTTTGAGTGCCATCAATTAAACGCATCGCTATCCGTACATGCGCTGCGGTAATGGCTGCCGTTACACTCAGCACAAGCCTTGTGGCTTATGCCGATGAGCCTTATGACGGTTATAACTACGACTGGTGGGGCGATCCCGTACCTTCCCAGAATGGTTATGTAGTTCAGAGAGTCATCACAGGTGATGACATAGGCGTAGGCGCACTTACCGAACCCGGCGATATGTTTATTTCGGATAAGAATGAAATATATATCGCTGATACAGCTTACAAGGGTACGCTCGATAGCAGCATGAAGGGAAGGATCGTTGTAGCAAACAGCGATTTCACCAAGAAGGTTTCTGTTGAATACCTCGATTTCTCCCAGGTTAAGGACTGGTGTGATACCCAGGACGCTCGCTTTGAAGCTGGAGAGATCGATGCTACACAGTACAATAAGATCACAGACATGTATTTCGACGGCCCCTCCGGCGTGTTCGTGAAGGATGATATAGTATATGTAGCGGACAACTCCAATGACCGTGTAGTTGCATTTACGCTTGCAGCGGATGACGCAGGAATTGGTTACGGTGTTGTAAAGCACGTTTACATACGTCCCGACTCCGATGTATATGATTCTTCCACAACATTCAACCCCAGTAAGGTGCTTGTCGACGCAGCTAACAACGTTTATGTCTGCATCAAGTCCATTACAAAGGGTGCCGTAGTATTCTCCGAGAACGGTGAGTTCAACGGCTACTTCGGTGCAAACCGAGTAGAGGCAACAGCCGACGTTCTGATGAACGCTTTCTGGAAGCTCATCTTTAACCGTGAGCAGATCAAGAAGATGAAGAGAAACGTTCCTGTCGAGATCTCCAACTTCGATATCGACCCTGACAACTTCATCTACACTGTAACAGAGTCCAAGAGCGTTGAAACAGATATCATTAAAAAGCTGAATTCCGCAGGTACAAACATCTTTGTAAACCTCGGCTATTCCGAGAATACATTCGGTGATTACCTGACAAAGTGGTACCGTGGTCAGACATATTCTTCGCAGATAACAGACGTTGATATCGGCGAGAATGGCGTTATCCACCTGCTTGACCTCAAGACAGGTCGTGTATTCCAGTATGATAACGAGTGTAACCTGCTCTTCATCTTTGGCGGCAAGGGTTCCCAGAAGGGTACCTTCACCACTGTAAACGCAGTTGAGAGCATGGGTACAAACGTATACGTTCTTGATGGACGTAAGGCAAGCATTACAGTGTTCGAGCAGACTGAGTTCGGTTCTATCGTACATGAGGCGATCACACTGTTCAACAAGGGTAAGTACGAGGAGGCTCGCGGTCCTTGGGAGGAAGCTCTCAGACGTGACTCCAACTACTGGCTGGCTTATATCGGCCTTGGTAATGCTTATCTCAATCAGGGTAAATATGAAGAGGCCATGGAGTATTTCGAATATAACTCCAAGGTTGGCTACAACGACGCATTCAAGGGTTGGAGAACTGATTTCATCAGAGCAAACTTCACAACCATCGCTTGCATTATCGTTGGTCTGCTTCTCGTAGTATACATCCTCGCTTCCGTAAGAGGCAAGATGAGAGAGAAGAAGATCGCTGAAGCTGAAAAGCTCTTCAAAGCACAAAACAAGGGAAGGGAGGACTAACGCATGAGATTCAATCTTGATATGCCGGCTTGGAAATGGCCGTTCTACATCATGGCTCATCCCTTCGAGGGCTTTGAGGATCTCAGATGGAAGAAGGCGTACAACATGAAGGTCGCTATGGTGATCGTTGTGCTGTTCTTCGTAATCGCTGTCTGCGATCAGCTCATGACAGGCTTCCTTTTCAATCAGAACTACGTTAAGATCTTTAACATCGTTCCTATAGTTATCCGCACGATCATCCTGTTCTTTACCTGGGTAATCGGTAACTGGGCATTATGTACACTGTTCGACGGCGAAGGTACCATGAAGAATATCTGTGTTAACACAGCTTATGCACTGGTTCCCATGCTGATCGGTCAGGTAGTAAACATCATCCTCAGTAACTGCCTGTTAAGAACAGAGTCAGCATTTATTACGTTCGTATCCTATCTCACGATACTCTGGACGGCAATTCTGCTGATCTCGGGCATGAAGACGGTTCACCAGTATTCAATACCCAAAACCCATCTGTTTATGTTCATCACCATCTTTGCTATGGTCGTGATCATCATACTGCTCGTGCTTCTCGTTTCTCTTTTCCAGCAGGTATATGTATTTGTATACTCCATCTATACTGAGCTGCTGTACAGATTCTCCAATCTGGAGCCTACGATACTCATCCTGATATTCATTGGTGTAATCGTGGCAGTTGCAGCAATCGTTATTGCTTCCTATACAGCTTTTGAAAAGTATCAGCTGAAAAAGGAACTGGAAAAACTGAGATCCTGATCGAAACTAGTAAACTAAGGCTTTGAATATTGAAAATGGTGGTGTAAAAATGCTTCAATTACGCAAGAAAATACTTGTCGGCGTACTTTGTTCTGCAATAGTACTTTCGACAAGCCAGAGCGTTGCATGGTATGGATCGGCAGAAGTTGCCACCGAAGCAGGTGCTGCGGACTCCGCAGTTACCGCCGAGGATACAGCCGCTGAAGAGGGCGCAGCAGAGGAAGAGACCGAAGCTGCAGTTACCGAAGAAGAAGCACTGGCTGAATGTGTGCTTTATGCTCAGACCGATACACTGGAGCTTCATGTAAATGAAAGCACCGGAGTATTTGCCGTTAAGGACAAGGCCACAGGCGAATGCTGGTGGAGTAACCCTTATGCAGCTGATTCCGATCCTATCGCAAAAGGCTCTAACTTAGCCGGACTTAAGTCCGCACTCGTTATTGATTCCGTTAAGGTAACTGATACCGAGGCTCCCGAAACTCCTCTGAAGTCCTACTCCGACTCCGTTGAGAAGGGTACATTTACTCTTGAAAAGGTCGAAAACGGCTTCAAGGCAACCTGCAAGTTCACAGGCGAGGGCATCACGATCCCCTACGTTGTAACACTTGTAGATGACTACTTCGAGATCAACGTTCCTCTTGATGAGGTAGTTGAGGAGGAGATGAACGGCAACACAGCAGAGAGCGTACGTTCTATCGTAACTCTCAGCCTGTTCAAGGATCTCGGCGCAGGTAATGGCGACGAGAACGGTTATATCATCACTCCTGATGGTTCCGGTGCCGTTATCAACTTCAACAATGGCAAGACCAAGTCCAGCGAATACAACCAGAAGCTCTATGGCAGAGATATTGCTATCAGCCAGGATATGGCTCCTGCAAAGACAGAGCAGGCTTATCTCCCCATTATGGGTATTGTTAAGGAGAACAGCGCACTGCTCGCAGTTGTTACTGAGGGTAAGGCTTATGCTTCCGCAAGAGCAAGCATCAATGGCCAGGGCGCTACAGGTTATAACTCCGCATGGTTTGATTTCGATCTGAGATCTTCCGATTCTTACTACATGGGTCAGAGTAATACAGCTCTTGAGGCTTATGAGATCAACAAGATCCCTGAAAGCGATGTAACTGTACGTTACTACCCCATGGCAAAGGAAGGCGCTGACTTTGTTGATGTGGCTCTCCGTTATCAGAAATACCTGGTAGATACAGGTGTTCTGACACAGAAGGTTACTGAGTCCGATGTTCCTTTCTATCTTGACCTGTTTGGCGGCACTGTAAAGAAGCAGTCCGTTGCAGGTTTCCCCCTCTCTCTGCAGACACCTGCTACAACATACGAGCAGGCAAAGTTCATAATCGAGGAGCTTGTAAACCGCGGCGTTGACAACATGATCGTTACATACGAGGATTTCAACAAGGCAGGTATCACAAGCAGGATCTCTGATTCCGTTGATTATGCAAGCGTACTCGGTGGAGAGAAGGATTTCGCTGCTCTGATGAGCTACTGCAACTCTATCGGTGCGACACTGGCTCCCAGCGTTGACATTCAGGAATACGAGAGATCCGGTAACGGCTTCTCCAAGACAGGTGCTTCCGCAATCCGAGTAACCAAGGCTTACGCTACTATCCACACACACGAGCGTGCTTTCGGTACTCCTCATGACACCAGAACAAGTTGGTATATCATGACTCCTGCTTACTATCAGAAGGCAGTTGATGCAATCGTTAAGAGCTACGTTCAGGAGGGTCTCACAGCGATCTCTCTTGAGCAGGCAACAAATATGCTGTACAGCGACTTCACAGCAAATAGCAAGAAGATGACTTCCAGACAGCAGGCTGTAGTGAATCTTCAGGCTTGCTACCAGACCATAAAGGATAATGGTCTGACATTTGTTGCTGACGCTTGCAACGACTATGCATTCCCCTATGTTGACTACATCAGAAACGTACCGCTCTATAGCAGTAACTTCGATGTTTATGACTACGACATTCCTCTCTACGAGATCGTTATCCACGGCTACATTCCTTACACCACAAAGGCTAAGAATGCAAGCTCCAGTGCTGACGAACTCTTCCTGCTCTCCCTGGCAACAGGTACACCTGTTCATTACGAGGTAATGTACGAGAATCCCAATGAGTTTACCGATTGTGCTTATGACGAACTGTTCTACACATACTATGGCGGATGGCTCGATGTAGCTGCTGCAGAGTATAAGATGACACAGGAATATCTGAAGCCTCTCGCTGATGAAACTATCGTTGATTTTGAGTATCTCTCCAGAGATGTCGTTGAGACAAAGTTCTCTGATGGCACCATTATTACAGCAGATCTCGAAAACAACACACTTAATATTAACGGCGCTGATGTTGATCTCGCCGCACTGAAAGGAGCGACAACTAACTGATGAGTGACGAAAGAAATTTCGACCTTGCAGGCGAAGCTGAAGTTAATGCAGCTGCAGAAGTTGTGACAGCTCCCGTACAGGCTGCCGAGAACGCTGCAGAAGCTGTTGAAACTGTCGCTGAAACAACTCAGGAAGCAACCGAAGCTGCTGCTGAAGCAGTAGCTGAGGCTCCTGCTGAGGTTGCAGAGGCTGTCGCTGAAGCTGCTGAGGAAGCTCCTGTCGCAAGAGCATCCGCACATAACACTGCTGCTGCAGCTGCATTCAATGCTGCAAATGAGGAAGTTGATGTGCGCAGAAAGAACGGCGAAAGAGCTCAGCGCAAGATCAAGACCACAAAGATCTCTTACGAGAGAAAGAAGAGCCTGTATGGTTACGGATTTATCGCACTTTGGGCGATCGGTACCCTGTGGCTGTTTATTATTCCCGTTATCACTTCTCTGTGGTACTCCCTCTCCGATACATATCTGTACGCTAAGGAAGACGCTCTGCTGCACGGTATGACCACAGCTGGTATCTACACTGAGTGGAACGATTTCGGAAACTATATCAAGGCATTTACAGGTGATACGAACTTCCTGCCTAAGCTGACCGCATCCCTTGCGGATATCGGTCCTAAGGCGATCGTAATCCTGATCTTCTCCCTGTTTATTGCAGTTATCCTGAACCAGAAGTTCAGAGGCAGAACACTGGCAAGAGCGATATTCTTCCTGCCTGTTCTTATCGCAACAGGTCCCGTTATCAGCGTTATCAACGGTGATATGGCGTCCCAGGGTGTATCCGAGGCATCTCAGTTCAGCACACTGTTCAAAACGGACCTTGTTACTGAGCTGATGGAGTTTATCGGTATTTACAACATCAATCAGACGTTCACTGAGATCATCAAGGATATCACCAGTGACGTACTGAACCTTGTATGGAACTCAGGTATCCAGATCCTGATCTTCCTTTCCGCACTGCAGACCATTCCTCCCTCTGCGAAGGAAGCTGCAAGCATGGAAGGTGCAACCGCATGGGAGTTCTTCTGGAAGATCACATTCCCCTATATCAGCCCGATGATCCTTTCCAACCTCGTTTATACCATCATTGATGCATTCGTATCGACCGATAACGAGGTAATGGAATACGTTCTGAACCTGTCCAGAGACTGGGAGTATGGTTATTCCGCAGCGCTGGCGTGGATCTACTTCGCAATTATCGGTGCGTGTCTGGCATTGATAACTGTTATAGTTAACAGATTCGTATTCTACGAGAATGATTAAGGAGGTTAGAGAAGTGACAGATAATAATTTTGAATTCCCCACAGTGGAAGATGTTAATAATGTTGCTGATCAGCCTGCTGAAAATGTAACATCCGTTCCTGAGATCTCTCCTGCTGCAGATAATCTGACAGCAGCTACCGAGGTAGTTGATACCTCGGCAGAGAGCATCGCAGAGAACATCGCTGATATCAATGCTGACGCTGCTGCAGTGACAGCAACTCCCATTGAGACAAAGAAGCCTAAGAAGGAAAAGAAAAAGAAGGATGATTACAGAGTTTCCAACTTTGAGATCATCAAGAACTACCGTCACTATAACGATAAGGAAAAGAAGCATTATCGCTACATTTTCTGGAGAAGAATTTCCGGTTATGTATGGCCTTTCTTCAGATTCGTTATCGTGTTTGGTCTGTCATTCGTAATTCTGTATCCTATCCTTTACATGATCGCTACTGCTATCCGTCCTCAGGCGGAGATGCACGATCCTTCCGTAATGTGGATCCCCAAGTCTCTCCGTTTCGAGAACTTTGTGGAGATCTGGAACGCTATCGACTACCCGAACACCTTGTGGAACACACTTGTTCTGAACATTGTGTCCTCGGTACTTCAGGTAGCTACCTGTGCAATGACAGGTTACGGATTTGCACGATTCAAGTTCAAGGGCAAGGGTCTGCTGTTCGGTATCGTAATCCTGCAGATTATCGTTCCCACACAGATCATTCTGATCCCTCAGTACATGCAGTTCAGATACTTTGATGTTTTCGGTATTTTCAATGCACTGCTGGGCGACTCCATCAGACTGGTTGATACTAACTGGTCAATGTACATCCCTGCATTCTTCTGTAACGGTATCCGTGCTGGTCTGTTCATTTACCTGTTCAGACAGTTCTTCCGCGGACTGCCCAAGGAGCTGGAGGATGCTGCTTATCTCGACGGCTGTGGTCCGTTCAAGACCTTCATCAGCGTTATGGTGCCCAACGCAGCAAGTTCCTTCCTGACAGTATTCATCTTCTCGATCGTTTGGTACTGGAATGACTACTATGTGTCCTCCATGTACTTCACACAGGGTAATACAATCTCCCTGAAGATCGACAGTATCGCAAACCTGATCTCCATGTACCTGTACAATGAGATCAGAAATGCATCGGAATTCATCGTATGGATGGAAGCAGGATGCTTGCTTGCAATCGCTCCTATCGTTATCATGTATATCTTCCTTCAGAAGTACTTTACAGAGGGTATCGAAAGAGCAGGTCTTGCAAACTAATTAGACCGTCGATAAATGCGTGTATGCTTCGTTAGCGACAGCTTGGCGTATACCACATACGCCTGCGCTATCGCTGCCTCGCCTACCCACATTTCTCTAGGTCTGATATACAGACAACAAAATACAGCCTTCGGAAACGAAGGCTGTTTTGTTTCATAGTAATTGTAAAGAGGTAAACCATGACACAAACATATGTGGAGATTTTCACCGACGGCGCCTGCAGCGGAAATCCCGGCCCCGGCGGTTACGGAGCGATCCTGCGCTGTAAGGGCAAGGAAAAGGAGATAAGCGGCGGAGAAGCTCACACCACGAACAACCGCATGGAGCTTACAGCGGTAATAAAGGCACTGGAGGCTCTGAAATTCCCCTGCAAGGTGCTTATCACAACGGACAGCAAGTATGTTTCAGAGGCTGTTACCAAGGGATGGGCGGTCGGCTGGAAGAAGCGTGGCTGGAAGAAGGGTGACGGCAAGCCTGCACTCAATCCCGATCTGTGGGAGCAGCTGCTTGCGCTGCTAGAGATCCACACCGTTGAGTTCAACTGGATCAAGGGACATGCAGGGCATCCTGAAAACGAGCGTTGCGACCGCATGGCGGTGGAACAGCGTGATATATACGCTCAAAAGTGAGTTTTATCACCGATTCTCACTTTATGTCCTGTTCATTCTGAGTTAAATATGGTATGCTTTACACCAAAGGAGGTCTGAAATATGGATCAGGTAAGTATAGGCAGGTTCATCGCTGAGCTTAGAAAAGACAAGAAGCTTACGCAGGAGCAGTTTGCTGAAAAGCTGGGTGTAAACAACCGAACCGTGTCTCGTTGGGAGAATGGACATTGTATGCCTGATCTCTCATTGCTCGGTATAATTGCCGACGAACTGGGTGTAAGTATATCGGAGTTGCTAAATGGCAGAAGAATGACTGAACAGGAAATGACAGCTTTGAGAGACAGTATCAATGCTGTGCTGGAGCTGTCGGAAAAGGAGAAAAAGGTGAAAACAAGAAAGCTCAATGCGTACATGATAACAGGTATACTGTGTATCATAATAGTGGTGCTGGATTATCAGTTCGGTATATTGTCGCTTATATTCAAGCAGAATGTCGATGATTTTGCAGCAGGTGCATTATCCGCTATCGGAATACTGGCTGAAATAATCGGCGTATACAACAACAATCACGACATGACGTTACGCCAACGCAAAAAGGCGATGTTCGCCAAGGTGTTAGCAAAATAAGCCCACTCATGAGTAATACAAAATCCACTTTTGATATTAAGGTCAGAAGTGGATTTGTCTTTTCGTTGACATTTCTATTTAGTATTGATATAATAAAACATAATAATGAATCGAAATAGCAGGTAAATAAGATATGAAAAAGATCATGGTTATCGGCTGCCCGGGGAGCGGTAAAAGCACATTTTCCAGAGCATTGCACCGAAGAACAGGCATACCGGTTTATCATCTGGATATGATGTATTGGAATGCAGACAGAACAACTGTAGATAAAGCTGTTTTTCGTGAGCGGTTATCAAGCACTATTCAAGAGAGTGAATGGATAATCGATGGCAATTACGACTCTACAATAGAGTTGAGATTGCAAGCATGCGACACGGTAATTTTTCTGGATTACCCAACTGAGGTTTGTCTTAGCGGCATCATGGAAAGAAGAGGCAAAGCACGAACGGATATACCGTGGATAGAAAACGAAGATGAAGAGGATACTGAGTTCATTGAGTTTGTAAAAAGCTTCAATGCGCAGAGCAGAGCGGAGATAATCGACTTGTTGAACAGATACTCTTATAAGGATATCCATATTCTTAAAAGCCGAGATGAAGCAGATAGTTTTCTGAATCAAATATAATAAGAGAATGTAAAAAATAACCCGTGAAAATACTTCACGGGTTATACTTGTTTTAAGCTGACAACTTGTCTGAGGTCTGTTTCAGATTCTGATAAATACGGGCTTTCGCTGTTTGAATATGGCGTAATACTCAAAGCCAGCCGCTTTCAGTATATCAGGTACTTTGTCGAAGTCGTAGGCGATATGCTCACCCTTATGCCCGTCAGAGCCTACGGTGATGATCTCACCGCCGAGCTCACGGTATCTTTTCAGCAGCTCGGTATGCGGATGCGCCCACCCTAGTCCGTATTTAAGTCCAGCAGTGTTAAGCTCTATACCCTTGCCCATTGAAATGAGTTTTTTCAGTATCTCGTCCAGCAGCTCGGCGTAGTCGGCAGGACTGTATGATTTAGCATTTGAGTAACGCACCACATAGTCGAGATGGCCATATACATCGAAATCGTCAAAGGCAGTGATATTGGCGAGTATGCTCTCAAAGTAGCGCAGAATACCGTTTCTGTCACCATGTGTACCGAAGTACTCGGGATAATATGGGTCCACACCGTCAACGAGATGAGATGATCCGATGATGAAGTCAAAAGTCTGTGCTTTGGAAAACTCATACAGCCGAGGCGCAAGATAATCCATGAGTCCCAGTTCAACACCAAACAGAAGCTCTATCTTATCGGCATATTTTTCTTTCAGACGGGAAACTTCGTTGCGGTACGAAATAACATCAAGCTCAAATTCGCCTGTGGGATAATCCATATCCATGTGTTCAGTGATGCAGAGCGTCGTGAGACCTGCTGCGATTGCAGACTTTACCGAGTTTTCGGTAAGTTCTTCACTGTCGCTTGAAAAGCATGAATGAACATGCTGATCTGCTATGATCATTTCTCGGTGTCCTCATTATCATTATTGTTATTCTGAGAAAGAGCAGCCTTCTCAGCTTCCTTTCGCTCCTTCAGCTCACGCACTCTTGCAAGCATTTCTGCAGCTTCTTCTCGTGAAACGCTTTCCTTTTTGGGCTTTTCGGGAGCATTTTCAGCTTCGAGCGCTCTTTGTCTGCGCTTTTCGGCACGAGCCTTCGTTGCTGCTTCTTCCGCTTCTGCGGCAGCCTTATATTTAGCCATAACATCTTCGAGCTTGCGGCGGTTGGCCTCACGCTGTTCAGCCTGCTCACCACGGATAGACGCAACCAGATCATCTGCCTGCTTTTCGATCGCTGCTTCATGAAGCAGCTCCTTTTTGCTCTTGCGGCGGATGGGGATGATATCAGCATCGGGATCCTCGCCACGGTCAAGCTTGCGGTTGATCGTATTGAGTGCAGCGCCTACGCCCAGCAGTATCCAGAACACAGGAGCAACAGAAACCACAGAGTCATTGAACAGACCCGCTGCAAGATATCCTACGACGCCGAGCATAATAGAGATGCCATATACCTGTTCGATGCGATATTCTTTCTTGAGAGCATATAACTTCAGGCTGTCGAAGAGATAGAAGCCGCAGATCAGCAGGAACGCTGCCAGTGCAATAATACCGTTATTCACTGCGATCTGCAGATAGAGGTTATGCGGTTTATCGACAGTTATATGGAAGCCTTCTTCGTATGCGTAGTATTTCGCAAGATAATCATTCTGCGGGAATGCGTATACGAAGTTATCAGGTCCATAACCCGTAACGATGCAGTTTTTCAGCAGCGGAATAGTACGGGACCAGATATATCCACGGGAAGAGCCGAGTTTTTCCTTGCCCCTGAATCCGATCGCCTCAGCATTTTCGGGGATCACTCTGTCGCCAACGTCAAGGTCCAGCATGTGGATCTGCTTTTCATTGAACATCTTGAACAGAAGAGCGGTATGGTCCTTGCTGTCAAACCACACATAGAATGCATCATTGTAGTAGGGGTTGCCGTCTGATGAAACAAACTCGAAGTTTATTCTCGGGAAGTCGGGATCGTCTATGGCTCCATAACCCTTTTCGTTGAAACTCATAGTAAGCTCTTCGCCGGCATTATCAGTGAACACATATTCTTTCTGTACAGCGTCGAAGCTTATGTTCAGTTTATCGGTCTGAGTTGTGAAGGATACGCTGCCGTCGCTGTTGTGTGAGATCTCTCTTATAGGAAGTGTATCAAAAAGATCTGCCTCGTCAGAGGGAGTAACGAAATCTACCACATCATTTACGAGGGAAGGTATACGACGGAAGAGTGCATTGTCCAGAGCAATATTTGCTCCCACTGCAAGAACAGCTACCGCAGCTATTACGGATACGGTTATCTTCCAGCGGCGTATCAGAACACGGGCGAATACTATCACACCAACTATAAATGCAGCGGCAAGTGCTATCAGACCGCTACGTGCGCTGCTCGCCAGCAGCATAAACAAGGATGCTGCTGCAGATACGGCATACAGTATTTTGTGCAGGATGGTCTTTCCGTATATTGCGAGCACGGAGAACAGCGGGATCACCATACCCGTGAAGCTTCCCACATAGTTATAGTGGTAGAGAGCGCCGTACATCTTGCCCTTTTCTGCGATTATCTCGGCGTTCAGTTCCAGAATATCACGGTAACTGGAGTCTGTTGCCAGTGCTGCAAACCATTCATAGGAATAGAGGTTGTTACCGGTGTACTGGAAAAGTCCGTAGATGACATTTATTCCCGTACATATCATCAGTGCAGCCGTAATATACTTGAAATTCTGAGTCTTTTTAAAGGCATACATAGTGAACAGGAACATCACGAAATAGCAGGCGGTGGTGAAGAATCCTTCTGCACGGTCGGATACCCCGAAAAACGCAACGTTCTGATAAGATGAACCCAGCGCTGACGCAAGTGACAGCAGTACGAAGGCCACCGACGCTCCTACATATATGAATGAGCGTTTTTCTACACGTTTGAAAAGGTATACGCAGCACAGCAGCGCCACAGCAAGCATTATTACAGCGAAAACTACCACCGCCAGCGCCTTGCACTGGGAGTAGATATCAACCATGTAATAGAGCTTGTCATCTTCGCTGTAAGTGCCTCTGAAATAGCGGATATCATCCACAAGCTTTGAAGTAACTACGGTAATGCGCATCAGTATCGGGATGATAGCAAGCGCTACTACCGATGGAAAGAATACGAGAAGTGCGCTGAGATCAAGCGATTGTTTTTCTTTGTTCATCTGTTGTTTCTCCGTTCGGGGTTTCTTTTGTCTTGAGTTTTTCTTTGTTTACAAAGCCTGCGAAAGCAGTTCTTGCCAGGATAGAGATATCAAGGAAGATATTCCATGTCTCTATGTATTCTATATCGTACTCGATACGCTTTTCTATAGAAGTATCTCCACGGAAACCGTTGATCTGGGCAAGACCTGTCATTCCGGGCTTAACCTGATGCTTCAGCATATACATTGGAATGCTGTGCTTGAAGCTGTCTACATAGAAAGGAATCTCTGGGCGCGGACCCACAAGGCTCATATCGCCCTTCAGTACATTGAACAGCTGCGGCAGTTCATCTATTGACAACTTGCGTATGAATGCTCCGAAGCGGGTCTTGCGCGGATCGTTATCGGTACTCCATGCGGTATCGGAGTCATTGTTGTCCTTCATGGATTTCAGCTTGTACATGGTGAAGATCTTTTTGTTGAGTCCCACACGTTGCTGCTTGAAAATAACTTTTCCGCCCATAGTTATCTTGATTATCAGAGCGGATATCAGCATTACCGGCGAAGATAAGATTATCATTACCAAGGATCCAAGTATATCCATTGTGCGCTTCATGAATGCGTTGCCCATGTTGTCCAGCGGGATGCGGCGGATGTTCATCATAGGTATTCCGCCCACCATATCGATGGCAGGTGTCGCGGACATATATTTGTATATCGCAGGTATTACGGATATTTTAGTGCCTGTAAGCTCACAGGCTTCAACAGCGTTGCCGAGATGTTCCATTTCATCAGAGTCGAGAGCGCATACAGCCTCGCTGTAGCTGTATTGATCCAGTATGCTGAACATCTCATCGAAGCCGCCAAGTTTTTCTGTATCCAATGTGTCGGTATCGGAGATGTATCCTGCGCATTCAAAGCCCATCTGCTTTTCGCGACGTATCACATCAAGGTAATGTGCCGCGGTATCGCCGCCGCCGATCAGCACAACGAATTTCTTGTTGAAGCCTTTTGCACGGATGCGTTTCAGTGTTTTTCTGAGCAGAAGGCGCTTTACCGCCACCATGAGGATATCCAGCATCAGGAATATAGCCAGTGCCCAGCGTGAGAAGTTGATGATCTTCACGATATACAGCATGGCTATCATGATAAGACCGTCTATAAAGAATGCCTCGAAGATCCTCATCAGCTCTTTGCCGAAGGTGCTTGTCCTGTACGAATCGTACAGACCCACACAGCCAAATGTGAACAGCTGCACAGGAACGAACAGCAGCGCGAGCTTGATGTAGTCGATCAGCGGGTAGTTCCTCTCAAACACCAGCAGATAGAACACCAGCAGATAGGAGAGTACCACCGCTATGATGGATATCAATGCGTCGCTGAGGACATTCAGCTGATTAAATAGTTTCTGGTTTTCCTTTATCATTATTGTCCTTTCGCATGTATATTCAAAGGGATATTTTGCATTTATATTTTATATAGTGTCACATACATAATTCATTATATCATATTTTGACAATATATGCAACAAATCCGAGCATAAAAATATTGTTATCATAGCTATATAGTTTTTGGCATTGCAGTTTGTTCGATATCACCAAAAAAACGCAAAAAAGTTTGTGCAAAAAACCGCCCTTGTAATGTAAACGTTTTACTGTTATAATAAAGGTACAACAGAAATTGCTGTTAGCGGTTGCTGCGGCAAAATATAAAAAAACGGAGGAATCACCCATGAACTACGGTCATTTCGACGAACTCAATAAAGAGTATGTCATCACTCGCCCCGACACTCCTTCTGCGTGGGCAAACTACCTCGGTTCTCCCGAGTACGGCGCAATCATCTCCAACAATGCAGGTGGCTACAGCTTTGTAAAGTCCGGTGCTAACGGACGTGTTATCCGCTACCGCTTCAACGGCGTTGCCAACGATCAGCCCGGTCGTTATGTGTATATCAAGGACGCTGACACCAATGAGTACTGGTCTGCATCCTGGGCGCCTGTATGCAAGCCTCTTGACGAATACAAGAGCGAGTGCCGCCACGGTACAGCATACACCGTTATCACATCCGAGTACAAGGCTATCAAGTCCGAGGTAACTTACTATGTTCCCAAGGATGCTACATACGAGGTATGGGCAGCAAAGGTAACAAACAACGATACAAAGCCCAGAAAGCTGAATGTAACAGGTTACTGCGAATTCGTTAACGATCCCAACTACGAGCAGGATCAGGTTAACCTCCAGTACACACTGTTCATCACCCGCACATACTTCAAGGGCAACTATATCCACCAGATGCAGAACGAGGTTTACAATCCCAACAGCGGTCGTTTCCTCGGCCTTGCTCAGGCTAAGGCTGACGCATTCTGCGGTGACAGAGATTCCTTCGTAGGCTCCTACAGAAGCTATGCTAACCCCAAGGGTATCGAAGAGGGTCTGAAGGGCGATCTGAACTACAACACCAACTCCTGCGGTGCGCTGCAGAGTGATATCGTTCTCCAGCCCGGCGAGACAAAGGAGCTTACATACGTTCTCGGCGGTGCAAGAACAGAGGCTGAGATCAGCGCGCTGATCGCTAAGTACGATGTTGCAGGCACAGTTGAGAAGGAGCTTGCAGAGCTGAAGGAATACTGGCACGGAAAGCTTGCTAACCTGCAGGTTAACACTCCCGATAAGAACTTCAACAACATGGTAAATACCTGGAACGCATACAACTGCTTCATCACCTTTATCTGGTCCAGAGCAGCTTCCTTCCAGTACTGCGGTCTGAGAAACGGCTTCGGCTACCGTGATACTGTACAGGATATCCAGGGTATCATCCACCTCGCTCCCGAGATGGCTAAGCAGCAGATCATCTTCATGCTTTCCGCTCAGGTAACAAATGGCGCAGGTCTGCCTCTGGTTAAGTACACACATCAGGCAGGTCAGGAGAACCACCCCGATGAGGAGGATGAGAACACCGCATACGCAAAGGAGACAGGTCACCCCAGCTATCGTGCAGACGATGCTCTGTGGCTGTTCCCCACCATCTACAAGTACATCTCTGAGAGCGGCGACAGCGCATTCCTCGATGAGGAGATCTTCTACGCTAACGACGGCGAGAAGGGCACTGTATACGACCACCTCAAGAGAGCTATCGACTTCTCCATGAACCACCTCGGCAACCACGGTATGCCCGCAGGTCTGCACGCTGACTGGAACGACTGTCTGCGTCTGGGCAAGAAGGGCGAGTCCACCTTCGTTGCATTCCAGCTGGTATACGCTATCAAGATCCTGCGCACATACGCAGTTGAGAAGAACGACGCTGACTACATCAAGTACCTCGATGAGATCGGCGCTAAGCTGGATGAGATCCTCTCCGCTTGCTGGAACGAGGACAGATGGATCCGTGGCTACAAGGAAGACGGCACCATCATCGGTCAGAGAACCGATCCCGAGGCTTCTATGTGGCTGAATCCCCAGTCCTGGTCCGTTATCTCCGGCTTCGGTACAAAGGAGCAGCAGGAAGCTGCTATGGAGAGCGTTTACAGAGAGCTTAACACTCCTTACGGCGCAATGGTAATGTATCCTCCTTATGTAAATCACGGCTTCCAGGGCGCTCTGATGCAGTGCTTCAACAAGTGCACCAAGGAGAACGCAGGTATCTTCTCTCAGCCTCAGGGCTGGCTGATCCTGGCTGAGTCCAAGCTGGGCCACGGTAATCGTGCTTACCAGTACTGGACAGAGGCAGCTCCTGCAACCTACAACGACAACGCTGAGCACAGAGTGCTTGAGCCGTATGTATACGGTCAGTTCGTTGAGGGTAAGGATTCTCCCTTCGCAGGCCGTGCACACGTTCACTGGCTGACAGGTACAGCTTCCACAGTAATGGTTGGTACAACAGAGGGTATCCTCGGTCTGAACCCTGAGACAAAGGGTCTCGTGATCGATCCCTCCATCCCCTCCGAGTGGAAGGAATACACCATGGAAAAGACATTCCGTGGCAAGAAGCTGCATGTTACTGTTAAGAACCCCAACGGTTCCGAGCATGGCGTAAAGGCTGTTATCGTTAACGGCGAGAAGATCGAGGGCAAGCTGATCCTTGACTCCATCCTCAAGGCTGAGAACGATGTTATCATCGAGATGTAATTCATTTCAATAAGATCATCCCCCGTTCGTGAGAGCGGGGGATATTCTCGTTTATGGATATGGATTGTGTCAATAATTATCCACTAAAGTGATACATTTTTCATGTATGTGCCGAAAAAAACTTGTGAAGGCATCACAACTATTGACTTTTCAGCAGAATGGCATTATACTGTTAAGCGATATGAAAATATATCGATAAAGACAAAGGAAGGTATGACAATGAAAAAGATACTTGCTATACTTATGGCATCAGCTATCACACTTACTGCTGCAGGCTGCGGCGATAAGGAGAACAGTTCCGTTAATGAAACAGATGAAGCGGTCGTATCTGCTGAAGCAGGCACAGAGAGCGAAGCAGAAAAGCTGGACGAGGCGGACAAGACAGGTGGGATCGGTGACGATCTGCGCACTGAGTTCTTCACAATGAACGTAGTAGAGGCTTACAGAATGAACTCCGTAAGCGGCTATGTTCCCAACGATCCCAATTATGAATATCTTGCTGTTCATGTGGCGGTAAAGAGCACATTCACAGAGACTATCAACGTAGGCACATACGATTTTGATGTTGTATGGGGCGATACCGAGGCTGAGATGGCATATGCCATCGAGCAGGATGATTTCGGCTTTGACGGTTATCCCTATTCTCAGGATCTGAAGTTCCACGAGAAGGCTGAGGGTAACGTATTCTTCCTCGTACCCAAGGATGCGGAGACACTGTATTTCCGTTATGTTGCGATCTTTGAGGATGATTCTATTGGCGATATCTATCAGGTAGAGCTGAAGGATCTCGGATACCTTGAGGATCCTTATCAGCCCGAGTTCACAGGCGCAGCAATCGGCGACAAGATGAGCACAGCAGTATTTGATATGACTGTAAACGGCGTTCGTACCGTTGATACCGTAGGCGGCTATACTACCGCAGATCTGGAGGAAGGCTTCAAGTTCATCGCAGTTGATATGACCATCGAAGGCACATCTGCAGAGCCCGTTGAGACAGGTGCATATTACTTCAGCGTATACTGGGGCGAGGAGGCCGAGAATTACAACTACGCTCTCCTCGAGGAGGATATCGTTGATCTTCCTGCAAATGTTGAGATCGCTGCAGGCGATACCATCAGCGGTGAGATGTACTTTATCGTTCCCGCTGAGACAGAATACATCGATTTCTACTATTTTGACCTGTATGATGAGAATTACAAGGATTTCGTAGTTCCGCTGGGCAATTCCGCAAGCATTGCATGATAGTATATCCCCGTTTCCGAGAGCATGGAAACGGGGATTTTTGCCAATAAAAAAACTTGAGCGCCCTATTGACAGCGGCACTTATATGTGTTATACTGATATCAACAAAAAACCTTATCAAGAGTGGCTTCTGGTCATCTGACGGGGGACTGGTCCCTATGAAGCCCGGCAACCTATTCCCACAAGGAAAAAGGTGCTACATCCTGCGGCGAAAGCCGAAAGATAAGGAGTGTTGAACGAAGGTTACGCACTCCTGAGGAGTGCGTTTTTTGTTGCAAGTAACAGGAATCAAGAAAGGAAGTAACAAGATGAACAAGTTTTTATTCACATCCGAGAGCGTTACTGAGGGTCATCCCGATAAGATCTGCGATAATATCTCCGACGCAGTTCTTGACGCTATCTTAGCACAGGATCCCATGGGCAGAGTTGCCTGCGAGACCTGCACCACCACAGGTATGGTAATGGTAATGGGCGAGATCACTACATCCGCTCAGATCGATATCCCCGCAATCGTTCGTGAGACCGTAAGAGAGATCGGTTACGATAACTCTGCATACGGCTTTGACTGCAACACATGCGCAGTGCTCACCACCATCGATAAGCAGTCCCCCGATATCGCTATGGGCGTAAACAACGCTCTTGAAGGCAGAGAGGAGAACCTCTGCGATACAGGCGCAGGCGATCAGGGTATGATGTTCGGTTATGCATGCACAGAGACTCCCGAGCTTATGCCTATGCCTGTAAGCCTTGCACACAAGCTGGCTCTGAAGCTGACTGAGGTGCGCAAGAACGGCACACTGCCTTACCTGCTCCCCGACGGAAAGACTCAGGTAACTGTAGAGTATATCGATGGCAAGCCTGCTCGTGTCGATACTGTTGTAGTGTCCTCTCAGCATAAGGCGGAGGCTACTCTGGAGCAGATCCGTGCAGATGTTATCGAGAAGATCATCAAGACAACTGTTCCTGCAGAGCTGCTGGATGAGAATACAAAGTATTTCGTGAACCCCACAGGTCGTTTCGTTGTAGGCGGACCTCAGGGCGACAGTGGTCTGACAGGCCGTAAGATCATTGTTGATACATACGGCGGATATGCACGCCACGGCGGCGGCGCTTTCAGCGGCAAGGATCCCACAAAGGTTGACCGTTCCGCTGCATACATGGCTCGTTATGCTGCGAAGAATATCGTAGCTGCAGGTCTTGCAGAGCGTGCAGAGGTCGAGGTTGCTTATGCCATCGGCGTTGCAAAGCCTGTTTCTATCATGGTTGATACTTTCGGCACAGGTAAGTATTCCGATGAGCAGATCGCTGAGGCGGTAGGAAAGGTATTCGACTTCCGTCCTGCTGCTATCATCAGCACTCTGGAGCTGCGCAAGCCCCAGTACAAGCAGCTGGCTGCTTACGGCCACATGGGTCGTGAGGATCTCGGCGTAGCATGGGAGCGCACCGATAAGGCTGAGGCTCTGAAGGCTGCGATCGTTTAATACATGGCATATTTTGCGAAAGGGAGGACTGATGTCCTCCCCTTTTTATGTGTATTTATCGCTTGTAAGCTGTTCGTTTTGTTATGTTACCCAAAAAAAATAAAAAAATATGTTAATTATTGAGAAATTGACTGATAACGCTTGATTTATTTTGTTTATTATTGTATAATAGTAAAAGAACTATTCTGCCATATAATGCTTTGAAGGTGTTAATGTGGCTTTTCAAATATCAGTAGAGGGTTGATGCTTTTGTTTTTGGGAAACAAGATCATAAAGGTTGAGATCCTGGATAAGAACGGTGTTATTGCTGTCAGCTCTGAAAAGAATTTCGTGTTCCCGAAGAACATTGAAAGTGATGAAGAAAGCATTCTCATCATAAAAGGAAATGGCTTGCGTGAGTTCGATAAGAACGAGCGTGTTCACGTCATATCCACCACCAAAGCTGGTGACAGAATAAAATATCCGGGACAGGTGACCATCTCGCTGGATACTCAGCTCAATGTGAGAGTTCTCAAAAACAGGGAAACTCAGGTGCTTGAAGAGCGGCGAAGATATTTTAAGATCAAAGTTAATGAAAGAGGCAGGCTTCTGTTTATCGTCCGTGACGATGAAACGTTCCGTTACGAAGAACCTGTTCCCATTCAGATACACGATATCAATATCGGTGGCGTTTTCATGAGCTGCGGGCAGGAGATGCTGCAGCAGGATGATCTGATCTGTATTGATATCGATCTCTTTGTCGATTATCGTCTGAATGCCATAGCTAAGGTGCTTCGTGTGCAGCGCTATCCCGATGGCGAGATAAAGGGATACGGATGTGAGTTCCAGGGGCTTACAGCTTCTCAGGAGGATTACATCGGAAAATTCATCTATAAAGTCCAGTTCGCTCAGCGCCAGAAAGAAATGGCAAACGAAATGGATTTTTGATATGCTTATCAATTAATATTAGAAATACATATTTAGGGGGATCAATTCAAGATGGGCAACGCAAAATTAAAAGTCGTTCTCACGGTAATTCTGTTGGTTTTTGCAATACTTCCTGCACTTATTGTGGGTGTTGTGGGAACATTCTCAACGATAGGTTATGAGAGCGATGCAAAGACAGACACGCTGCAGGCGGTATCCAGATCAAAATCAGTGGCACTGGATCATCTGTTCTCGGGTTATACAGGAACAGTAACCAACCTTGCCAAGTCTGAGTTTGTTATCGACGCTGCAAGCGGTAAGGGTGATATCGGTAACGTGCTCAAGGCCTATACCGATGCGAACACTGACTTTATCGACCTGATGATCCTCGGAACAAATGGCGATATTATTGCTTCTGCTGCCGGTAATAAGAACAGCAAGTTCGATCATTACAGTGACGCTCTTTCTCCTGTATCCGGTCTGCTGAAGTGGAGCAGCTACGGTAATGTAGATGCATTCTACGTTTCCAAGGAGATCTATGAGGATCCCATGGGCGGCGTTGGCGCCCTCGGTCATGTGGTTGCAGTGGTATCTGTAGGCGCTGACAGCAATATTGCAAAGGCTCTCAGCGGCAACTTCCTCGAAGGCGGTCACATGGTGCTGTTTGACGGCAGCGACAATACCATTAATCTGAATAACGATCTTATGATCGGCAACGATGCGTCTATAGCAGAAGATCTTGCTATGATGAGAAGTGCTACACAGACCGTTGCTGTTACATCCTCTACTCAGATCCTTGACACAGGCAAGATGGGTAAGTATGCTTATGCCTGCGGTGTTATCCCCAACGTTAGCGAGTGGAGATGGATCGGTGTTGTGGATACCGCAACATTTAATAACTTCTCCCTTGCTGCAGTGCTTATTGGCTGGGGCGTTATCGCTGTGGTATGTGCGCTTGCTGCACTGCTGGCTATGATTATTATTTCCAGATTTATCGGAAGCATGCATGATATGCTCCGTACTATGGATGCAATCTCCGAAGAGGAGAACGGCTATGATATCCGCTTCACTATCAAGAACAGAAGAAGCGAGCTTGGCCGTATCATGGAGTCCTTCAACGATATGCTGGACGAGGTAACGATGAGCGAGGAGCGTCACCGTACCATTGCAGAGCTGTCTGACAACATGCTGTTCGAGTGGGATTTCCACAAGGAGCAGATGTATGTATCGGATAATGCTCTTGCAAAGTTCGATATCGACACTGCAAATTCTACTCTTTCCAACGGTAAGTTCATCGATGCTCTTATGAGCGGTGAGGATGCTGAAAAGTATAAGAGAGATATCAACCAGCTTCTGCGTGATAAGAACGGCTATAGTGGTGAGTATCAGCTCAAGGCTAAGTCCGGCGCTGTTATCTGGGTGTCCCTGAGAGCTGTCTGCATCACAGACCGTCTCGGCGAGCCGCTGAGAGTAATCGGCGTTATGACCGATATCGATAACGAGAAGAAGATGGAGCTGCAGCTTTCCGAGCGTGCAAGCTTTGACTTCCTGTCTCAGCTGTATAACAGAAACACATTTACAAGAACACTCACTGCAGAGCTCGAGCGCCGTAATGGCAAGAAGCTTGCACTTCTGTTCATTGACGTTGACGACTTCAAGTTCATCAATGACAGATATGGTCACACCATCGGTGATGAGGTCATCAAGTATGTTGCTGATATGATCCGTGTCAAGGTTGAAGATAAGGGCGGCTTCGCAGGACGCTTCGGCGGCGATGAGTTCGTTCTCTGCTTCACCGATCAGGAGGATATCGAGAACATCGAGAACATCTCCATGGATATCATCAACGAGCTGTATGGCGGCTACACAACAGCTGACGGCAGCATGACCATCAACGTTAAGGCAAGTATCGGTATCGCACTTTGTCCCGAGCATTCTGAGGATTGCAACGAGCTGCTGGCATTCTCCGATACTGCGATGTACTTCGTAAAGAAGAACGGTAAGACAAATTACCACGTTTATGATCCTGAGGACAGCGCTTCCGGCGAGTATATCGACCCTGAGTTCTGATCCTGAGATCATTGCCGCAGGGTAACGTCCGTGATTGTGCGGCAAGTAATTGAACATAACATCAATAGGGCGGACAGTTACTGTACGCCCTAGTGACTTTGGAGGTACAAATTTTGGCAAAGGTTATTGCAATTACCAATCAGAAAGGTGGCGTAGGTAAGACCACCACCTGCTGCGGACTTTGCGGCGGACTTGTTCAGCGTGGCTATAAGGTGCTTGCTATCGATCTCGACCCTCAGGGGAATCTGAGCTTCAGTCTCGGCGTTGAGGCTGACGATAACTTTACTGTATATGATCTGTTCAAGGGCAACTGCGACATCACAGATGCTATTCAGACAGGCGGAATCTGCGATGTAATTCCTTCGAACATCCTGCTTTCAGGCGTAGAGCTTGAGCTTACAGGTGTGGGCAGAGAATATGTGCTGCGTGAGCAGTTGGAAGAGATCAAGGATCAGTATGATTACATAATTTTAGATACTCCCCCTGCGTTGTCTGTATTGACGATCAATGCATATACTGCATCCGATGAACTGGTTATCCCCATGCTTTGTGAGATCCTCAGTCTTCAGGGCATAGCTCAGCTGAAGCAGACCATATTCGCCGTGCAGCGCTATTATAACAAGGCGCTGAAGGTGCGTGGAATCCTGCTGAATAAGTATAACGCCCGCCTCACGCTCACAAGAGAGGTGGAGGAGTTGGCTCAGATGATTGCAGAGCAGCTCGAAACCGAGATATTTGATGCAAGGATCAGCGCAAGCGTATGCATTGCAGAGGCTCCCGCTCACGGAGAGACCATTATGACATACTCTCCCAAGTCAAAGGCTGTTAAGGAGTTTTCTGCATTTATTGATGAGCTTACAGGAACTACTGCTAAGAAAAAGAGCGGAGTAAAGGGTAAATGAGCGTCAAAAAGACCGAAATAAAGAATACCAAAAGCAAAGCAAAGACCGACAGCGCTAAGAAGCAGGCTGCTGCAGCGGAAAAGTCTGTGGCAAAGGCACCTGCTAAGTCTGTGTCTGAATCTAAAACTACGTCTGTAAAGAGTGCAGCAAAGAATGCGCCTAAGGCGAAAAGCGCTCCTAAACAGACTGCAGATATGACAGCGCCTGCTGATAAAACCGCCAAGAAAGCAGAGAAAAAGCCTGCTGTCAAAAAGACTGCTGAAGCGCAAAAGCTTGCGGATAAGCAGGCCGTTTCAGAAAGCAAAAAGAAAGCCGCTGTCAAGCAGAATAAGGCTGAAACGGCAGCTTCTAAAAAATCTCCTGCGACAAAAACAGCGGAAAAGGACGCCAAGAAGTCTCCTGCGAAAAAGCCTGCAAAGAAGCTTGAGGTAATCGAGCCTAGCAGCAAGACTCCTCATGTCATGAAGCTGGTGGAGCAGAAGAATGATATGATAAATCCCACCATCATGGCGGGAAAGAGCAGCATTCCTCGCCGCCTGAGAGGTCTGGAGCCTCTTTCACGCATCATCAAGCGTGAAGCGGAGGAGGTATTCGGTGGAGATACCGAGACCTACAACCTCACTGCGTTGGTGATAGAGGAGCATGCTCCCGAGATACTTCGCCGATTCAATGCCTGTGACTGCGAGATTTGCGTAGAAACGCTGTCAAGGCTTACAGCTGAAATGGTTCCTGCGAGATTTGCAAAGCTGCGTAGAAGCACAGTAGAGCGTGATCTGGAGGAGGTGCGCCAGCTGAAGGATCCTCTGAGACGCCCTGTTACCTCGCACATGGTCAGGCTGGTCATGCAGAACAAGAAACGCAGCTATCATGATTAATAAATTAAGGACTGTACGATGTGTACAGTCCTTTTTGTGTTTTATGCAGCTGTAATGTTATCGAATATGCTCAGAGCTTCTTCTTTTTCTGATTCATCAAAGTAGCATACTTGTATTGAATACAGCTCTGTATCTATCTGGAACATAAAATCAGAAAAACCAACATAGAATGTCTTTTCTTCTCCGTCATCGCTGTATATTTCAAAGTGAGAGAGATATCCTGTTTTTCCGCCGTAGGTCTGCTGTGAAAAGCTGCTATCGTCACCGGCTTTGTAGCCGCTTGCAAAATAATCAAAAATAGTACTGTCGTGAACAGTGCGTGCATATTCTTCAAGCGGTACTTCGTCCTCGCCGTCTTCGGGAGTCATATCAAGAGAATTAATAACGACCATAGACAGTCGGTCTTCGGAATATCCCATTGAATAATATGTGACACCATCCTCTTCAAATGCAGCTTTCATATCATCAACATCTGCATAAGCGTCGGAAACGGTATCGTACATGCTTTCAAATACATCTTCTCCGTTGGATATATCCCAACCTTCAGGATAGTTTATTGTGATCTTGGCATCCTTAAAAGTCAACGAATTTCCTTCAACTGCTATGCTGTCTCCTTTGGAGCAGCCTGTCAGCAGAAGCGCTGCGCAGAGCGCCAATATTGTCAGTAGTTTTTTCATGTATTCAGTCCTTTTCTATAAGAAGCGATTCCATATCCTGTGGGATCGGTGAAGTGATTGTGATATGCTCGCCGCTTACAGGATGCGTAAAGCTTATCTCGCCGCAGTGCAGCGCCTGCCTGTCAATGCAGCTGAGATCGCCGCCATACATTTCATCTCCGCACAGCGGAAAGCCTATGTGAGCAAAATGCACCCTTATCTGATGTGTGCGACCTGTTTTTAGTATCACACGGGAAAGTGTTCTGCCGTTACCATGGCGCTCATCGGAATAAAGCGTCAGTGCAGGCTGTCCATCGGGAGTCACATTGCGGTAGATGATGCTGTCCTGCACTCTACCGATGGGAACATTTATCTCGCCGCTGCCCATATCGCCGTCGACAATTGCGTAATATACTTTGCTGACCTTTTTCGCCAGTGCCGCCGCCGCAAAACGATTCTTTGCGCATATGCAGAGTCCCGAAGTGTTACGGTCAAGGCGGTTTATCGCCCTGAAAGGCGTATCGGGATACAGTGAAGCAAAGAAGTTGCCGAGCGTGTCGTTTCTGTGTTTTATAGAGGGATGTACCGCCATGTGCGGTGGCTTATCAAATACAATGATGTCTTCGTCCTCATATGCAATGCCTGCAGTAAGCTCTGCGTTTGGCACCAGTCCGCCTTCATCTTCTAGCACAATGGTAATGACATCGCCTTCCGCCACAGGGTCAATGGAGCGGATCAATTGTCCGCCCCGTGTAAGTCCGCCTGTGTGTTTAAGCTTTGTTATCGTTCTATGAGAGAAGCTGTGTGCTTTCAGCAGGCGCTGAAGCTGCCAGCCACTCTCTTCTGCTGTAACGGTTAAATTCAGCTCTCTCATTTTGTGAGCATGATCTTGCGTGCGGTCTCATCTTCGCCGAAAGACACTGCATTGTACATGAACAGCGCCTGAGTATACTCATTCATATCAAGGAAGTAATTCAGATCGCCGTTGATATAACGCATATCCACCATGGTGATCTTCTCATAGTGGTTAGCGAGGAACGGTACAAGGCTGTGTGCGTAGCTGTCCTTGATTAGGAGCAGACGCTTGCCGTTGTCGATATCAGTCTCGATATTGATGATGGGCTGATTACTGCCTGTAAACGAAGAATACTTATCCTTTACAGCGAGATAATCACGGACATACAGGCTGTCGTACTTTGTTTCATTAGCGCCATCAAACACAGTCATAGTGATGTTCGGGGCGTTGTTTTTGAGGTGGTAATAATCGATGGAATCGGGCGTTATAGAGCTGTCCAGTGTCTTTGAATACAGTGTGCCGAGGAAATCGCTGCTTGCGGTCTCTATATTGAATTCCGAGAGGCTGTACGGGCTGTAGCCAAGAGCCTTGCCTGCAGCGCAGTATGCATAATAAGCACCGAGGCTGGTCCAGTGATGGTCTGTGCGGTAGAAGATATAATCGTCCTTATGCCCTGAGAGATAGCTCAGGCAGTCAACGGTCGTAATATCACTGACATTGCCGTAGCAGCTTTCGATAAAGGTCTTCTGGCTGAGATAGCCGTTATAGTTGGGCATCTCTGCGGAGAATATTTCCTGTGCAGTAGGTGCAAGCATGAATGTGCAAGGCAGTTCTGCATGATTTGCCGCAAAAGTGCTCATTGCCTTGAGAGAGTCTGAAACCGCCTTTTCGTCATACTCCTTGAACACCTGTATCATCTGATCGTCAAGAGTATAGATGCCGTTGATCTCTTCCTTGCCGATAAGCGCTTCCATTCTGTTCTTTGCCTGCACCCAGGTCTCTCTGCCTGCAAGATGATCGGAGTAATAAACTTCCAGATCATCCATATAGCTGTTTTTGTCACGGACTGTGATATAATCCCACTTGATCGCATCTACATAGTCGCCAAAGCTCTCGGCTTCCTCAAACTTCTTTTCATTGATAAGTGTAGGAAGCTTTGCCAGAGTGCGGTTTTCGTTTTCGCTGCGCTCCTGATTAGGGAGAGCTATAGTTACAATCGGAATGCCCAGCAGCACTATCGCAAACAGTGCGATCATCAGCTTTTCAGGCGTCATTTTGAATTTCATGCTTCTCCCTCCTTAGAAATTAAAATACAGGAACGGATTGTAGTTGGAGGTGGCGAGATATGCCACAGCAGCCAACATCACGCAAAGCTGTACGATAGGCGCTCCGTAGCGCACCCATGTGGGAGCTTTTTCCTTTATGAAGTTCACGAACATCTTGATAAGATCAGAGCTGCCGAGGATGCACACTGCAAAGATGATGCCATAGTTCATGATAGCGCTTGTTGCGAAATCGTCCATGAACACGCCGTTTGCGCCGAACATCGCACCGATATATGTGCCTACCTGCGAGAACATCTCGCCGATGTTTACTGTTGTGGGGTCTACGGCGTCAAACATTACCCATCCGAACACAACAAGCACAAAGGTGTATATCCAGCTGAAGAATGTGGGCAGCTTTTCCAGAAGCTTTCCGAGGAAAAGTCGTTCCATTATAATAAGCAAGCCGAAGTACAGACCCCACAGCATGAAGTTCCAGCTTGCGCCGTGCCATACGCCTGTTACGGTCCATACCACCAGCAGATTGAATATAGTTCTCCACTTGCCCTTGCGGTTACCGCCGAGGGGGATATAGATATAGCTCTTGAACCATGCGCCGAGGGTCATGTGCCAGCGGCGCCAGAACTCCGAGATACTGTGCGACATATATGGATAATCGAAATTCTCGGGGAAGTTGAAGCCCATCATCTTACCGAGACCTATCGCCATATCGGAATATCCGCTGAAATCGAAGAATATCTGGAAGGTGAACGCCAGTATACCAAGCCATGCGGTGACAACGGAAAGCTCGGAGTAATCGAAGCCTGCCATGGTCTTTACACTCGTCCAGAGGGCGCCGATGTTGTTTGCTATCAGCACCTTCTTGCCGAGACCTGTGATGAAGCGGCAGATACCGTCGCCCACCTGCTTTTCTGTCAGTGTACGGTTGTCTATCTCATTCTGAATGTCTTCATATCTTACGATAGGGCCTGCAACCAGCTGCGGGAACAGCGATACGAAGCCGATGAAGCTTACGGGATTCTTCTGCACCTTGATATTTCTTCTGTACAGATCGATGGTGTAGGACATCGACTGGAATGTGAAGAAGCTGATACCGATAGGCAGTGGCAGGTTGGGATTTGGTATATCCAGACCAAACCAAGCGTTTGCGGAGTTTATCAGGAAGCCGAGGTACTTGAACGTACTCAGCAGACCCAGATTCATCAGCAGCGAGACGATAAGGCAGGCAGTACGCACCTTTGGCTTGTCATCGTATTTTGCTATGAGCAGTCCCGCAAAATAGTCTATCGCCGTAGACAGAAGCATAGCAAACACATACAGCGGCTCGCCCCATGCATAGAACACGATGCCGCTTATCAGTATGATGACATTCCTTGCCTTGTTATTCGGCATGAGATAATACAATATAAGCGTTATCGGAAGAAATGCAAATAGGAATGTAAGACTGGAAAAGACCATAGTTATCCCCCTTGTGTCGTCATTTCAAGGAATTCCTCCCTTGTGTACATGACATTAAGTATTTCTATAAGCATATTTGCGGAGAGCAGCTCGGGCAGTCCGAGACTTTTTTGCAGCTCCGTACGCATTATCGCTGAGTTTTCCCCGCCGATAAGACCCATATCCATGAGGTCGGCTTTTGTTATCGGTTCGGATTTGGGAGCGGATTCATCGGCGATGACTCCTGCCTTTTTAATGGCTTCGAGTAATACCTCGGTGGTCATGCCCTCGACTCCGAGTTTGCCTTGCTTTGAAGGCTGAGCCTTGCGCCGCTCTTTTCCGAAGATATCGGGAATATATACGTTTATTATCTCCCCCTGCTTTACGATATTCCGCAGATGGGAGCGTATCTGAAAGCCGGCGCTGTCGCTGTCTGTAAGGATTATGATACCGTTCTTCTGGGCAAGGGAGCGTATAAGCTCCTGCTTTTCCGTGTCCTTATAGATGGCGAAGCCGCCTGTTGGGATAATAATGGCATCAACAAGGCTTGAAAGCCTTATCTTGTCGTATTTTCCCTCGACTATGATTGCTTGTTTTATCTTTATCATGTGCGTTTTAATACGGATATCTCTGTCAGTGCCTGTTCCAGAAGTGTTCTTCTGTCCGCTTTTGAGGAGTTCAGCAGCAGATTTGTGCGGTAGAGAATATCGATACAGTCCTTCAGATATTCAACTGAGAGATACTTCACCGAGTTGTATGCCTTGGTCAGCACGAATGTGCGGTTTCTGGGATAATTGAACGCCGCAGCAGCATCGTTTGCAGACTTCCTTGCAAGCATGGCAAGCTTCGCACGGTAGCAGTCCACGAAATGTCCTGAGAGTGTAGCGAGTATCACCACAGGCTCCATGCGCTGCACGAACAGGTCGTCCAGTATCTGAAATGCATTGGCAACTCTGCCTGCGAAAAGCTCAGATGCGAGGGTGTAGATACTGGTATCTACAAGCTTCGGCACGAGTGTGTCGATAGCCTCCCTCGTTATCTCGCCGCTGACCGTATAATCACAAAGCTTCTGCACCTCTGTTGACAAAAGCTGCATATCTCTTCCGCAAAGCTCTGCCAATAACACTGCGTTCTGCTCCGAAAGGTTGCAACCAAGACGAGCAGCTTTTTTCGCCGCCATTTTTGAGAGCTGCAGAGCGGTCATGTACTTCATCTCGCAAAGAACGCCGCATTTCTCTGCGGCAGCCATCAGCTTTTTCATCTTTGCCTTTGGCTTCTTCACGTCTATCTCGATACCCGTCTGAGATATCACCAGCACGGTGGTATCTGGCAGCTCCTCGATTATGGAGAGATAAGCGGCAAGCTCGTTGTTATCCAGCTTGTCCGCATCCAGATCGGATATCACGATGACCTTGTACTCTGAGAAGAACGGCATGCTGTCCGCAAAATCCGAAAGGCTGTCCGAGGGCGGAGCCTCATTGAAGCGCACGAAATTGAGGTCTGAGGGGTCTGTCCCCAGTGCCGCTTCTATTATCTTGTTTTCGTAGGTCTTAGTGAGGAAATGCTCCTCGCCGAACAGGAAATACACGCGGGCGAGCAGACCTGCTTTGAGGTCAGCCTTCAGTCGTGCTTCTTCTATTTTAGCCACTTATTGCTCCTTAAATACATCGGTTGTGTCTGTTTTTCGGACACGGCAAGCCGTGTCCCGACATTTTCTTATATCACGCCATTTCAGTGGATAATTTCTTACCACCGAGGATATGGAAGTGCAGATGTCTTACAGTCTGACCGCCGTCCTCACCGATGTTGGAAACTACACGGTAGCCGTTCACAAGACCCTCTTCCTTTGCGATCTGAGGGATTACAGAGAAGATATGTGCAACAACAGCGCTGTTCTCGGCTGTTATCTCATCCACACCGCCGATGTGGTTCTTGGGAATTACGAGAATATGTGTGGGCGCCATGGGTGCGATATCACGGAATGCAAGGCACTTGTCGTCCTCGTATACCTTTGTTGAGGGGATCTCCCCTGCGATTATCTTGCAGAATAAGCAGTTTTCCATTTTGGTTTCCTCCTATTAGTGTTGTGGTGCAAATATACTTACAAAGACGATTGTTGCAAAGACCAAAAGAACGGCAATAGCACATAACACAGAAATAAGCGTTAACGCAATAGTGCGGCTGATATGCTTTTGTTTACTTGCGTGTTCGTTTTGCGTTTTGAGTATTATATCAGATTCTATTGTTTCGATCTCTGTTTCATTGAGGCTATTTGTTATTTTACGTTCTTCATCGGAAGTGAGTTCTATGTCATTTAAAATAGGCATACATCCTCCAATTTACACAATACGGTCTTTGAACGACTATCCAAAGACCGTACCATATTATTTTACAACATATCGGGCAAAGACGGGGCAAAATTTACTTGATGTACTTTGCAGCGATGCTCTCAGCAGCAGCCAGTGCCTCAGCGATCTTGGAAGCATCGGGGATACCTGCCATAGCCTGATCGGGCTTTCCGCCGCCCTTACCGCCTGCAACCGCAGCGATCTCACGAACGAGAGTACCGGCGTTAGCGCCCTTTTCCACAGCGGACTTGGAACACTTGCACAGGATGTTGCTCTTGCCCTCGTTTGTGCCTGCGAGAACTGCCACGAAGCAGTCGAACTTGTCTGCAAGGCTGTCGCCGATCTTGCGGAGACCGTCAGCGCCTGTGCCATCCAGAGCAGCGGTGATGATCTTCACGCCGTTGATCTCTGCGCAGTTATCGCCGAGGTTGCCCATCTGAGCGTTAGCCGCAGCCTGCTGCATAGCCTCGATCTTCTTGTCCTTTTCACGCAGCTCGGACATAACGTTCTCGCAGCGCTTTACAAGCTCGTTTGTGTTAGCGATCTTCAGAGTATCGGCAGCCTTTACTACTGTATCCTTGTAGGAGTTCAGCAGCTCCAGAACGTTCATGCCTGTCACAGCCTCGATACGTCTTACGCCGCTTGCAACGGAAGTCTCGGAAACGATCTTGAACAGACCTGCACAAGCGGAGTTCTTCAGATGAGTACCGCCGCAGAACTCTGTGGAGTAATCGCCGACTGTTACAACGCGAACAACATCGCCGTACTTCTCGCCGAAGAGAGCCATAGCGCCCTTCTTCTTAGCCTCCTCGATAGGCAGCTCCTCAGTAACAACGGGAACGCCCTCAAGAATCACCTTGTTTACATAAGCCTCGATCTTTGTGAGCTCCTCGGGAGTAACTGCATTGAAGTGGCTGAAGTCAAATCTGCATCTGTAGGGATCAACATAAGAGCCGCTCTGGTGAACGTGGTCGCCGAGGACCTCTCTCAGTGCGCTCTGCAGGATATGTGCGCAGGTGTGGTTGCGCTCGGTTGCGGAACGCTTCTCGCTGTCAACTGTTGCGGTAACGTTATCGCCTACGGAGAATCCGCCTGCAAGTACCTCGCCGCTGCAGATATAAGCACCGCCTGTGAGCTTCTGTGTGTCATCCACACGGATAACGCTTGTGCCGTTGGTGATGGTACCGCAGTCACCTACCTGACCGCCCATTTCAGCGTAGAAAGGAGTGTTCTCGATGATAACGCTCACCTTATCGCCTGCGCCGCAAAGCTCAGCGATCTCGCCGTCCTTTACGAGAGCAAGGATCTTTGTATCAGATGTAAGGGCTGTATAGCCCACGAAGTTTGTCTTGTAGTTGTCAAGCTCGGAGTTCTTTGCATTGTCCCAGCCGCCGCCGAGCTTCTTGTTAGCACGAGCGGTGTCCTTCTGCTCCTGCATGAGAGCCTTGAAGCCATCCTCGTCAGCCTCCAGACCCTTCTCTTCGAGGATCTCCTTTGTGAGATCGAGGGGGAAGCCGTAGGTGTCGTGCAGCTTGAATACGTCAGCGCCTGCAAGAGTCTTTTCGCCCTTTGCGAGCAGAGCGTCTATCATCTCGTTCAGGATCTCTGTACCCTTGTCAACGGTCTTTGCGAAGCTCTCTTCCTCGGTCTTGATGACCTTCTTGATGTATGCACGCTTCTCGTCCAGCTCAGGATAAGCGGAGAGGTTCTCGTCGATAACGGTGTCGCATACCTCATGCAGGAAGGAGTTTGTGTAACCGAGCATACGTCCGTGACGTGCAGCACGTCTCAGCAGACGGCGCAGAACGTAGCCACGGCCCTCATTGGAGGGCAGAACACCGTCGCCTACCATGAATGTGGTGGAACGGATATGGTCTGTGATAACACGGATGGAGATATCCTTCTTAGCGTCGGCCTTGTACTCCACGCCGATGATGGAGCATATGCGCTTCATGATATTCTGAACTGTATCTACCTCGAACAGGTTGTCAACATCCTGCATTACGCAGGCAAGTCTCTCAAGACCCATACCTGTGTCGATATTCTTTGTTGCGAGCTGTGTGTAGTTGCCCTTGCCGTCATTATCGAACTGAGTGAATACGTTGTTCCAGATCTCGATGATTCTGTCGCAGTCGGAAGCCTGTTCGAAATTCTCGAAGGGGCCGTACTTCTCGCCACGGTCAAAGTGGATCTCAGAGCAGGGACCGCAGGGACCGCTGCCGTGCTCCCAGAAGTTGTCCTTCTTGCCGAGTTTGATGATGCGGTCACGGGGAACGCCAACCTCGTCAGCCCAGATATCGCCGGCTTCGTCGTCCTGCTCGTAGATGGTTACCCACAGTCTGTCAGCGGGGATCTCCAGAGTCTTTGTCAGGAATTCCCAAGCCCATGCGATAGCCTCGTGCTTGAAGTAATCGCCGAAGGAGAAGTTGCCCAGCATCTCGAAATATGTGCCGTGACGTGCGGTCTTACCAACGTTCTCGATATCAGGAGTACGGATGCACTTCTGGCAGGTGGTAACTCTGTGGCAGGGGGGCTCCTCGATGCCCTGGAAGTACTTCTTCAGAGGTGTCATACCTGCGTTGATAAGCAGGATGGAGTTGTCGCCCTGAGGTACCAGGGGGAAGGAATTCATACGGAGATGTCCTTTGGATTCAAAGAACTTGAGATAGCTCTCACGAAGGTCATTTAAGCCTGTCCATTTCATAATAGTTGTCCTCATATATTTTTAGATTTACAGTTATTTCCATTAAAAGAACGGAATAACGCATACATCATTATTATAAATATATTTTCATAAAAAGTCAATACAAAATACGCCGCCGACACGGCTTTTTCACCATATTAGGTGAAAATACCGAAATTCGGCGGCGTACAGCTTTATCAGAGTATCAAAATGCCGTTGTCTCAGGAGTCAAAGAGGTGTTTCATCTCGTCCAAAAACGGTTCGTCATACAGCTTCGGGTAATATCCGAACACCAGCTCATAGAACTGCTCGTCCGTCAGTGCTTCAAATTCCCCGAACAGGAATCCGGGGTAGCTTTTCATTGCATCTGCCATTGAATGTGCCTTGTCACTCTCGCCTTTAAGCAGACGGGCGCATATCATGTCGTTGCCGTAGATGATTGAGGGAATGTGCTTTCGCGCTTTTTCGTAGTTGTATTCAAGTGTAGGGCAGAGGAATGAAAACTGCTGCTTTATGCTGACGTAAAACGGCTTGCTGCCTGCTTTGATCTCTCTTTTCAGGGAGCGAATACACTTTCTGAGTGGCTTTTTCTCGTTTTCGCAGTGGGAGAGCGCAGCGGACAGGCTGTCCAGCAGGGCGACATAATTGTGTCCCTCCTCGCCTCTTGCGAGTGCAGAATACAGATCCCTTGAAATAGTAAGCACTCTTGCCAGTGCTGAGATCTCTGTCATTGCCATGGCTCATCCCTCCTTTTAAGCATAGTTTATCACAACGTTTTCGCTTAGTCAAGGGTCATTTCACGGAATTAACGCCCACCACACCGCCTGCGGCGCCGAAGCAGGTGCACAGCAGCAGCTTCACGATTAGCAGCGTACCGCCGACATTCAGCGTCAACAGGGATATAAGAAACGGAAGTGTCATATACAGAAGTCCGCATAATGCTCCCGCAGCCATGCCACCGTGCCTTCGCTGCTTTCCTGCGGTGTGGCCTGCGATATAGCAGGATACCGCCATTATCACCACTGAAGCTGCCCCCGCAAGCGCCTCTGCGGAATCTGTAAGCAGCAGGAATAACGCTCCTGCCGCAGACAGCAGCAGTGTAGTGATGTATCCGATAATTATGCCAGCTGCAAATGGCTGCAGGCGCTGTTCTCGTTTTGATCTGCGCATGATATCCTCCCGAATATGTTCTCGGGAAATTATATGCTTGGGTGGGCGTGTAAAATACCGTTGTAAAGACATTTTCTGAGGCGAACGAGAAAGTGTCAGATACCAGGAAACCGCCATTCTGCTAGGCTTTGTGCCTGCCGAATGGCGGTTGACGACGTAGATGGCGCTTTATCGGCAGCCGTAGATATCTTTGATCGAGCGTGTTACCAGTCTCTTGAACAGTGGTGCAACCCTGTCCGCAGTCTCCTGTACCTCAGCATGGGTGAGAGGATTTTGCGAGATACCTGCCGCAAGGTTGGATATACAGCTTATGCCGCATATCTCCATGCCTGCATGGCGTGCCGCCATAGCTTCGACGGCGGTGGACATTCCCACTGCATCGGCACCGAGAGCAGAATACATGCGTATTTCGGCAGGAGATTCGTAATTCGGGCCTGTAGTCTGAACATAAACGCCCTCGCGCAGCGGTATCTTCTCATCTGTAGCTGCGTTGCGGATGATACCTCTGAGTTTCTTCGAGTATATCTCGGACATATCGGGGAAACGCACGCCCAGTTCGTCCACATTCGCACCGATGAGTGGCGACGGAACAAAAGATGAGATGTGGTCTGTTATCATCATAAAATCGCCGCAGTTGAAGGTGCGGTTGATGCCACCTGCCGCATTTGTCAGGAACAGCGTCTTTGCACCCATCAGCTTCATAAGTCTTGTAGGAAGCACCACGTCGGACATCTTATATCCCTCGTAGTAATGCACACGTCCCTGCATTGCAACTATCGGAACTCCGCCTGCATAGCCGAACACGAATCTGCCCTTATGACCTGCAACGGTGGAGATGGGGAAGCCCTCCAGCTCGTTGTAGTCAAGGGTCTCCTTTATATCCATAGTATCAGCGTAATCACCGAGACCGCTTCCAAGAATGAGTGCAATCTCAGGCTGGAAGCTGATCTTTTTCTCGGCGGAATTGTAGCATTTCAAGAGTTTTTCGTAGGTTTCGTTCATGTTGGTTCTCCTATAATTCAAGTGAGTGGTGAAGAAATTGAATAATATCTCCGTAGGAGATACAATAATTCCTCATTCCTCACTCCTAATTCCTAATTGTATTAAACCTCCCAGCCGTTGAGATACTTCTCCTGTTCGGGTGTGAGCTTATCTATCTCGATGCCCCAGCTTGCGATCTTTCTGAGAGCCACCTCTCTGTCCACCTCGGCGGGAACGTTAACGGTCATGCTGCCATCCTTGCCGAGCTTGCCCTTGTTCTTTACAACGTGGAGGGCGGAGAGCGCCTGAATAGCGAAGCTCATATCCATGATCTCTGCGGGATGACCGTCGCCTGCTGCGAGGTTTACAAGTCTGCCCTCTGCGATGATGAATACGGTGTTTCCGTTTGCCAGCTTGTAGCCCATGATGTTGTTTCGTGCAAGATAGCTGTCCACTGCGATCTCACGCAGCTTTGCCATGTTTACTTCCACGTCGAAATGGCCTGCGTTGCAGCAGATCGCACCATCCTTCATGTTGAGGAAAGCCTCCTCGCCGATTACATCCGCACAGCCTGTTACTGTCACGAAGAAATCGCCGACCTTTGCGGCTTCGCGCATAGGCATTACCTTGAAGCCGTCCATTACAGCTTCCATAGCCTTGATGGGATCTATTTCGGTTACGATGACCTCTGCGCCGAGACCCTTTGCTCTCATTGCAACACCCTTGCCGCACCAGCCGTAGCCTGCAACAACAACGTTCTTGCCTGCAACGATCAGATTTGTGGTACGGTTGATGCCATCCCATACGGACTGACCTGTGCCGTAGCGATTATCGAACAGGTGCTTGCAGTCAGCATCGTTTACCAGCACCATCGGGAACTTCAGTGCGCTTGCCTTATCCATAGCCAGAAGACGGATGATGCCTGTGGTGGTCTCCTCGCAGCCGCCGATAACCTCGGGGATAAGCTCGGGGCGCTCGTTGTGGATGAGGTTTACAAGGTCGCCGCCGTCGTCGATGATAACATTGGGACGAGCGTCGATCACCTTCGAAATATGACGGTGATATTCCTCGTCAGTTGCGTCATACCATGCAAATACATTCAGACCGTCATGAACGAGAGCCGCAGCCACATCGTCCTGAGTAGACAGAGGATTGCTGCCTGTTACATACATCTCTGCGCCGCCGGCAGCCAGTACCTTGCAGAGGTATGCGGTCTTAGCCTCCAGATGCACTGAAAGCGCCACACGCAGACCTGCGAACGGCTTTTCAGCAGCAAATTCCTGCTCGATACCTCTCAGCAGGGGCATGTTGCGCTTAACCCACTCTATTTTTCTTGCGCCGCTCTCCCAGAGGTCGGCGTTTCTGATCTCGCTTGCCATAATTTGTTTCTCCTTTGTTTTTATGTATTCATCTTTTACAGATTTTCAGCCAGTATACCGCAGGCGATACGGATGCCTGAGTTTCCCGCAGGCTGTGAAGTGAAGTCATCCGGGCGGCTGTGGAGGACTATCGTCTTTCCTGAGATATTTTCCACCTGCGCCCTGTCAAGATGCACTCCGAGCACTACAGTGCCGTCCTCGCCCGAAAACACAGGCGGAAGATCGCCTGCATGATATGGATGCTGACCACACCACACACCTTCTCCGCAGAGATCAAGATGCTCTCCCGCATCGGAAAAGCTGTTCTCCGTAGTGCAGACTACTCCGTCATGGATATGAAATCCGAACACCTGAGAAGCGGGAAGCCCCTCAAACTGAGCTTCCAGATAAACGGAATCAGGCAGCCAGAATACGGCGGCGGTGCCGCTGATATCCTCGTGACCGAGTCCGCCTCTCAGCAATCCGATAAGTGCGGGGCGTTCCGATTCCATATACGAATATTTGTGAATATGCTGCATATAAACCACCTCTTTCGAGGCATTATATGCTGATTAGTTTGTACTTTTTACATCCTTGCGGATAAAAAGAACACCGATGGTATCCTCACCGCAGTGGCAGGCAACTGTACAGCCTGCATCAGTGATAGCGATCTCCTTGAAGCTGCTGTTTTTCTTGACTTCCTCTGCTGTAAGTTCTGCAAATTCCTTTGTGCAGGTGCTGGTGACGAAGATAAGTTCATCGTCATATGCCATATCTGCGAGTCTGTCCTTTACATATTCCTTCATTGTCTTTTCCATGGCGCCACGGTATTTCTTCGTTACCTTCATTTTGCCGTCGATAACGTCGATGCAGGGTCTCAGCTTCAGCAGATTAGCGCCGAGTGCCGCAATAGACGAGCATCTGCCGCCCTTGTGGAGATACTCAACGTTTGCTACGAAGAAGCTTGCGTCCACTCTGGGAATGATCTCGGTACGCAGCTTTGTAACGATCTCTCCTGCGGAAAGACCTTTTTCCAGCAGCTTTGCGGCGGATACCGCCACAAGACCCTCGCCTGTGGAAAGATTGCGGGAATCCACAACATACACCTGTCCCTCGAAATCCTCAGCGGCTATGCAGGCATTCTGATAGCAGCTGGAGAATTCGGAGCTGATGGTTATCATGATAAGCTCATCGCAGTCCTTGAGCTGTTCCTTGTAGAAATTCCAGAAGTCGTCCACATTAAGTGCGGCGGTGGAGCAGAGCCTGCCTGTTGTGCGGTAATGCTCGAATACTTCATTTCTGGAGATCTCGACGCCGTCCTTCAGCGTTACACCGTCACGAGTGACATACAGTGGCAGGGTGGTGATGCTGTAGCGCTGTTTAAGTTCTTCTGACAGATCGCATACGGTGTCTGCGGTGATCCTGATATTGCTCATTTTGGTTTTCCTCCGTTATATTTTGTTGAAATGATTACATATCATGCTTTTGCCGCAAGTGCATTAAGCACTCTTGTAAGCTCCTCTTCAAGGCAGCTGTGGAATAGTGTGAACAGTATATCAGCGCTTCCCAGCAGCAGGAGGTTTTTATTTGTGATAGCGGCAAGGGCAGGGACGTATGTGTAGATATATCCCTTGAACCACTCCGCATCGTAGGTGGGGACGGGCTTGCCGTTCTTCACCATGCGGCGGATATCCTCGAAGTCATAGGCAATGACGTTATCGTAGTTACCTGCGCCCTTCTCGATGACCATATCGTAGATGGTTTTGATCTGACGGTCATTCAGGTAGCCGCCTGCGGTCTTTATATTCTTCAGCTCGGGAAGGCGCACTGCAAAGGAATATACCATCAGCGACAGCACACGCTCATATTCAGGAGAGTTCATCTCGGTACAGCGTTCCTTGTCCAGCTTTATGCCGGTGTTGTATAGCGCTGCAGTATCGGAGATGTTGTTCAGAGCAATCTTGAATACATCCTTGATGTTTATGTTATAGAAATCCTTGTCTGCGATCATGTAGATGTACTTCACCGCATTGAACAGGGAGACTCCTGCTTTTACTACAGTTTCTGACAGCAGTGTAAAGGCTGTGCGTTCGCTGATAAATTCCATGGTCTGTCATTCCTTTCAGAAGTATAATAAAACAAACTACCATTATTATATACTTTTTTTATATATTTTTCAAGAGCAGCAGAACATAAACATGTAAGTTTGTATGATGTTACAAAATATACCGCTTTATCACGGGCAGATAAGAATGTGACATCACAGTATCTGCGAGGATGAGTGACTTTTTGTGCGATGTGCATTATGCACAAAATCGTTTTGGCAAATTATACTTGTGTGAGTTGTTTTTTACATAAAAACTCTTGATTTATTTTGGAAAAGGTTGTATAATTAATATATATCATTTTCGACTTTATTATTTGTTTAAGGAGTAATACATTATGAGCAACGAAAAGATCAATCTGCTTGACATTATCGACCGCAAGACCCTTCAGAGCCTTCAGGATGCATTTGCCGAGGCTACAGGAATGGCTGCTCTCACAACTGATGATACCGGTTCCGTTACAGAGCTTAGTAACGGTACTGATTTCTGCATGAACTTCACCAGAAAGTCCCCCGTTGGCTGCGAGCGCTGTAATAAGTGCGATCTGCAGGGTGGTGAGGAATCCAGCCAGACAGGACGTCCCGCTGTTTATTACTGCCACGGTGGTCTGGTTGATTTTGCTGCTCCCATCGTGCTGAACGGTCAGCACATCGGTTCTCTTATCGGCGGTCAGGTGCTCCCCGAGGAGCCTGATGAGGAGAAGTTCCGCAAGATCGCTGCCGAGATCGGTGTTGATCCCGATGAGTACATAGAGGCTCTGCGTAAGATCAGGATCGTTCCCAAGGAGCAGATCGACGCTGCTGCAAATCTGCTGTATCAGATGGCTAATGCTCTTTCTCAGGTTGGCTATCAGCGTTTGGTGGCTGTTCAGAAGAGTGCTGAGAGCGAGTCTGTCATAAATGAGATCAATGCAAAGTTTGATGATATCAACAAGCGTATCGACGAAGTTACAGAGAGCATGGGTTCTCTTGCTGAATTCTGTAACGAGATCGAGGGTGCTACCCAGAAGTCTGTTAAGGCTGTTGAGAACACCGACAGCATCGTTAAGGCTATTGAGACTGCTTCCACACAGCTTACACTGATCGGCTTCAACGCTTCCATCGAGGCTAAGAGAGCAGGCGGCGTATCCGGCGCAAGCTTCAACGTTATTGCGCAGGAAGTTCGTTCTCTCGCAAACCGCAACACAAAGCAGGCAGGCGAGGTAGAGACTACCCTGACCGAGATCAAGAAGGCTATCAACAACATTAATCAGCAGCTTGCAAGCGTTAACGAGGCTGCAGAGAAGAATTCCGCTGCTGTTGAGGAGCTGAGAAATCTGCTGAAGGAGACCAGTGAGCTGGTACACTCCATGAAGTAATGTTATTTAAGCCACGGCTTACATATATCAAACAACGAAAGGAATGGTAAAATCCTATGGCTAACCGTTTTATTCTTAATGAGACTTCCTATCACGGCGCAGGCGCAATTTCCGCTATCGCTGATGAGGCAAAGAACAGAGGCTTCAAGAAGGCTCTCGTATGTTCTGACCCTGATCTGATCAAGTTCGGTGTTACAAAGAAGGTAACCGATATTCTTGACAATGCAGGTCTCGTATATGACATCTTCTCTGATATCAAGCCTAATCCCACTAGTGAGAATGTACAGGCAGGCGTGGCTGCATTCAAGGCAAGCGGCGCTGACTATATCATAGCTATCGGCGGCGGTTCTTCTATGGATACTGCTAAGGCTGTAGGAATCATCATCACAAATCCTGAGTTTGCTGATGTAAGAAGCCTTGAGGGTGTTGCTCCCACAAAGAATCCCTGCGTTCCCATCATCGCTGTTCCCACTACAGCAGGTACAGCAGCTGAGGTTACTATCAACTACGTTATCACAGACGTTGAGAAGGACCGCAAGATGGTATGCGTAGATCCTCACGACATTCCGATCGTAGCAGTTGTTGATCCCGATATGATGGCTACTATGCCCAAGGGTCTTACCGCTGCAACAGGTATGGACGCCCTGACACACGCTATCGAGGGCTACATCACCAAGGGTGCATGGGAGCTTTCCGATATGTTCCACCTGAAGGCTATCGAGATCATCGCACGCTCTCTGAGAGGCGCTGTTGACAACACTCCTGACGGACGTGAGGGCATGGCTCTCGGTCAGTATGTTGCAGGCATGGGCTTCTCAAACGTAGGTCTGGGTATCGTTCACTCCATGGCTCACCCGCTCGGCGCGCTGTAT
>JAZSEG010000064.1:0-14522 GCA_045531575.1 Oscillospiraceae bacterium | reverse complement strand
TCCAACGATGCTGTTATCATCTTTGACGCGGCTTACGAGGCGTTCATCACCGACGCGGAGCTTCCCAGAAGTATTTATCAGATCGAGGGTGCGAGAAAGTGCGCTATCGAGATCTGCTCGCTCTCCAAGACCGCAGGCTTTACAGGCACACGCTGCGGCTACACCGTTGTTCCTGAGGATATCATCCAGAAGAACAGCAAGGGCGAGGATGTGAAGATCGCCGATCTGTGGAACAGACGTCAGGGCAGCAAGTTCAACGGCGTTTCCTATCCCGTACAGCGTGGCGCAGAGGCTGTGTTCACCGCAGAGGGACAGAAGCAGACCAAGGCTACCATCGCTTACTATCAGGAGAACGCACGCATGATCGCCGCAACCTGCGATGAGCTGGGCATCAGCTACACAGGCGGCATCAACTCTCCTTATATCTGGCTGAAGTGTCCCGATGGCATGGGAAGCTGGGACTTCTTTGATTACCTGCTGAATGAGATACAGGTAGTCGGCACACCCGGTGCAGGCTTCGGTAAGAACGGCGATGGCTGGTTCAGACTCACTGCATTCGGCACTCACGAAGCTACCGCAGAGGCAATGGAAAGACTGAAGGGCCTGCTGAAAAAGTAATATATCATATACATGAACAGCCTGAGAAGCTATGTACTTCTCAGGCTGTTTTATTTATGTTCAGCGTGCCATTTTCAGCAGCGGCACCCACTCGTCCTCAAGCATCTTTTCGCCTGTCAGTTCAAAGCCATGTCTTTGATAGAAAGCTATGCCACGGGTGTTGTATTCAAGCGCCCATAGATGGGTGGCGTTGAATTTGTCGACTGCGTATTCCAGCAGCTTTGCACCGATGCCCTGACTCTGGAACTGCGGCTCCACATACAGCTTTTCTATCTCGTTTCCAGAGACACGGATGATGCCCCTCACTACGCCGTCATCGTATACAAATGTATCCTGCAGCGCCTGCGAACCTTCGGCATATTCCGCTGCCATATCCAGGACGTTCAGCTCTCCGAAATAGAACGGGTCGTTATGAAAGAACGGGTAGAAGTTCACCCGATAATTTGTGATGATGATCTCAGCAATGCGTGAAGCATCCGAGGCTGTGGCGGGTCTGATATTTTCCATGTTTCCTCCGTTAAAATGTCATTATGCTAATTATAATCAAAATCTGAAGCTGTGTCAATCAAAAAGTTGAAGAATTTTTTGGAAAGGTATTGACAAAACAGTATTCTGATGATATAATAACAAGTGTTATATAACACATGTTACAAAAGGAGATCTTTATGCCACCGAAATCACAGATAACCAGACAGATGATACTGGAATCAGGACTTGAGCTGATACGCAGAAATGGTGCAGACGCTCTGAATGTCCGCAGCCTTGCGTCAGAGCTTCATTGCTCCACCCAGCCGATAATGTATCAGTTTTCGTCCGTTGATGAGCTAAAAAGTGAGATCTATTCCGCAGCGGATGAATTCCACACAGGCTATATCATGGATGTGGATTTTGAAAACGAAGATCCCATGATGGGTATCGGGCTTCGGTATATCAGATTTGCGGCGGAGGAAAAGCACCTGTTCCGCTTCCTTTTCCAGAGCGACAAATATGCAAACAGCAGCTTTTCCGAGCTTATCGGTTCAGAGGCTCTTGCCCCGATATTGGCGGTGCTTCAGGAAGAAGCGGGTATCACAGAGGAACAGAGCAGGGAAGCGTTTGCGTCACTGTTTCTGACGGCACATGGTATTGCGAGTCTCCTTGCGAACAATTCGATGGAGTATGATGAGAATTATTCTGAAAGCGTTCTGACAAATGTGTTCATGGGCGTTATAGGTATGATGAAAGGCGGTAATGTATGAGAAAGTTTTACGAAAAGAGCGAGATATGGTTTGCGGTGATGTGGATAATCCTCCACGTTGTGGGAGTGAGCGTAACGGACAGTATTTCCGACAGCATCGGAATGCCGTATCTTATCACGCTGTTTTATGCTGTGGCTATGATGGTGGTGCTGGTGGCGTTTATGAAGAAAAACGGCTTCATGGAAACATACGGTCTGTGTAAGTTCAGCGGCAGCTACAAGGAATTCCTGTTCTTTATTCCGCTGATAGCGATATGCACGGTGAATTTCTGGAACGGTGTGGCTATAGACGGATCTGTAGGCGCGTGTGTTATCGTGGCAGCGGCAAAGGGCATCGTAGGCATAGTTGAGGAGCTTATTTACAGAGGTCTGCTGTTCGTTCACATGTGCAGGACAAATGTGAAGAGTGCGATTATCGTGTCCTCACTGACTTTTGGTGTCGGACATATCGTGAGCCTGCTGAACGGCGCACCTTTGTTCGATACCGTATGTCAGATCATCTATGCCTGTGCAATAGGCTTCTGCTTCACGGTGGTGTTCTATGTGGGAAAGAGTATCATCCCTTGCATACTGGCACATTTCGTGGTGAACGCATCCAGTGCATTCGGAGCAGGTTCTGCAGATATGCAGATGTTCCATATTATCTGCACTATCTTCCTGACAGTGGTATCTACAGGCTACGGTGCATGGCTGCTCGTGAGATACAGGAACAAGCTGAAAACTGCATAATAAAACGGCGGAGATATCTCCGCCGTTTCGCTGTTCTTATGTTTTGTTGTTGACATAATTGAAGCGTAGCTTTCCGTTTTTCTCTATGAGGATCACTTCAACAGTCTTTCCGCCGTATCTCCAGATATAGGAGCTTTTCAGGCTTCCGATCCTGATCTCGTTTGAGGTGAATTCGCCCTGCAGGAAGTCGTAGTAATGGAGTCGGGCATAGTTTTCATTGAGCGGCTCCTTGTATGCAGAAACGATATGTATGTTGTCCGCTGTTATGAAGGGCAGAACGCTCAGAAAGCCTCCGAGTATTACCAGCAGTGCAATAACGCCGAAAATGACGGCTATAGACGGGTTGCCTTAGTGAACAGCCATATGCATATTGCCAGCGGGATAACCGCAGGAATGAGGAGGAAAGGATCGGGTCTTTTCAGCTTTTTCTGTTCGTCGGATGGCATAATGCGATGATATTTTTTCAGCTGCTCCTGCATTTGTTCGTCCATGTTGAATCTCCTTTTTGTTGATATATAAACAGCGGCTCCGTAACGGACCGGCCTTGCTGTTATTTCTGAAGGAAAACGTTGATAAGCTCGTGGCCGACGGGTCTGAATATGCCAGAAGCCTCTGCATGAGCCTCGTCGAACTTCTCTACGCCTGCTGCATCCTTTGTGCTGTCGTAGATAAGGTAGGGGACGGGGTTGGAAGTGTGGGTCTTGAGATCGAGAGGTGTGGGGTGATCGGGGCAGATGAGGATACGGATATCCTCGCCCTTGAATGCTTCAAGCATCGGACCGAGCACCTGCTCGTCGATGATCTCGATAGCCTTCACCTTGTTCTCTACCTCTGCACGGTGGCCGCACTCATCGGGAGCCTCCATGTGAACGTATACGAAATCCGCACCGTCCTTCAGAGCCTTGATGGCAGCCTCTGCCTTGCCCTTGAAGTTGGTATCGATGTAGCCTGTTGCGCCTTCAACCTCGATAACATTCATCTCAGCGAACTTGCCGATGCCCTTCAGCAGGTCAACGGCGGAGATCATAGCGCCGCTTACGCCGTACTTCTCCTTGAAGGGAGTAAGCTCTGCACGCTTGCCTTCGCCCCACAGCCAGATGCTGTTTGCAGGGCGCTTGCCACGGGCTTCTCTTGCCTTGTTCACAGGGTGATCCTTCAGCAGATCGTAGCTGCGCTTCATCATGTCCAGCAGCTTTTCTGCGTTGGGAGATGTGCTGAGATATTCGGTGATGACACGTCCGCTGATATCGTGGGGAGGAGTCATATCTCCCACATCCAGAGTGCCGTTGTTCCAGATCAGGCAGTGGCGGTAGCTTACGCCGCTGTAGAACTTGAACTCGTCGTTACCGAAGTTCTCCTGAACGTACTTGATAAGCTCAGCCGCTTCTGCGGTGGAGATATCGTCGGAGCAGTAGTCTACCATAGTCTTTTTGGTGTAGTCATCTTCATCGGAGAGGGTAACGAGATTGCAGCGGAAGGATACATCGGTGGACTTCATGTCGATGCCGATGGAGCCTGCCTCCAGCGGAGAACGTCCTGTATAGTAGATGGACGGATCATAGCCGAGAACGGAGAGATTAGCCACGTCACTTCCGGGCTTCAGACCCTCGCCTACTGTCTTTACCATGCCCACCTCGGAAACCTTTGCGATGCGGTCCATGTTAGGCTTGTTTGCCTTGCCCATGGGGGTAGTGCCGCAGAGATCCTCACGGGGAGTATCAGCCATGCCGTCGCAGAGAAGAACTGCGTATTTCATAATTGTTGCCTCCTGATTATGTATAATTATATCGCATATATTTTAGCACAAAACTGCGCTAAATGCAATAATATTATGAAATTTTTTCGCTGATATTCTAAAACCTGAAAAGCTCCTTTTCGTAGCGCTCCAGTGCATATTCGAATGCGTCAAGGCTGTCGATGTTGGTGCTGCCGTTATCAAGGCGTGTATCGTGGTGGATATCACGCTCGTCCCATACTGCGCTGCGGAAGGCCTCGATGAGGTGCGGACACTCGTCCGAAATATGTAGTCTGTCTGAAGCTATCAGCCTGTTAGTCATGTTGATGCGGGTGTTGATAGGGCGTTTCAGGGCGTTTCGGACGTCTATCCTTACAGCGCTGCGGAAGCTTTTCACCAGCAGCTGCTCGGCGCTGTCGCAGAAGGCTGCGGAGAGGGTAGGGCGCTGCTCCTTTTCACGGGATATATATTCCCCGAAAGCCGAAATGAGATTTTCTGCGGAACGGTTTCGGCTGTCGTAGTATTCCGATAGGACATACACGTTTTTGAAGCCCACGTCATATCCCACATGGCAGAATACGCTTGCACTTCCGTTGCCGCCGTAATCCACTCCTACGACCGAGGTCATCAGCCTGTTTTCGCCAAGCTTTTCGGCAAGCCTGTCAGCAGATATGATGCAGCTGTCGGAAAAGGTATCGTAAACTCTGCCCTCTGCCGCCACCCACATTCCCAAGATGAAGCGGTCGTAGAACACGCCCGAAAACTCCGTTTTGAGCGCCCGTACATAATCCTCGGGAAGGTACGGATTGTCGTCCAGCGTGAATTTCAGCGAGAGCAAGTCTGGCATATCCTTGTCGAGATAATCCCTTTTCAGCCAGTGGGAGGGGTTGTCGGGATTTGTGGTGGCGAAGAGCTTTGCGTTCTCCTCGGAAAGACGGGAGAGCAGCATCGTGAAGAAATCCTCGCCGAACAGCGTGAGCTCATCGCAGTATGCTCCACGGAGAGTCATTCCTCGGATCTTGCCCTCGGCACCTGCATTGGCGGCTCCCTCTAAATATACACGCCTGCCGAAAAGCCGAGCTTCCTTTTTGGTGATGCTGTAGCTGAAGCTGCCGCTGAAAATCTCGGACATCGGCTCCAGCACGTTTCGCTTTAAGGTAGTGAGCGTTTTGCCTGCCATGAGATAGCTCTGTTCCTTAGGCGAGCCTGCCACCCAGAGTCCCCACATTATCATGCTGATGTAGGTCTTTCCGCTGCGGACGCTGCCCTCGAATATGTTCAGGCGCTTCAGGCCACCGTTTTTCAGCAGTGAGAGTGCCTGCTTCTGTTTTACGGAGAAATCATACATCCGCATCGACCTCCGAGTACGCCTGAATAAGCTTTGCGAGCTTTTCGGAGTCCTCAGCGGAGGAGTTTTCCTCCACCATCTCAAAGACCAGTCTGAATACCTTTGCCAGCTTTTCCAGATCCTTTTCTGCGAGGGCGGTGATAAGCTCCTCGTCGGTTATCTTTTTGGCGAACATCTCGCCGAATTTGATGAATGAGCGGTTGTGCTTTGTGAAGAACTCAGCCGCTGAAATTTTCTTTGCCATACTTACCTCCTTATGTATTTTCTGTGGTTATATCCACAGGGTAAGCATAGCAGGGGAGAGGGTGCAAAAAACTGCAAAGCTACACCATCTTCTCCCTCATAGCGGCGAGTATCTTCCTTTCTCTCCGTGACACCTGAACCTGGGTCATTCCGAGGATGGCGGCTGTCTGACACTGGGTAAGATCTCTTTCGTATCTCAGCAGTATCAGCTTCCTGTCATCTTCGGCAAGCTCCGAAAGGCATTGCCGCAGCGCAAGGCGGTCTATCAGCTTTTCCACGCCCGATGGTGTGGGAATATCGGTGGCGTTTTCGTCATCGTCTGAGGGCGAGAGCGAAAGCGGCGGTATGCCTGCGGCTATCGCTTCGGCAGCAGCTTCGTGGGATACTCCGAGACTCTCGGCAATATCCGATATACGCGGCTCCTTGCCATCGGCTAGCAGCTTGTCCCGAACCCTTGCAGCTTTCAGAGAAAGCTCCTTTAAGCTCCTGCTGACTTTCACGGTGCCGCCGTCTCGGAAAAGCCGCTTGATCTCTCCGAGTATTACAGGCACGGCGTAGGTGGAAAAGCACAGACCACGTTCGTGATCGAAGTTATCGAACGCCTTCACGAGACCCATGCTGCCTGCGGCAAAAAGCTCCTCGTATTCGATGCCACGACCACGGAAACGGTTTGCGAGAGAATGCACCAGCGGCAGATTGCTCTCTATAAATTCGTCACGCTCCACGTTATCGTACCCGTCTGCTGAGCTTCTTTTCCATCGCCACAGTGGTGCCCTTGCCTGCGGAGCTTTTCACACGCAGCTTGTCCGTGAAGCTCTCCATCACGGAGAATCCCAGACCCGAGCGCTCCTCCTCGGCTGCGGTGGTGAACAGCGGCGTCATCGCCTGTTCAATGTTTTCGATGCCCTTGCCCTTGTCCTTTACGGATATGTATATGATATCTCCGTTGTAGCGGCGCAGGGTCATCTCCACCATGCCGACGGTGTTGCGATAGCCGTGGACTATAGCGTTGGTGACCGCTTCGGAAACGGCGGTCTTTATCTCGCTTATCTCCTGCACAGTGGGGTCGCACTGCGAGACGAACGCCGCCGCTGCCGAGCGGGCGAAAGCTTCGTTTGCGGACAGCGACAGAAACTGTATCTTTGTTTCGTTCAGTATTTCCTTTTTCATATCTTCACTCCTTCCGCCAGCAGTGTTGCAAGTCCCGAGAGCCTTATTACCGCTGCGATATTGGGTCTGACGTTCTTTATGATGATGTCTCCGCCAACGGCTTGTATGGATTTCAGCCGCCCGAGTATCAGCCCTATCCCCGAGCTGTCCATGAAGCCGACCTGCTCGAAATCAAGTATCAGCATCTCAGGTCTTGAGTGCGCGATGACCTCGTCAAGCCTTGCACGCATCGCCCTTGCCGTATGATGGTCTATATCTCCGTACAGAGCCGCAGTTATACGTTTTCCGTCGTTATACAGCTTTATCATTGTATTTCCCCCTTTTTGTCGGTGTGTGAATATCTTACCACCGCAAGGGTGAAAAATCTGTCGTTATGCAGCAGCGGAATATGTTTTGTCGGCGGGTGTTTTGGGGTTTTGAGGTACTTGTGACAGCTTGTTGATGATGTGTGCTGAATCGTTAAGAAATTTGTGATTTTGTGATTGAATTTTTCGTGAAATCCCCTTGAATTATGCTTTTGATTGTTGTATAATTAATCCAAGCTGTTAAGCTGAAATATTGAGAAAATGTGTGTGCTATACGCTTTTTATACATCTTGGAGAAAGGATACGAAATGAGCGACAAATTAAATGTCTGCCTTATGAACGATTCGTTTCCGCCGCTTATCGACGGCGTGGCGAATGCGGTGGTGAACTATGCATCGGTGATATCTTCTTCGCTTGGCTCGGCAACGGTCGTGACGCCCGAGCACCCCGAGGCTAGAGATGACGGCTTCGGTTACCCTGTGGTGCGCTATAAAAGCATGACGATCACAGAGAAGCTCTGCGGATATCGTGCGGGTTATCCCTTCAGTGCAAGCAAGCTGGAGATGCTGGGTAATTCGGGCTTTGATATCATCCACAGCCATTGCCCGTTTGCGTCCACCGTTCTTGCGAGAACGCTCCGTGAAAAGACCAATATCCCTATAGTCCTTACATATCACACAAAGTTCGATATCGATATACGCCGTGCGCTGCCGAACAAGCTGCTGGCGGATTCCGCTATCAAACTGGTCGTATCCAATATCGAGGCGTGCGATGAGGTGTGGACGGTTAGCCACGGTGCGGGTGAAAATCTCCGAAGCCTCGGCTACGAGGGCGACTATTATGTCATGGAGAATGGCGTGGATTTCCCCTGCGGCAGAGCAAACAAGGAGGATACCGAAAAGCTCCGTGCAAAATACGGCCTGAGGGATGATATCCCTACCTTCATGTTTGTGGGACGCCTTCTCTGGTATAAAGGAATGCGCCTTATTCTGGACGCCCTGAAGCTGCTTTCCGAAAAAGGTATCGATTATCGTATGCTTATCGTGGGCGACGGTGCGGACCGCAAGGAGATGGAGGATTATGTTGACGAGCTTTCTCTCCGTGATCGAGTGATATTCACGGGTGCTGTCTATGACCGTGAGGAGCTGCGTGTGTTCTATACGGCGGGAGATCTTTTCCTGTTCCCGTCTCTTTATGATACCAACGGTATCGTGGTGAGAGAAGCGGCCGCATGCGGAGTAGGCTCTCTGCTTATCGAGGGCAGCTGCGCTGCTGAGGGCATCACTCACGGAAGAACAGGCATACTCACAAAGGATGACGCATCGGCAATAGCTGAGGAGCTTATCTTTGCGGCAGCCCATCTCGATGAGATACGTCAGATAGGTCAGCATGCTATGGATGAGGTGTATATCTCGTGGGAAACTGCCGTTAAACGTGCGTATGAGCGTTATCAGACGGTTATCGATAACGTGAAGTCGGGCAAGAGCCGCAGGCATGAGGGTTTCATCTCAGAGGATTTCTTCCTGATGATGGACCGTGTTACGGACAACATCCAGAGCTTCCGAAGCATACCTCACAACATCCGTAATCTGCCTGATAATCTGCGTGAGAGAACAGGTAACATCCTCGAAAACGGCAGACGTATCGGCGATAATATCATTGAAAGCGGCAAGCGTTTCAGTGATAATATCCGTGAAACAACGGATAACATCATAGACAGCGGCAAACGTCTCGGCGATAAGCTGCTGCACAAGGATGATGACGAATATTCGGAATAAAAAAACAGCCGCTGTTCAAAAAAGAACGGCGGCTTTCCTGTATATTATGCATACAGACAGGGAAATGAAGAATGAATTGGGGAAAACAAAAAACAAGGAAAGAAAGTGAACACTTCCGTCCTGCTTTCTGTTTATATTCTATCACAAGAAATGTACCTTTGTCGGGACAATATGTGTCGCTTGTAAAATTGTTTGTATACCCCTTGATTTATTTGCAAAAAAATGCTAGAATATATCTGTATATTATATACTTTATTTTATGATTATTCGGAGGAGCCGTAATGACGATCAAAACCTTTTACATCAACCAGGACAAGACAGCCTATGTAAAGGCTTATATGCTGGATAATATCTCGGGACTTGCTTTCTGTGAGAAGCGCCCTGCGGTCATCATCTTCCCCGGCGGCGGATATGAGTTCTGCTCCGACAGAGAGGGCGAGCCTATCGCGCTGCAGTATCTCGCCGAAGGCTACAACGCATTCGTTGTGAACTACACCGTAAATGCAAGATTCCCCGCTTCTCTGATAGACGCAGCATACACCTTCTATAAGATACGCATGCGTGCCGAGGAGTTCGGTGTTGATAAGGAGAAGCTTGCAGTTCTCGGTTGTTCCGCAGGCGGACATCTGGCAGGCTGCCTTGCGACTATGTGGAGCGATACTCAGATCGTTAAGACCATCGGCTGCGAGCCTGCGGATCTCCGTCCCAATGCGGCTATTCTCTGCTACCCCGTTATCAGCGGCGTTACAGCTCCCCACGAGGGAAGCTTCAAGGTGCTGCTGGGCGAGGATGCGAGCCGTTCCGATCTGAGCCGCCTTTCTCTCGAAAACAGAGTTACCCCCAAGACTCCTCCCGTGTTCCTGTGGACAACCGCTAACGATGACTGCGTTCCTGCGCATAACTCCCTTGTTATGGCGAAGGCATGCATCAGCAACAAGGTTCCTGTGGAGCTGCATATGTACGATGAGGGTCCCCACGGACTTTCCACCTGTGATAAGGCTACAGGCTGGCACGAGAGCTTCTATCTCGATAACTGCCGCCGTTGGATAAAGCTTTCCGTTGAATTCCTCAACAAGTACATGAACGTATGAGAAAGCCATCTATGATTATCTTCGATTATGGTCAGACCCTCGGCTATGAGCCGGGGTTTGATCTTATGCGGGGATATAATGAACTCCACAAGCATATAACGAAGAATCCCGATAATGTCACCGCTGAGGAGCTTAAACAGTTCAGCGACAAGATATTTAAGATGCGCTGTGATGCTCTGCATACAGGCTATGAGCCGCATGAGCATCAGGGAATCCGTTCAACGCTTGAATATCATGGGATCGAACTGGATGTCGATATAAACGAGGCAGAGCGCATAATATGGGACAACACCGCCATCGGCGCTATAATGCCCCATGCGGATGAACTGCTGAAATATCTCGAGGATAACGGCATCCGCTATGGAATAATCAGTAACATCGGCTGGTCGGGCAAGGCTCTGACCGATAGGATGAACAGGCTGTTTCCCGACAATAAGTTCGAGTTCATCATCGCATCCAGTGAATACGGCATCCGCAAGCCTGACAGGCTGATATTCGACATCGCACTGCGCAAGGCAGGACTCCCTGCTTCGGAGGTGTGGTACTGCGGCGACAGCATTGAGAATGATGTTCTTGGCGCAATTGCCGCTGGAATGACTCCCGTGCTGTATGAATGTCACATGAAGGGCGGAATGCCTAAGGATAACAGCGCTCTTTACGATAGCTGTGAATATCTCCACATCCACGATTGGCGTGAGCTTATCGCAGAGCTTGCACGGATATCTCAAACCGAAAAGGAAGCGGCGCTATGAGCGAACATATCGGCTACTCTCAGGTGGAGGACAGATACGGTTTCTGCACCAAAGGTACATTCCGATGCCCGAAAAAGAAAGAAGCCACCATGCTTAACATAGTCGCATTGGTGTATATACTGTGGTTTGTCATAGTGATCGTGAATGCGGTGATAGTTCTTTCGGGTGATCTCAGCGTGCCGATATTTGAGTACGATAAAACGATAGAGGATTACGGCCCCACAAGAGATCTTATCTGCGTGATAATATCGGTGCTTATCCTGTTCATCCTGACCTATGGTGCTGTGTTTGCAGTCATTCTGATAACGAACGGCTCGGAATACACCTACTTTGCGGATGAGATAAAGATGGTCATCACTCACCCCGATGGCACAAAAGTGGTGATCGAATACAAGGATGTAATATCCGTCACATACGAAAGACTGACCTTGTTTTCAAGGCGGGAGCGTGGGTTTGACGTGCATATCGAAACGAAGTTCCGCACGCATCGTTATCAGTACATATATTCCAAAAACAAACTGCTGCGCCAGGAAAAGGACACGCCGTTCTTTATCCTGGAGGAGCGTGCAGGTTTGAAAAAGCGCAGGTATTCCGATGAAATGGGAGTATAGATGAATAATATTGAATGGCTGTTTTTCGATCTTGGCGGAGTGCTTCTCAATGAGACTGCTTCATGGGAGGACAGAATACGCCGCACCTGCGAAAAGCACGGTATCTCAGCTGATGTGCTGCGCAGTGAAATGGAAAAAGCGGCAAGCTCTAATCTGCACGAATACAAGGGTGCGCTTGAAGCGCTCGGCATAAGCTTCGGTGAGAAGTGGAACTCGGAATTCGTTACCCCATATCCCGAAGCGGCGCAGGTGCTTTCGCAGCTGAAGAAGAAATACAGGCTCGGTATAATCGCCAATCAACCGCTCAATACACGAAAGCGCATGGAGGAATGGCAGCTTGCCGAATACTTCGATCTGATGCTGATATCGGCTGAGGTGGGGTTTTCAAAGCCGCATCCTATTATTTTCAAAGAGGCGCTGTACAAGGCACAGATATCCGCAGAAAAATGCGTGATGATCGGCGACAAGCTGACAAACGACATCGCCCCTGCAAAGGCTCTGGGTTTCAAAACGGTCTGGGTAAGGCAGGAGTGGGGAGGATTACAGACAATAACGGACGACAGTATGAGACCAGACTGCATTGTAAACAGACTTTCGGAGCTTATTGATTTATTCTGAACGAGGTGAGTATGTGAAACGCAGGCTTGCGCTAATATTGGCAGCGGCAATGCTGCTTACTGGCTGCGGCGATGATGAGCCTGTTTCCGAGACCTCGGAGCAGACCACTGAACAGACCACCGTCAGCACTACTGTTGCATCAATTGAGTATCCCGAATATCCTGAATTTGTGGAGTTTTATGGAAATGATCAGGACATTGCTGCAGAGCTGAAGGCATTCTTCAGCGGAGCGGATGAATACTGCGGTTTCAGCGGTCTGAACGTGAGAGCCACATACCATTCGGGGTTCCTCGAGAGAGCAATGGAGATGTCTGCCGCAAACGAGGATTTCGATCCCGATTTTGAAAGCAGAGACTTCGGGAACTGTATCGGCATTGAGGACGGCAGTTTTTATTTCAGCATTCATACTACATACCGCCATCCTGCGGAATATACGGCAGATGCCCCGTATGTCATGCACCACTACGAAACGGGCATTACCTACAATCAGGTTACCTATACCTATCGCCGTGATTATTTCTGCTTCAGCTGTGATACCGGCGTTCTGGAGCCGATAACTCCGCCCGAGGGGTATGACCGCATACATGCTATGGGCAGAGATTTTATGCTTTGCGAGGGTGATAACGGCTATGCGGTGGCTGACAGGAAGACGGGCAGTATATACGGGCTTGCTTGTGAGAATGTAAGACAATGCTTTTTTTCCGGAGATGATCTGTTTTTGGTTGAAAGCATCGTCGACGAGGATATCGAAAGGCTCAGATGGCTGTATGTGGATAATGACGGATTGTATGATGAGATCATGGCTGAGGATGTTTCGATAAGCATCGAACGCGGCGTATATAACATCGTATTAAGCTATCATGACTATGAGTGGATGTATTCGCTGAAGTCTACATACCGTTTTCTTGATGATGAGCCAAGCGGGCGGTTGAGAGATTATGTCAGCGAGACATATTATCCCTGTTCTGCAATGATAGTGCCAAATGACCTTGGATATACGACATTTCTTACCCTGACGGACAGAAACGAAAAGGAACATGTCCTTGGCAGCATATTCACCGAGGAAAAGCCGCAGCTTATTTATGGCAACGGTCTGGATATCCACAACACAAAGAATGGACTTATCTATCTCGGAGTGGATGGGTTCCGTCCTATAATGCTGGAATGGGACGAGAAAACAGACAAGGTCTCTGCGGCGTTTATGCCGAAGTTTTACGTTCCCGAATACAGCACCGTGCTGTGCGATGGTGAACGGCTGTATTTCTATGCGGAGACAGACGGTGATATAGAGATCTCTATGATAACTTCAGAAGATCAGAGTAATTTGTAAGAGTTCACCTCTTGACAAGATATATCGATTGTGCTAATATAAAGTAAATTAGAACAGACTAACTAAAGAAAGGAACGACATAAACATGAAAACTCCATTTGTAACCAAGGAACAGGTAGAGGAGATAGTAAAGACCTATTCCACACCCTTCCACATCTATGACGAAAAGGCTATCCGTGAGAACGCAAGAGCGCTGAAGGCAGCTTTCTCCTGGAACAAGGGCTTCCGTGAGTACTTCGCTGTTAAGGCTACTCCCAATCCCTTTATTCTGAAGGTGCTTCAGGAGGAGGGCTGCGGCTTTGACTGCTCCAGCTACACCGAGCTTATGATGAGCGATCAGGTTGGCGGCAAGGCGCATGACATCATGTTCAGCTCCAATGCCACACCCGATGAGGATTTTTTGCTTGCTCATAAGCTGGGCGCTATCATCAATCTGGATGATTTCACACACATTGATGTTCTCGACAAGCTGACAGGCATCCCCGAGACCATCTGCTGCCGCTACAATCCCGGCGGAGAGTTCAAGACCGACGGCAGCCCCAATGTAATGGATACTCCCCGTGACGCAAAGTACGGCTTCACCCACGAGCAGATAATCGAGGGTTACCGCATCCTGAAGGAAAAGGGTGCAAAGAAGTTCGGTATGCACGCATTCCTCGCATCCAACACTCTGACAAATGACTATTATCCCACACTGGCAAGAATAATGTTCCGTGCTGCTGTTGAGATCAAGGAGAAGTCAGGCGTACAGCTGAGCTTCATCAACCTTTCGGGCGGTGTCGGCATCCCCTACAAGCCCGATCAGCCTGCAAACGACATTGCAGTTATCGGCGCAAAGGTAAAGGAAGCTTATGAGGAGATCCTCGTACCCGCAGGCATGGGCGATGTGGCTATCTTCACCGAGCTTGGACGTTTCATGCTTGCTCCCTACGGTCACCTTATCGCAAAGGCTATCCG
>JAZSEG010000165.1:0-12244 GCA_045531575.1 Oscillospiraceae bacterium | reverse complement strand
ATCGTACTTTTCGGTGAAAACACAGTCATGTACCCAAGCACCGATCTTACAATCGGCGAAATTTTCGCCGCTGACGGCGCAGGCGGTATCTGGGGCTCATACATCCGCTACATAGGCGCAGGCGCACTTGCAGCGGGCGGTATCATCAGCCTTATCAAGTCTCTGCCCCTTATCATCCGCACCTTCAAGGATTCTGTAAAGAGCTTCAATCTGAAGGATGGTAATTCCGCTCTCAGAACTGAGCAGTCCCTCAATATGAAGTTCGTTCTTATCGCCATTGCAGTTCTCACACTGGCTGTATGGCTGGTACCTGCTATCCCCGTAAACCTCATCGGCGCTATCATCATCGTTGTGTTCGGCTTCTTCTTCGCTACCGTTTCTTCCAGAATGGTTGGTCTCGTAGGAAGCTCCAACAACCCTGTTTCGGGTATGGCTATCGCAACTCTGCTTATCGCAACACTTATTCTGAAGTTCACAGGCGCTGAGGGTCCCGAGGGCTACGCAGCGGCTATCGCTATCGGCTCCATCATCTGTATCGTTTCCGCTATCGCAGGCGATACCTCTCAGGACCTCAAGACAGGCTACCTGCTCGGCTCCACACCCAAGAAGCAGCAGATCGCTGAGGTCATCGGCGTTGTTGCAGCGGCTCTCGCTATCGGCGGCACACTTTATCTTCTGGATGCAGGTCTCGGCTTCGGTACAGAGGCTCTGGCAGCTCCTCAGGCAACTCTGATGAAGATGATCATCGAGGGCGTTATGAGCGCTGAGCTGCCCTGGAACCTCGTTATCGTAGGCGCACTGATCGCTGTTGTTGTTGAGATCATCGGCATCCCCGTACTGCCCTTTGCTATCGGTATCTATCTGCCTGTTCAGCTGAACGCATGCATCATGGTAGGCGGTCTCATCCGTCTGGCATTCGATAAGATGAAGTTCAAGGGCGACGAGAACAAGAAGAAGGAAGTTACCAACGACGGCATCCTGTTCTGCTCCGGTATGATCGCAGGCGAGGGCCTCGTGGGCATCCTGCTGGCAGTTCTCGCAGTATTCGGCATCGATCAGGTGATCGATATCAGCGGTCTGCTGAACCTGCCTCCCGTTGTTGCAAGCATCGGCGGTCTGGTGGTATTCGCGCTCATCATCCTCACCGTGCTGAAGTTCTCACTCTGGAAGAAGTCCAAGAAGACCAAGTAAGATGAAGAAGAAAAAGACCGATCCCAAGGAGAATTACCTTGAAAAGATCCCCGTTCGTCCTGAGTGGCTGCAGTGGTCGCAGGACGAGCAGGGCAACGTTACTCTTGATATAGAAAACAAGGGTATCGCAAACAGAATTGCCCAGAAGCTATTGAAGAAGCCGAAGGTGTCCCATGTTCATCTTGACGAGATAGGCAGCTTTGTATGGCCGCTTATCGACGGAAAGAGTTCCATCACGGATATCGGAATACCCGTCGAGGAACATTTCGGCGACAGGGCAAAGCCGACCTACGAAAGGCTCGCAAAGTTCTTTCAGATACTGGAGAGCTACAAATTCGTGGAGTGGGCGGAAAAAAGCTCCGATAAATAAAGGCAATACCGCTCAAAGACCACTTTTGTTTTGCACGCATCTTGCTTGCACCTTTTCCGTTATCTTGCACATATTTTCCTTGACAGGCGTCAGCCTGCCTGCGTCAAATATGTACAATCTAACGAAAAATCTGACGGCGCAATATGCGCACAATCTTTGTGCGGTCTTGCCAAAAGCATACAGCGGTCTGAGACCGTATATATATTAGGAGGATATTATGGACACAAACAAAAGACCGGAAACAATGGAAAGAATCACTACCCCCGAGCTTGCCAATGCTTTCATTGACGAGCAGGTAGCTGCAGTCCGTGCACAGGTAGGCGACAAGAAGGTGCTGCTGGCTCTTTCGGGCGGCGTTGACAGCTCTGTAGTAGCTGCGCTGCTCATCAAGGCTATCGGCAAGCAGCTGGTATGCGTGCACGTTAACCACGGCCTGATGAGAAAAGGCGAGAGCGAGCAGGTTATCGAGGTTTTCCAGAACCAGCTTGACGCTAACCTCATCTACGTTGACGCTACCGACCGTTTCCTGGATCTGCTGAAGGACGTTGCAGAGCCTGAGAAGAAGCGCAAGATCATCGGCGGTGAGTTTATAAAGGTATTCGACGAGGAAGCAGGCAAGCTTCAGGGCATCAGCTTCCTTGCACAGGGAACTATCTATCCCGACATTCTCGAGAGCGACGGCGTAAAGGCACACCACAACGTAGGCGGTCTGCCCGAGGATATGGAGTTCGAGCTTGTAGAGCCTGTAAAGCTGCTCTACAAGGATGAGGTAAGAGTTGTAGGTAAGGCACTGGGTCTGCCTGCTGATATGGTTGACCGTCAGCCTTTCCCCGGCCCCGGTCTGGGCGTGCGCTGCCTCGGCGCCATCACAAGGGACAGACTCCACGCACTGCGTGAGGCTGACGCTATCCTGCGTGAGGAGTTTGAGAACGCAGGTCTGAACAAGACCGTATGGCAGTACTTCATTGCAGTTCCCGATATGAAGAGCGTAGGCGTGAAGAACGACAAGCGCTACGAGGGCTGGCCTGCTATCATCCGTGCGGTGAACACCACCGACGCAATGAGCGCAACCATCGAGGAGATCCCCTACGCGCTGCTGCACAAGATCACAGACCGCATCACCAACGAGGTAGAGGGCATCAACAGAGTTCTGTACGATCTGACTCCCAAGCCTATTGGTACTATTGAGTGGGAATAATAAACGACACCTCACAAAGCCTTTTGTAGAGCCAAATAACTCCTGCAAATGAGCGTTTTGGCAACAGTTTGGCAACATTCATTATTGCAATAAAAAGCCCTGACTGATTTTGATATCGGTCAGGGCTTCATTTTATGCCTCGATACAGGTTTTCAACTCGTTGAATTTGGCATTTCTTTCTACTTGTTCTAATTCTAAAAATGCTAATAACATCATTTGATAGAGTTCGTCATACCATTCTTCTAACTTGTTCTTTTTCATTTTGGCTACATATTCTTTATAGTTTTTGTCTTTTTTGCTTCTATTGTTGTGACGCAAGTTAAGGTTATTTAGCATATAAAAGATGTTAGTTGTGAGTTGAATATTTATAGAAGATAACTGTTTTCTCTTTGGTTCTAGTTCATTGGATAAAACGAGAAGAATTGCTTTCTTCTTTTCAATATCACCTTTTAATGTGTGATGATTGTATTTCACAATTTGATATGATATATCGGCTGAAGTTATTTCCGCAACAGCCGTGACTTTGGAAGATTTTTCTGTAATGATTACTTGTTCCTTTTCATCAAATGTGATAGCTTCAAGATTGAGCCAATCTAAAACAGAAGCCAAATTATCTTTGAGGGCAATTGATACAGGCGTATCATGCTGTTTATAGCGATCTTCTAATTCTATTGTTTTGGATACATATATTATATTAGCCACATATTCAATAAATGTAATTACTTGATCTTCAGTTGGATTGTCTAATATTAAGATGTCATCTATATTTAAACAATTGCGCATATCATTACAGCTAATACAAGTGCCTCTACCTTTCCAATATTTAAATCCGTATTCATCGACATAATTTTCTATAGTGTAGTATTGGAAGGTGCTATCTAAAATAGATGAGTAAAAAGGATCTGGTGGTATTTCTATTTTAATACCGGATTTATCATTAAGAAGATCATCTAATCTTTCAATTTCCTTAGATAAAGACATCATACCTTCTAATTGTTCAAATATAGTCTTTCTCATAATAACTCCTTTTATTTCGATAACTGGTTAGAAAATAGTTGAATAGTATCTTTAATGTTAATTATATATTATTAGATATAAAATGTCAACGAAAACCCGACCAAACTAGTTCGGTCGGGTTTTCTATGCAATATCTAATTTATGAAAAGAGAAATGCGACGATAGCGACGACTGCGACGGTATTTTAAGAGCAGCCTACCCATCGCACAGCGTCAGCTTTATAGTTCGGCTCTCGTGCCCGTGAGAGCGTTCGTATATGATGTTGTATTCCTCTTTCATTCTTGCAGCGTTGATGTTCAGTTTTCTTGACAGCACATTCGGAGTAAAACTGCAGCCAAGCAGCCCCGCAAGCGTTGTAGCCGTGCCCTCCCATATAGGTGCTTCAACTGTCACAAGTTGTGCTATCCTTTCAAGCAGCGGATCGGGCGGAGCCTTCCACAGCTCGCTGTCTGTGCGTATAAGCTCCCATAGCAGTGTATCTATATTCTTTTCGAGGTACAGCATCTGCTCCTGCTGATCTCTGCCTGATATTTCAAGGACTGCACAGTTTGATGTGCGTTTTTCCTTTTCTAATATAAATGCACCATCAGCAGCACCCAGCAGACCGTTAGTTCCTGATATCTTGTCAAAACGGTCGTCGGACTGCTGTTTTCTTGTGTGATGAACTATCAGCAGACATATTCTGTAGCGGTCAGCCAGAGCCTTCAGTAGTGATATCGCTTCGTAATCCGAAGAATAGCTATAAGTATCGCCCTTGTTCTCCCGTATTTTCTGTAGTGTATCGATGATCACAAGTCGGGTATCGGGATGTTCATCAAGAAATCTGGATATCTGCTCATTTAGTCCGCAGCCCATCTGATGAGCTGCGCAGGAGAAATACAGGTTATCTGTACTTTCTGCCCCGAACATCCTGTATAAACGCTTCTGGATACGCCTGTAATCATCCTCCAGAGCAAGGTACAGCACCGAGCCTTTGTTGATATCATAATTCCATAGCTTTGTTCCGGTGCTTATATGATACGCAAGCTGAGCCATAAGAAAGCTCTTTCCGACCTTTGGTGCTCCCACAAACAGATATGCTCCCGGATATAACAGACCGTCGATGATTGGCGGTCTGCTCTCGTATATCATATCGTATATCTCGGACATTGAGCGTACAGGCAGGTAAGCTGGATCGGTAATCTGCGATATGATGCCATTTATTCTTTCATTCAATCCGCCCACCTCCGTTATTTCATCCTGCCTAGTATTTCAGTGATGAAGCGTATCGTTTCAAGCAGCTCTGCAGATGGCTCTCCGATGTCAAGCTGTTCGAGGGTATCAAGTACCTCTGTCAGCTTGTCTTTAAGAGCTTTGTATATCTTTGGGCTGTTTTCTACGATTATATCCTTTTGCAAGGCTCGGCTGATAAGATAATCCTGTTTGTTCATACCTGATAAAGCAGCGTAATTATCGAACAGCGCTTTTTCCTCGGGTGACATTCTCACTCCTACAAAGCAGCTCCTGAATCTGCCCATTCCGTCAAGGTTTTTCGCTGACATCTGCATCACCTCCAAGCTTTATATTGTTAAGATCGTTTGCCATATCTGTCTGCACAGACGGGAACAGGTGAGCGTAGTGATATGTAATATCCGCACTCTCGTGTCCGACACGCTCACCGATTGCAACAGCACTGTATCCCATATCTATCAACAGGGAAACATGGGAATGCCTCAGATCGTGGATTCGTATCCGCTTAACACCTGCCGCATTTGCACCTCTGGTCATCTCGTTGTGAAGATATCCCTTTGTTATCTGAAATATCCTATCGTCAGGCTTTATGCCGTAGATATGGTCGATGTAGTTTTCTATCTCCTCGGAAAGAAAATCGGGCATTTTAATAACCCTGTTGCTTTTAGGTGTTTTGGGATCTGTTATAACATCACGACCGCCAAGCCTCTGATATGATTTGTTTATGGTGACAGTGTTCTTTGAAAAATCAAAATCTCCACTTGTGAGGGCAAGCAGCTCGCCCTCACGCAGACCGCACCAATACAACAGCTCAAAAGCGTAGTAAGATATTGGCTTATCCATTATCTGTTCGGAGAATTTCTTATATTCCTCCTGCGTCCAGAACAGCATTTCCTTGCCCTTTCGCTTGCCCATTGCCCCTGCCTTTGCTGCTGGGTTATAGGGAAGCTCATAGTATCTCACAGCGTGATTGAACACAGCACTGAGCTGATTGTGGAGCGTTTTCAGATAAACGGGAGAATATTTCTTCCCCCTTTCATCAATATGGTCCATCATCTGATTCTGCCATTCGATTACATCCTTTGCTTGTATCTCGGTCATCTTCTTGTTTCTGAAAAAAGGAAGTATCTTGGTCTGATATATGGCTTCCTTGGTTATCCAAGTATTTTCCTTTACACGCTTTTTCATATCGTTGGTGTAAATGCTGAAAAAGGTTTCAAAGCTCATATCAAGCTTTGCTTCACTTTTGCACATCTGCTGATGCTCCCAAGCAGCCGCTTCACGCCTTGTAGCAAAACCTCGCTTCTGCGTCTGCTTACGCTCTCCCATAGCGTTTGTGTATCGGAATATCACTCGCCAAGTGTTAGTTTTCTTTTCCTTATAAACAGGCATCTCAAGCCTCCGTTTCTTTCACAAGCTCCGTACCGCAGCCCAGCTTTTCAAGAAAAAAGCGTCTGTTTACCTTGCCTGTTATGGTCATATAGCCTTTCTGTGCCATTTCCTTGTTTAACATCTGTATCATCTTATATGCATAGGATTTTGATACACCAGTCATTTCTGCGATTTCCGCAGCATTGATAAATAGTGGATTTTTCATAATTGACCTCCGTTTCAATCATCTTTCAATATCGGGCGAATAGCCCATCCGATATATCATTTCCCGTATTGCATCCTTACTCATATCTCCACGACCGAACACGCTTTTTGAGAGCTGTATCAGTCTGTCATCATCACGCTCAAGTAATGTCCTCAGAAGGTCAGTCATTGCCTGAGCCATATTCAATGCGGTGTTGATATCGTTATCGTGTTTTATTTCTCCTTCTGTAATAATACGGCGTTCATTCACTATTGTACGAAGCATCGTATTTCCCATTTTGTTGAGTATCTCGTCATTAAGCCTTTCTATATAAAGCTCTGTCTGATAATGTCCCCAGTTGCTTTCATCGTCGTGCAGCAGCTCGTTATACATATCCCGTGTATCAAGTATATCCTTGTAGATAGAGCCAATGCTTTCGCTGTAATTTATCAGATATGATGTCACAGCGTCTAAACTTTTCTTTATATCTTCGGGCATATACTGATAACTGCACTGACCTCGTTTCGGGAGCTTATCTCTTATTTCATCAAGCATTCTCTTTATTTCAATAAGATAATGCTCGTTACCGCCGGATATCTCCTGTGCTGCCTGCTGCCGCATCTCCTTGATAAGCCTGTCCTCTTTGTTGTGAAGCTCATTGAATTTATCACGAAATGTGTGTTTGATAGCAGCAATGCGTATTCTGTCACAGATTACAGGAGATACAGTCTTGCGGTAGATCTGCTGCTCCTTATCCCAGAAGCCTATATGGACATGCGGCTGCCCCTCCTTAAGGTGAACAGCGGCGATGTATTCGAGATCGTCATAGCGTATCTTCAAATGGTCTGAGATCTCGTAAATACGCTGCTTAACCCAATTTTCCCAGTCGGTAAGGGTGTGAAGTCCTGCTTCAGCCGCAGTTTCAGGCTTAAACGAATACACGCTCCAATAAATATTTCGATGAGTTGTGCTCATACTGCGTACATAATTCTGAACATCAGCGGTGGCGTAGCTGTTTGAATATTCACCCCGTATCTTACCGAACAAACCGTTGTTATGCTGCGTCAGGGCGGCGTGCTCACGCTCGCCAATGTACCTGATATGCTCGGTATTCTTTTCGGCAATCAGAGTGTGCTCTCTTTCACCAATATATTTAATGTGGCTCGAATTTCTCTGGGGAGTACTACGACGCTTGGTTCGTGGATCAGTATGCCGCATTTTGAAAACTATCGGTGTCAAGTATTGCTTTCACTTCCTTTGAAGAAACCCTTTGCCTCTGCTATATACTGTTCCTCGCTGCTTGCCCTGAGATGACAGAAATCCGATGCGGCTCTTATACTGTCGGCAAGTACAAGCACATCTCCCCTCGGATCGGTAGAGATAAGCTCATAGGTGCTTTCGGCAAGATACATCGCAGCTGCCGAATTTCGTGCGGCTCTCCAGCATATTACTGACAGCTTCTGACTGACTGTATCAAGCATCGGCGGCAGAATATCCTGAAGCGTCTGAGATATCGCTACCCTGATTGCAGAGCTGTTTTCGTCAAGATCATTTCTTGCGAAGCCCTCCGCTATGAATTCTCTCAGCACATCTGCAACAGTGCAGTGTTTCGAGGCGGCGAGCCGTTTCAGCTTTTCATAGTCGTCGGCCGTCAGCGTAACTGAACGCTTGATGTTGCCTTGGTTTTGTGAGTTATTTTTCATTAAGTTTCCCTCCTTTGATTAGATTTTGTAAAACACTTGCATTTCTGAAAGAAATGTGTTATACTTTTGATGTGATGATTGGCAAATCAACACCATTGGTATATTGACAAGTTGATAAAATCATTTACTTGGCAATACAACCTGCACCTACATTATATATCTCGCTTGGCAAAATGTCAAGTGTATTTTGCTACGCCTTTTGATATTTATTAACTTTTAACAAGTGAAAGAAGGATAATATGGATATTTTGGATAAAATTCAGCACCTTATAAAAGAAAAGGGCTGTATGCAGCAGGATCTTATGCAATATCTTGGATTAGATAGAAGTGTATATAGTGCTTGGAAGAACGGTAAAAATAAGTCATATATGAAATATATTCCGCAGATAGCGGATTTCTTTGCTGTATCCACCGATTGGTTAACCGGAAAGATACGCTATAAGCAGGATAAGCTAGCTGATTATTATGTATGGAAGGTAACTTGTGTTGACGGATTCGATCCTGCATTCGACTTCGCTCTCATTATAAAGGAGATACGGGAAAGCAATGGAATCACTGCGGAACAGATGGCAGAGGCAATCGGTATTTCGTCTGATAAGTATGAGGATTATGAGATCGGATACGAGCCATTGACTAATTCCACAGCTGACGCAATGTGCAGAGCACTTGGTACAACTGTCAAGGAAGTACTGGTTAATGCGAATAAATTTGAAGCTGACAATGCTCCTCGCTCACGAACAGAGGGACTATTTAAGCTTATTGAAAAGGCAGCATATACAGACACATCTTATATTGCATTAAGCCCCGCCGAAAAAGCAAGCTTCAAAAAGAATGTCCTTTACTTTTTTCAGAAAGATGGCTATACTCTGAGAACGGGAGCAGACAAACTAGGACTAAGCAAAGAATTTTGCGACAGTATTCTTGATCAGTATGAGAGTATCCTATGTCTTGATGTTCAGAAAATAGCAGACCATTATGGTGTGGATTTTAATTTATTGGCAAAGCACGATCTGACGAGGGATACAGGAAGAAAAGTTGCTCAATTGGTGAAAGAAAAAGGTTTCTCCGATCGGAAGCTTGCCAAAAAAACCGATCTCCCCGTACAACTGCTGCGGAATATGGAGTGTGGATATCTACCTACTGCGTATGAGCTGAGCAAAATCGCAGAAGCTCTTGATATGGATATTCTGGATATGCCGATACAGGGCGATGAGTATTTCTGCTACAATGGTATAGCTATAGGAATATCCGATAGGGAGCGTCAGCTTATCAGCGTATTCCGAAAGCTCTCTGAGGAAGGTCAGGACAGAGTAAACGCATACATCTCAGATATCAAAGACAAGTATATGAAGTAAAGCTCCAAGCATAAACCTGAATATATAGAATGCCGCATAAGATGATTAAGGCTGTCATCTATATGCGGCATTTGTTTATTTGTACTGAGGTTATTGATATATTTGCAGGAATAAAAGCGTTACCGCTTTTACTCTACACCGCACCGCCAAAGGCGTTGCAAGGGGTTATTTACAGGGGTTACGGGTTATCAGAATAACCCTCGATTTTCTAGGGTTATTGATTTAAGAGCAGGGAAGCGACAAGTAATTCTATTACACAAAATTGAAAAGTGTAATAAGACTAAAAGTATTATATTTTATGGTGGCAATTTATATATCGGTCTGACAATATAATACGCAATAAACAAGATACAAAACATCATTGAAAACCATTATGTGTAGTTGTATAATAAAAGAAAACGCAATACAGGAGGTTAAGGATGAATAAAAAGAGAATACGGCTGATCGCACCATTGCTTATAGCTTCATTGCTGGCAGGTTGTGCCGATCAAGCAACAGAACAAGTACAGACTACATCTTCCGCAGCAACGACACAAGCAGATATAACTACGGTGATAAAATCAGAGGTCACTACCGAAACACAAGAGCCTATACAGGAGGAGCCTTATATGAAGCAGTTCGAAAACAGTATAACAGAGCTTATACCTGAAGGTGCTGAAGATCAGCGCGAGATCATAACATATCCCGAGTTTACAAGATACTCGTATTTTTCGTCTACCGCAGGACGCGATACAAATGTAAATGTACTTCTTCCGCCCGACTACAGCGAGGACAGGGAATATCCTGTCCTGTATATCCTGCACGGATTTTATGATAATGAAGCATGGATGGCAAGACCTGTTGTAAATCTCAGCACCATCTACAACAATCTGCTTGCAGACGGCGAAGCAGAGGAAATGATAATCGTGCTTCCTTATATCTTCTGCGACAAGGATATGCCTTACTGCACGGGAATGGATCTGAAAAACTGCCTTGCGTACGATAATTTCATAAACGATCTCACCACCGACCTTATGCCCTTTATCGAAAGCGAATTTTCCGTTGCGAAGGGCAGAGAGAACACCGCGATAACAGGCTTTTCGATGGGAGGCAGAGAATCGCTGTTCATAGGCTTTGAGCGTTCTGATCTGTTCGGCTATATCGGCGCAGTTTGTCCCGCTCCGGGGCTTGTGGAGCTGGCAGGCTCGGCAATGCATCCCGGACAGATGAAGGCTGAGGATATGGCGTTCGGTGAGAACGAGCCGTACATAGTGTTCATAAGCTCGTCAAAGGCTGACGGAGTTGTCGGCAACAATCCCGACAGCTACCGAAAGATAATGATGAACAACAGCGTTGAGTATCTCTCGCATGTGATGACGAACACAGGCCACGATCACACCAGTGTAAAGCCGCATCTTTACAACTTCCTGAAAATGCTCTTCAAATAACAGAAACACCGCCCTTGCGAAATGTGCAAGGGCGGTATTGTTATAAAGCATACAGCCCCTGTAATATAACAGAGGCTGTATGTTTTTGAGAGGAATTATTTCTATCAAGAGTAGATATCAGGAAGTTCGTCAAGAGTTATTGCCTTTTCATCGTTGTAAACATTGTTCAGTACCTTTACGCTGTTGCCTGTGATATGATCGGTATGCCATATCATGAACCAGGACCACATTGCGCCATCACGCTCAAATATAGGGATGCGGGGCACCTTTCCGCACTCGTGGAATGTCATCGGCTTGCCTGTTTCCATAGCCGAAAGCTTTTCCCATGCCTTGACGTGTGTAGAATTGTCATAAGTATCGGAGCCGATGATATCACAATAATCGTTGCCGGGATACCAGCCGTCCTTTACCTCGCCGCAGTAGCCGAGCACCCATATAAGGTTGTTCAGACCGAATTCATTGGTATAGCGGTCGTACATCATCTGCCAGAGCTTTACGAAGTTATCTCCGCCGCCCTTGCCCCACCAGAACCAACCGCCGTCAAACTCGTGGAAAGGTCTCCACAGCACGGGAACTCCTGCGTCACGGAGCTCCTGCAGAGCAACTGCCGCCTTATCCCAGCTTTCTATCATCTCGTTGTATTCGTCTGTACCCTCGGTGAGCAGCTTATCAAAATCGGGAGTATCGTCCTTTGACTCCTGATAGCCGCTGCTTATCACGCCCGTATGCCAGCATATCGTTACGATACCGCCCTTTTCGTGCCATTCGATGGAACGCTGAACAACGCCGTCAAAGTCGTTGTTCATAAAGTCAAGGCCACGGATAGCAGGGTACTTTCCTGTTTTCTCAAAGATATAATCCATCTCATAATCAGGTGAGCCCATCCATGTAGATTCCTGCTGACCCGTGATAATAGCTGTTCCGTATACATCGTTGATGTAGTCGTACAGCTTGCGTGCATTCACATCGGCATTCGGGTTGGAGAGCTGATAGCGGCTTTCGTACACCTCAACTTCAGGCTCAGAGGGAGCGGATTCAGTTGTAGTGGTAGTTGCTTCAGAATCCTGGATTACTGCCGATGTGGTACTTTCAGAAGACGACTCCTGTGTATTGCCACTGCACGCTGTAACCGAAGTCAGCGCCACCAGCACTGCGCAAATTAGTGATATTGTTTTTT
>JAZSEG010000138.1:0-9640 GCA_045531575.1 Oscillospiraceae bacterium | reverse complement strand
TGCGTTCAGAGCAAGGATGTTTGTCTGGAATGCGATGCTGTCGATGGTCTTGATGATAGCGCTGATAGCGTCGGAGCGCTCACGGATGTTCTCGATAGCTGCCAGCAGTTCCTTCATCATGTCTGCGCCGCGCTGAGCGTTTTCGTTAGCTTCGTTGGTAAGAGAAAGTACCTTTGTGGATACCTGAGCGGTGGTGTTAGCCTTTTCGGTGATTCCGCCAATGGTGGAGAGGATCTCATCAACAGCCTCTGCCTCCTTGATAGCGGTATCGGAAAGGTGCTTGGAGCCTTCAGCCACCTGAGAAGCACCAGACTTGAAGCTCTCAACACTGTCCTTAACAGCCACGAAGGACTGGTTAAGGGATGTGGTGATCTCCTCAAGGGATGTACCGAATGCGGTAAAGTCGCCCTTGTACTCGATAGCGGACTTTGCAGTAAGATTGCCCGAAGCGATCTCTGCAAGCACTGCCTTGATATCGGTTATGTACTTATTCAGCTCTGTCAGGGTGTCGTCAAGGGAGTCTGTAAGCACCTTTGTCTCATCCTTGGGAGCATTGATATTCATTTCTGTGGAAATATCACCCTCGGAGAGCAGCTTAAGTCTGCCTGCAACCTGAGTGATAGGCTTGGAGATCTTGTTTGCGATACCGATGCAGATAACGGATGTAACTGCAATGATAATGATAGAAAGGATCAGAGCCATGATAAGGCTTGTCATGATCTCCTTCTGAACAGTGGAGTAATCCAGGCTTACTGCAATGCTCCAGCCGTCTGTAAGCTCGATGGGAGCGTATGCTACCAGATACTCGGTGCCGTTGGTCTTGTAACGCATGGTGCCTGACTCGAGAGTCATCATAGCCTCTGCCAGGGAAGCAAGACCCTTATCCTCATTGTCCTTATAAATAACGCCGTCCTTAACAAGCGTCATATCGGATGCGCCTACTACAACACCGTTCTTATCCAGTACGATAACGTTATCGCCCTCGGAGATGCTGTCCAGACCCTCGGAGAATGTAGCGGGATCGAAGTAACCGAGAAGAACGCCCTGGAACGAAGTATCCATATACTTGGTAGCAAGTACCATCAGCTGCTCTACGGATGCAGCGGTATTAGCATACTTTCTTATGAGCGGGGAGGACAGAGTGTTCTTGCCCTCGGATGCACGGATGAAGTACTCATCTTCCTTGATATTGGTATCAACTGCTGTGTTACCCTCCATATCGGCAATGTCGATATGCTTGAACATCGTAGTGGTAGCAACCTGCAGCAGAACAGAGTTCTTTGTTCCGACATCCTTAGTGCTGATAGCCTTGATGACCTGAGGGTTACCCTCAAGAGATTTCATCTGAGTGGTATAAGCATCAAGCTTTGTATCGATAGTCTGCAGATAGGATGTAACCAGCGCCTGTGCCTGCTCGGTGTAAGAGCTGTTATAGGAGCTGATGGTGGTGACCATGGAGAACACCTGCAGCACTGCAACTGCAATAACAACGCTGACAATAGTCAATCTGAGGATCCTGTACTTGATCCTGGTGCTGCCCTTGGAGAGCTTCACGCCGTCATCATCGCTCTTCAGCTTTCTGAAAAATTCAGCGATCTTGTTGGGCTTCTTATCGCCCTTTGCCTTCTTCGCAGGCTCATCGGCAGGAGCATCCTCGGTCTCTGCTGAAACAGCATCGATCTCCTCTGCGGGAGCTTCTGCTTCAACCTTTTCGGCTGCTTCGGCAGGCTTTTCAGCTTCGGAAGCATCCTCGGCAGACTTTTCAGCATCGGCAGCTTCATCTGCTACAGCAGGCTCTTCCGCCTTCGCTTTCTTGTCCTTCTTATCTTTCTTGGGCTTGCCGAACTTCTTCTGCTTCTTTTCCTTTTCAGCAGGAGCCTCGGTCTCAGCGGGAGCTTCAGCCTCAGGAACATTATCCTCTGCTGCGGGAGCCTCCTTAACAACAGGAGCTTCCTCAACAGGCTTCTCCTCAGCTGCGGGAGCATCCTTGACAGGCTCTTCCTTTACAGCAGGCTTATCCTTCTTGGCAAACACGGATGGCTTGCGCAGAGGAGCAGCAGGCTCGTTGTCCATAGGATACTTATCATCAGATGCGGGAGTGATCTTTACAGACTTTTCCGCATTTTCGTCGTTCAGATTGAGATTGATCTTGTTTTTCATGTGGGGGCAGACCTCCATAAATATTATATACTAGTATAATATCATTTTTTATCAAAAATTGCAAGTACATAAACCAATGTTTGTTCATTTCTAACAAAAAACCGCAGCGACAACTGTCTAATAAATCATCAGGAATATATAAAAACACCCTTACACAGCAAAAATTCCCTTCGGATGACATTCTCCGAAGGGAAAAATATCTAATTCGGTGTGCTTATGACATCCACTAAGCATAACACGAAGCAGCTTTATCAGCTCAGCATTTCTTTACATCCTCGTGCGCCGCATGGCAGAGTGCCGAATTCGGGCAGCAGCCGCAGCTTCCGCCACAGGAGGACTTGCCCTGCTTCTTGTCCGCTATCATGCGCCATGCCGCAATTGCGAGTATAACAAGCAGTGCCGCGCCAACAATGATGGTTCCGATATTGTTCTGTAAAAATTCGAGCATATCTTATCCTCCTTATTTCTTTGCCTGCTGTGACAGGATATATCTTACTTTACATTAACTTTCTTTGTGAGCTTAGTAGCCTCTGTGTAGGGTCTGAACAGCTGGAATACGATAGCAGCCAGCACCAGCACAGCGAAGATGAGACCCACAACATTCACAGCGCCCGTGAACAGCAGACCAAACTGGTAAATTATCAGCGACATCGCATAGGCGAATACGCACTGATATGTGATGGCAAATGCAGTCCACTTAGCGCTGTTCATCTCACGTCTGATAGCGCCCATAGCTGCGAAGCAGGGAGCACACAAAAGGTTGAAGATGAGGAAGGAATAGCCTGCAAGTCTTGACATGCCCATGAAGTCGGTCACGCCGAATACCGCAACGACCTCCTCCTTTGCGATAAGACCCATTATGGTAGCGACCGCTGCGGTAGGCTCGCCGAAGCCGAGAGGCACGAACAGCCAGCAGATAGCGCCGCCGATGATATCCAGAACGCTCCTGAAGCCCTCATCCTCGCCGAGGAACATACCGAATCCGCCGTCAGGCAGCATACCGAATACAGTTCCTGCCCACAGGATAACTGTGGAGAGCAGGATGACTGTTCCTGCCTTCTTGATGAAGGACCAGCCACGCTCCCACATGGAGCTGAGAACGGCCTTGACAGTGGGCATATGGTAAGCAGGCAGCTCCATTACAAAGGGCGCAACATCGCCTGCAAACATCTTTGTCTTCTTGAGCATTATACCCGACATAACGACAGCTGCGCAACCCATAAAGAATGCACTGGGAGCTACCCACCACGCATTTCCGAACAGTGCGCCTGCAATGAGTGCGATGATAGGCATCTTTGCGCCGCAGGGGATGAATGTGGTGGTAATGATGGTCATACGGCGGTCACTCTCGTTTTCGATGGTACGGGATGCCATGATACCGGGAACGCCGCAGCCTACGCCGATGAGCATGGGGATGAAGCTCTTACCCGAAAGTCCGAACTTTCTGAAGATCCTGTCCATAACGAATGCAACTCTCGCCATGTAGCCGCAGCTCTCAAGGAACGCAAGCATGATGAACAGTACAAGTATCTGAGGAACAAAGCCGAGAACGCCGCCCACACCTGCAACTATACCGTCAAGGATAAGGCTCTTCAGCCAGTCTGCGCAGTTGATAGAATCCAGACCGCTCTCGACCAGCACAGGAACGCCGGGTACCCACACGCCGTATTCAGCGGGATCAGGCGTGCCCTCAATTGCCTCGTCAACAAGAGCGCCCATGTCGTATCCTGCCTCGGAAAGCGCAGCGCCATAGGAGCCGTATGCCTCCTCGAATGCGCCCAGATCCTTTTCCTCAACAGCATCAAGAACATTTACAGCTCCTGCAACCTCCGCATCAGCGGCAGCCTGAGCCATTGCTGTAAGCTCATCTGTAAAGATGTTCTCCGCTGCATACGCTTCAACATCTTCATCATAATTATCCGAAATACCGAACAGATGGAAGCCGTCGCCGAACAGACCGTCGTTCGTCCAGTCTGTCACCCATGTACCTACAGTAGTTACCGAAATATAGAATACAAGGAACATTATCGCTGCAAAGATAGGCAGCGCAAGAATACGGTTTGTAACGATCCTGTCTATCTTATCTGAGGTGGTGAGACCGCCCTTGTTCTTTTTCTTATAGCAGCCATCCAGCACCTTTGCTATGTAATTGTAGCGCTCATTTGTGATGATGCTCTCCGCATCATCGTCCATCTCCGCCTCGGCAGCCTGTATGTCATGCTCGATATGCTCACGCTTTGCGGCAGGTATCTTCAGCAGCTCCAACACCTTTTCGTCACGCTCGAATATCTTGATGGCGTACCATCTCTGCTGCTCCTCGGGGATATCATGAAGGAAAGCCTCCTCGATATGAGCGATAGCATGCTCAACACAGCCGCAGAAGCTGTGGCGCACGATAACGGGAGCGTCGCTTCTTGCCGCCTGAATAGCCAGCTGAGCAGCCTCCTGTATGCCGTCGCCCTTCAGCGCGGATATCTCGCACACCTTGCAGCCGAGTCTCTTGCCGAGCATCTCGATATCTATCTTATCTCCGTTCTTGCGTACAACGTCCATCATATTGATGGCAACCACAACGGGAAGTCCTATCTCCAGCATCTGTGTGGTGAGATAGAGGTTTCTTTCAAGGTTCGTTCCGTCAACGATATTAAGGATAGCATCGGGGCGCTCGCCTATCAGGTAATTTCTTGCCACGACCTCCTCGGGTGTATAGGGCGAAAGCGAATAAATTCCGGGCAGGTCGGTGAAGATGACATCGCTCTCACCCTTCATCTTGCCCTCTTTCTTTTCAACGGTAACGCCGGGCCAGTTGCCCACATACTGGTTTGAACCCGTCAGCGCGTTGAACAGCGTGGTTTTACCGCAGTTGGGGTTGCCCGCCAGTGCAATTCTTATATCCATATGTCTGTCTCCTTTGTGTTAGTTTGTTCTAACCGATGTTGTGATGTACTCCGTCCCTTTAGGGACGGAAGCTTTTATTCTACGTCGATAAGCTCTGCGTCGGATTTGCGCAGGGAAAGCTCATAGCCACGAACGGTGATCTCTATAGGATCGCCGAGGGGTGCCACCTTGCGTACTGTGACCTGAGTTCCTCTTGTCATTCCCATATCCATGATCCTGCGCTTTGTTGCACCCTCGCCGTTGAGCTTCTTTATAACGGCGCTCTTGCCGATCTTGACATCCTTTAAGGTAGCCATAAATATTACCTCCGAGTATGTAATGTTAGTTTACACTAACCTGTATTCTTTTAATCAGTTAGGATTCTCTAACCATATATATGATACCCTAATCCGATAAAAAAGTCAAGTATTTCCGCCGTTTTTTTCCTGCTTTGAGCGATTTTCTACGATTTGAGTTAGTTCAGACTATTTACAGTAAAATGTTTTGGTTAGTTTTCACAAACCATCTGTCAAAAACAAAGGCGGAACATCTGCTCCGCCTTGTATATATTTATTTTGTAGGGTCTATGAACTCCCTGTAATCCCACAGGTACTGCACGCCCGACCACAGTGTAAGCACTGCGCTTGCTATCATCAGGATATCGCTGATGAGCTGCACGGGGAAGCTCTCCCCTATCCAGCCGAAGCCTAGGACGATGTGCATCAGCAGCACCGCAACGATGGCAACCATCGTAACAGCGGTCTTTACCTTGCCGAGCCAGCCTGCGGCGATGACTACCTTTTTCTCACTGCCTGCGGCAATAAGGCGAACGCCCGATACAGCAAACTCACGCACAAGGATGATTACAACTATCCATGCATAGGTCATCTTCAGCTCTACCATGCATACAAGCGCGGCGGTAACGAGTATCTTATCCGCCAGCGGATCGAGGAACTTTCCGAAATCAGTTATCATGTTGTATTTGCGTGCTATCTTTCCATCGAACAGATCGGTGATACTTGCAACGGCGAACACCACCAGCGCCCACAGATAGTTCATCGGAATTGCGTCCACCATCATGAATACCACAAAAAGCGGCACCAGAAGCACACGCATCAGAGTAAGTTTATTGGCAAGATTCATATCGCTTCTCCAATCAGATTATTGTCGATCACATCGAAGATCTTTATGTTGATGAAATCTCCTATCTTCAGTCCCATTTCCCTGGGTGCGGAGAAGTATATCATTCCGTCTATCTCAGGAGCGAACATCGCACTTCTGCCGAAGTACAGACCGCCCTCTGCCAGATACTTGTCGTAGCCCTCTACGACTACCTCCATCTCGGTGTCTATCATGCCGTCGTAAAGCTCAGCGACACGGGTATCCTGCTGCTCCTCGAGGATGTCCTTGCGGTGCTCACGCACGTTTTCGTCAACCATGTCGTGATAGCCTGCTGCGGGAGTGCCCTCCTCCTCGGAGTAGGCGAAGCATCCCATGCGCTCGAATCTCATGTCCTCTGCGAACTCGCCCAGAGCGTTGAACTGCTCCTCGGTCTCGCCAGGGAAACCAGTGATGAAAGTCGTTCTGAGGGTTATATTCGGTATCTCACGGCGCAACTTTGCAACCAGCTCACGCAGGGACTTTTCATCACCCTTACGGTTCATCTTCTTGAGAATAGCACCGTCGCAGTGCTGCATGGGGATATCCAGATACTTCACTATCTTGTCCTGACGCTTCATGCAGTCGATAAGCTCATCTGTGATGCGCTCGGGATAGCAGTAAAGCAGACGTATCCACTTAAGGCCGTCTATCTCACACAGCTTATCAAGCAGTTCGGGCAGAGCAAGCTTTCCGTACAGGTCGAGTCCGTAACGGGTGGTATCCTGTGCGATAACGATAAGCTCCTTAACGCCGTCGGACACGAGGAGCCTTGCCTCCTCAACGATGTCCTCTATCTTACGGCTTCTGAATCTACCCCTTATCTGCGGAATTGCGCAGTAGGTGCAGCAGTTATCGCAGCCGTCAGCCACTCTCAGATACGCATAATGCGGCAGTGTGGAGATGATGCGCTTGCCCTCCATGGAGTGCTTTTCCTTCTCGCCGAAAACATACACCTGCTCGCCGTTATCCACCTGCTGCAGGATATCGCCTATCCTGCCGTAATCGGAGATGCCGACAACAGCATCCACCTCGGGGAACTCCTCCACGAACTGCTCACGGTAACGCTCGGAAAGGCAACCTGTAACCACGATGTGCTTTATAGTACCCTCGTTCTTGAGGTCGATAAGCTCCATTATCCAGTTGATGGCTTCTTCCTTAGCGCTCTGAATGAAACCGCAGGTGTTCACCAGCACGATATCAGCCATGCCCGGCTCCTGCACGAATGCAAAGCCCTTATCTGCGATCTTCGCCATCATCTGCTCAGCGTCCACCTGATTCTTTGCGCAGCCTAATGATACTATCGCAACCTTAGTAATGTTTTTTCCCATCAATAAAAATCCTCGTTTTCTTCGTAATCCTCATATTCGGCGTCAGCCAGCAGCTTTTCTATGCAGCACTTCACCAAATCATAATCATAGCCTCGTCTTGCCAGAGCGGCAATGGTGCGGCGGCGGTCGTCATAGTCGGCTATCTTGTTGTAGTATTTCTTTTCCAGCAGCTCGGTTATTTCCTCGGAAATATCATCCTCGGAATACTCCGCCAGAACGTTCTCCACAAGCTCTGCGGAAAGCCCTCTGTGCAGCATCTCGAACTTTGCCTTGCGGATGCCCCACCGCTTTGTGCGGATGAGATATTCCGCAAGCTTCGGCGCATATTCCTCGTCGTTCACATAGCCGTAATCACGCATGGCGTCAGCCGCCTCACGGGAGGTCTCCTCGTCGTAGCTGCGGCGCAGCTTGTCGAAAAGCTCCTTGTAGCAATACTGCTTCGTGCCGAGGAGATACAGCGCACGCTTCTTAGCCTTGCGCCTTGTATCAGCCTGCTGTATCTGCGCAAGCTTATCGCCCGAAAGCTCCTCGCCCTTTCTGAGCAGGAACTCCGATACCACGGCGCTGTTGACGAAAAATGTCTCATCGTCATCCAACACCAGCTTGTATGTATCGCCCTTAAAGACCGAAAGCTCGGTTATCAGCATTATTCAAGATCCTCGGGAGAGAACTCCGCATAATCATCGTCATCCGCAGCAGACTTTGCAGCAGCCTTCTTCTCTTCCTTGACCTCTGCGGGTGCAGCCTCTTCGGCAGCGTTGTTCTTTGCGAACATCTCACGGATCTTCTTCTCCACCTCATCGCAGACGGAGGGGTTCTCTATCAGATACTGCTTCACCTTATCACGGCCCTGACCGATCTTCATATCGTCATAGCTGAACCACGAGCCGCTCTTCTTGATGATATCGAACTCAACTGCAGTATCAACGATCTCGCCCATCTTTGAAACACCCTCGCCATAGAGGATATCAAACTCTGCTGTCTTGAAAGGAGGTGCTACCTTGTTCTTTACTACCTTGCACTTTGTGCGGTTACCGATCACCTCTGCGCCGTCCTTGATAGGCTCGCCGCGGCGCACCTCGATACGCACGGAGGAATAGAACTTCAGCGCACGGCCGCCGGGAGTGGTCTCGGGATTGCCGTACATAACGCCGATCTTCTCACGGATCTGGTTGATGAAGATCGCCACACAGTTGGACTTGTTGATAACGGATGTGAGCTTTCTCAGTGCCTGAGACATCAGTCTTGCCTGAACACCCACATGAGCGTCGCCCATATCGCCGTCGATCTCGGCACGGGTGGTCATAGCCGCAACGGAGTCCAGTACGATGATGTCGATAGCGCCCGAGCGCACCAGTGTCTCGATGATCTCCAGAGCCTGCTCACCTGTATCGGGCTGGGATACCAGCATGCTGTCAATATCAACTCCCAGCTTCTTTGCGTATACGGGGTCGAGGGCATGCTCAACGTCGATAAACGCAGCGGTGCCGCCTGCCTTCTGAGCCTCTGCAACAGCCTGCAGGGAGATGGTTGTCTTACCAGAGGATTCTGTACCGTATATCTCAATGATACGACCCTTGGGAAGTCCGCCGATGCCCAGCGCCAGGTCAAGCATCAGGGAGCCTGTGCTGATGCACTCGATATCCATGTGGCGGTTCTCACCCATGAACATGATAGCACCTGCGCCATAGGTCTTTTCGATCTGCGCCATAGCGGTCTTGAGTGCCTTCTTCTTCTCCTCAGGGTCAACCAGCTTCACAACGGGAGCGGCTGCGCCCTTTTTCTTATCCATAGCCATGATTATCTTCCTCCATATATTAAGTTATTTTTTACGGTTTCCATAGACCACACGGTAGATACCGCACTGATCCTTTATGCAGTCGGCAGTGAGTCCGTTATCACGGAATATCCGCATAACATCCTCTTCCTGACCCATGCCTATCTCTACGGCGAAAAAGCCGCCATGTGCAAGCTTTGCCGTCCATCCCGCCATTATCGCACGGTAGAAATCCAGACCGTCCTCGCCGCCGAAACGCGCCATTTCAGGCTCGTGGGTTACTTCTCTGTCAAGCTCCCGCATATCCTGTGCGGTGAGATACGGCGGATTCGACACG
>JAZSEG010000101.1:0-1947 GCA_045531575.1 Oscillospiraceae bacterium | reverse complement strand
GGCGTGTTCACGAGACTCACGGCGGCAAGGATATCCCCATAATGCTGAAGCGGACTGCCACGGCGGTGGTGTTTGCGCTTTCCGCAGTGTTTGCGGTGTGGTTCGGAACACTTATGGCGGACTATATCTCCCTTGCGGACGGCAACGAGCCGCTCGTTGCAGAAAAGCAGGCGGACGGCAGCTACAGCGGCTTCCTCTATGAGATAGACGGCGGCGGGATAGAGATTTTCGGCAACACCGTGCATCCGCAGGAGATAAAGCAGGAAAAGGAGCAGCAAAATGCATAAGGTACAGGCAAAGGGGATACTCTCCTCATCCAACGGAATGAACGTGTACAGGGGCTGCACCCACGGCTGCATCTACTGCGACAGCAGGAGCGTATGCTACGGATTCACCCATGAGTTCACCGACATCGAAGTCAAGGAGAACGCTCCGCAGCTGCTGGAGGCGGCTCTGCGCTCGAAGCGAAAGCGCTGCATGATAGGCACAGGCGCCATGTGCGACCCCTACATCCCCCTTGAAAGGGAGCTGCGGATAACACGTCAGTGCCTTGAGCTGATAAGGAAATACGATTTCGGTGCGGCGGTGCAGACCAAATCCGATCTTGTGCTGAGGGATATCGACCTGCTGAGCGACATAAACCGCAGCACGAAAGCCGTGGTGCAGATGACCCTCACCACCGCCGACGATGATCTCTGCCGCATAGTGGAGCCGAACGTCTGCGTGACCTCACGGCGCTTTGAGGTGCTGTGCGAGATGAAAAAGGCAGGCATCCCCACGGTGGTGTGGATGTGCCCGATACTCCCCTACATCAACGACACCGAGGAGAATATCCTCGCCATCGTGGACTATGCGGCACGGGCAGGCTGCTTCGGGATACTCGCTTTCGGCATCGGTCTGACGCTGCGTGACGGAGACAGGCAGTATTACTACGCCGCCCTTGACAGGCATTTTCCGCACCTGAAGGAGCGCTACATAAATGAGTTCGGCACAGCTTACGAGATACCCTCGCCGAACGGCAGGCGGCTGTGGAGCGTTTTCACAAGCGCCTGCGAAAAGGCAGGTCTCGAATACCGCACGGACAGGATATTCGCATACCTGCATGAGTTCCCCGAATGCGAGCAGCTGAAACTGTATTAATAAATGTTGAATAATGAAAAATGTCGGTGCGGCGTAGCCGCATTTTAATCCGTCCCGAAAGGGACACCGAAATTCCTCATTCCTCATTCCTAATTAATTTGAACCCCCGCACTTTTCTGCGATAAAATATTAAAATACTACTTGACAAAAGCAGAAATATATTGTATAATCTGTCTTAATGAAATTTGGAAGGATTTTGGAGTCTTTCCAGCAACCATAGGACCACTCCTTTTGAACAAAGGGAGTCGAGGCCATACGGACAGCCGGGTCCACTGCCGATCTGCGGTGCAAGCCGCATTATTGATTGAGTTAAAAGCTCAAATTTTATAAGTTGGTTACTTCATAACCGAAAAATGCAGAAGAGCATGGCGCTCGGTGCATACTTGTGAAACGGTCAATAAGAGTAGTAAAAGTGATTGCTATATAGACTCTGAAAATCCGAATAATTATACCGTCGCAGTGGCGTTTGGGTCATTCTGCGATCTGATACGGTAAAGTATTGTCACAAGCTGTGCTATGCATTTTTGCAGAGTGCAGCTTTTTTATTTACACAGCAAGGAGACAGGACATGAGCATTTCTTCAGGCAGACATCTCGATCAGACAAGGGCGCCCATTCACGAGGCTCTCGAACAGTTCAGGCAGATGCGTGTGGTGCCGTTTGACGTTCCCGGACACAAGCGTGGACGCGGCAACCCCGAGCTTACGGAGTTCCTCGGTCAGCAGTGCGTCGGTGTGGACGTCAACAGCATGAAGCCGCTGGATAACCTCTGCCACCCGATATCCGTCATTCAGCAGGCAGAGGAGCT
>JAZSEG010000046.1:0-3101 GCA_045531575.1 Oscillospiraceae bacterium | reverse complement strand
GATTCAACTCCATGCCATTGATATGTGCCTCAGATGCTCCGCATAGCCATCGTGCGCCGAGCGCCTTGTGATGTACTCCGATATGAACGGCAGGAAGCGCTCATAAAGCTGCCTGTCGCTCTCGCACTGCAAGAAAGCTGTTCCCTTCCCCTGCCTGTACAGCGCCGAGCTTTTCCTGCGCAGCTCCTGCAGCTGCCTGAAGCGTATCTCCGCCGCCTGCTTTGACAGACCGCACAGCCGTGCTGTCTCTGCTGCCGAGGATACGCCGCAGAAATGCAGCACCGTGAGCGGTGCGAGAAGCTCCGCCGCAAAGCTGTCCGCAGAGCGCTCGCAGCGCTCCTCCATGCGCTTTATATCCGTGCCGATGTGTCCGAGAAAGATATGCGCCAGCTCATGCGCCATCGTCCAGCGGCGCCGCAGACCTCCGCAGGCATTGTGATTTATCGCCGCAATGCAGCGCTCTCCCTCACGGAAGCTGAAGCCCAGCGGACTTATCTCCTCATACAGCTGCTGCACGCTCATCCCGAGATAATCTGCGCAGCTCTCATAGCTGACAACCTTGATATCATGCGCCGCCGCTACCGCACTCAGGTCAACAGGCAGAGCCGCAGTTCCTGCCTGCATCAGCACCTCTGCCGCCGTCATCGTCTGCCTCCGTCGTAATCGGGCTTGTCCAGAATACTCACGCCCCTGCGCTTCTTCACCTTTATAGTTCTCGGCTCGCCGCCGTTTCTTGCCGCTATCATTATAGTATCCATGCCGCTCTCCTCGGTGCAGCGGCGGTACTCGATATCCGTGCAGGCGTCCACAAGCTCCCTGCCGTAGCTGTCCAATGCACGATATTTCTCTAAATGCTCACTCTCTCCCGAGGTGTTCTCGTAGCAGTCGGCGAAAAGCTCGTTCGGCTCGCACTTCAGTGCGTCGAATATGCGGTAGAGAGCCTCCTCCCTCGGGTGGCTGACCTCCCGCTCGTAATTTCCCACCGAGGACGGCGTTACGCCTATCATCTCGGCAAGCTCCTCCTGTGTGAGGCACGCCCGCTCCCTCAGGATGCGTATCCTTCTTCCGATGCCCATAATTTCCTCCTTATCCTCTCTGCTGCTCTCTTATCCGCAGCGGATCGCACCTTCTCGGCACGCCGCCGAAATGCTCCCTTAACTTCTCCAGCGCACTGCTGCGCAGCAGGAAAACACGCCTGTCGCTCATGTACATCTTGTCCGCTATCTCACGCCATGACATCGCAAGGATGTAATACCGCTCGATAACGCTCCGCTCCTCGCCTTCAAGAATGCTTATATAATCGTAAGCCTCCAGCTTTGCGTCCACCGTTCTGTCCACCTGGGTATTCAGCGCACGCTCCAGCGCTTCAAGCTTTTCCGCAATCTGCAGCGCACGCTCCGAATTGGATGAGCCTCTCTTAGCGATCCTGTGCAGGCGCTCGATATGCTCAAGACTTACCAGAACTTCCTGCTCATAGCACCTTGCTCTTTCAAGCACCGCCATTATATCAGCCACTGCCATCGCCTCCCTTTGTTCATGTGCTTTTCGCTGTATGAACAGTATATCACAAGAAACTTGTGGTTGTCAAGCATTTTTTGATACATTTTTGTGATTTTATAAATTTTTTAAAAAAACACGGAAAAACTCTTGACAAAGTATATCAAAGATGATATATTGTATATATCAGATATACACATTAGCAACATTTCGCTGAAATGAGGAAACAGATGAATATTATAATAACAAACAGCGCAGGCGTACCGATCTATGAGCAGATCTCCGATCAGATCAAGGCTATGATAATGAACGGCACGCTGAAGGAGGGCGACGCACTCCCCTCCATGCGAAACCTAGCGCAGGATCTCCGTGTGAGCGTCATCACCACAAAGCGTGCGTATGAGATACTGGAAGCCGAGGGCATGATAGAGTCCTTCACGGGCAGGGGCAGCTTCATTGCTGCGCAGGATCCCGAGCTTCTGAGGGAGCAGAACCTGCGTGAGATCGAAAAGCACCTGTCCGCCGCCGTGGATATCGCACGAAAGAGCGGAATCAGCACCGATGAGGTGCAGGAAATGCTGACCATCCTGCTGGAGGAATAAGCAGGCTGTCCCTCGGGACACTGCACGAAGAAAAAGGAATATTTTGTAATATTATGTATATATTGGAGGAAACAACATGGAAAACTGTATCGAGATCAAGGGACTCTGCAAGAAATACCACCAGTTTCAGCTGAAGGATATCGACCTGTGCGTTCCCTGCGGCACTGTAATGGGCTTTATCGGCGAGAACGGCGCAGGCAAGAGCACCACCATCCGTGCGATACTGGGTCTGATGAAGCCCACCGCAGGCTCTGTGACAGTCCTCGGCGAGGATGCCGCCGCCCTCTCGGACGAAACAAAGGAGAAGATCGGCGTGGTGTTCGACGGACTGGTGTTCCCCGATCAGCTCAACGCCATGCAGCTTGACAAGGTGATGTCCCACATCTATAAAAACTGGAGCAGCGAGACCTTTTTCGGCTACATGAAGCGCTTCGAGCTGCCGCTGAAGAAGAAGTTCAAGACCTTCTCCCGCGGTATGGAGATGCGCCTTTCCATCGCCGCTGCGCTCTCCCACGCTCCGCAGCTTCTCGTGCTTGACGAGCCTACAAGCGGCCTCGATCCCGTGATGCGCAGCGAGATACTGGATATCTTCCTCGAATTCATGCAGGATGAAACGCACTCCATCCTGCTCTCCACCCACATCACCAGCGACCTCGAGCATATCGCAGACTACATAACCTTCATCCATAAGGGCGAGCTTATCTTCACCGAGGAGCGCAACGAGATGCACGAGAAATACCGCATCCTGAAATGCACCGAGGAACAGCTCTCCCTAATCGACCCCGAGGATATCATCGGCAAGCGCACCACACGCTTCACCTGCGAGGTGCTGACCACCGCCGCCGAAAAGTACCCCGATATCGTGGCTGATGTACCCACCATCGACGAGATAATGGTGTATTATGTAAAGGAGGCGTAAGCGATGAAAGGTCTCTACTACACCTTTTTCCTGCTGAGGAAGAATTACTTCATCTTCCCTGCCGCAGCTGCATTTATCGTCAT
>JAZSEG010000221.1:0-3104 GCA_045531575.1 Oscillospiraceae bacterium | reverse complement strand
CAGTGCGTCAACGAGGATGCCGTTTTCGGTGTACTCCTCGGAGAATATCTTTCCGTTCTCACGGATGACCGCTGTAAGTCCTCCCTTGGCATACGGCAGCAGCAGCTTCATTCGCTTTGCCGTTTCGGGAAGATTCTTTGCGATGACCTCCAAAAGACGGTCGATTCCCTGCGCTTTCAGTGCGCTTATCTTCACCGTGCTGTCATTCTCGGGGATATTCTCCTCCAGCTTGTCGCATTTGTTGAGGACTGTAACTACAGGTATCTCCGCTGCACCAAGATCAGCAAGCGTTTTGAGAGTTACATCGGCTTTTTCCGCAGCTTCAGGATCGGATGCATCGCAGACGTGGATTATGATATCCGCGCAGGCAGCCTCTTCAAGCGTGGATTTGAATGCCTCTACAAGATGATGCGGCAGACGTCTGATAAGACCTACCGTGTCGACCAGCAGCAGATTTCTTCCATCAGGAAGCTCGATAGAACGGGATGTGGGATCGAGGGTAGCGAACAGCTTATCCTCTGCAAGCACTCCTGCACCTGTGAGATGGTTAAGCAGTGTGGATTTACCTGCGTTGGTGTAGCCGACGATGGCACCCACCTGAACGCTGTCCTTCTTGCGGCGGTTTCTTGTGTAGCCACGGCGCTCTTCAAGCTCCTTCAGCTCTGCCGAGAGCTTATCGATGCGGCGGCGGATGTGACGGCGGTCTGTTTCCAGCTGAGTCTCACCCGGGCCTCTTGTGCCGATACCGCCTCCAAGCCTTGAAAGCGAAGCGCCGATGCCCATAAGTCTCGGCAGACGATATCTCAGCTGCGCAAGCTCTACCTGCAGCTTACCCTCACGGGATACCGCTCTTCCTGCGAAGATATCAAGGATAAGCATGGTACGGTCGATAACTCGCACATCTGTTGCTTCCTCAATGTTTCTTATCTGGGAGGCTGTAAGCTCGCAATCAAAGATAAGCAGCTCTGCGCCGAGATTCGTGCAAAGCTCCTTCACTTCTTCTAGCTTGCCCTCACCGATAACGGTGGCGCTCTCATAAGCGTCACGCTTCTGGATAACTCTTGCAAGCTCCTCTGCTCCCGCAGTGGAAGCAAGCTCTGCAAGTTCATCCATGGATGCATCACAGTCATAATCGCCTGTATCGGCGCTGACTAAGATGGCTTTTGTCAATACTTTTTCTTCCATATATACTCCTTTTTGAACAGCCGATTACTGTAACGGAGTGTCGGCATCTTCCCTGCCCTGCGTGAGAATGCAGCGCAGTAAGCCAGTTTTACACACATACAAGTATTATACAGATTTTTCCCCCTCATGTCAAGGGTGACATATAAAAAACGGACACGCTCCGAAAGAAAGGCTGATGGCTTTGAAATTCCGCAGATTTGATGTAATGATAGTGGGTACAGGCATTTCGGGTATCTACGCTGCGCTCAATCTCGATCCCTCCATGAGCATACTGATGCTCTCCAAGAAGGAGCTTACGCTGTGCAACTCTGCACTTGCGCAGGGCGGCGTTGCTGCTGTAATGGATAAGGAGAACGACAACTACGAGCTGCATATTAAGGATACCCTGATAGCAGGACATTATGAGAACAACCTCGATAATGTGCGCATTCTTGTGGAGCAGGGTCCTACTGACGTGCAGAAGCTTCAGGACGTATACGGTGTGGAATTCGACCACAAGGATGACGGTAACATCTCCCTTACGATGGAGGGCGGCCACTCACGCAGGCGTATCGCTCATCACAAGGACTCCACAGGATATGAGATCGAAACGAGCCTCATCGAGCAGGTGCAGAAGCTGAAGAATGTCACCGTTGTAAACAATTCCGTTCTCTGCCGCCTTGAAAGGGAAAACGACATCTTCTTTGCCGATATCCTCTGCGGAGAGCAGCATGAATACTACTGCGCAAACTCTGTGATACTGGCGACAGGCGGCATCGGCAGAGTGTACGATTTCACCACAAACTCCGCCATCGCAACAGGCGACGGCATACAGCTTGCATATAATCTCGGCGCCGAGATAAAGAATCTCAGCTATGTGCAGTTCCATCCCACAGCTTATGCAGATAAGGAGAACAGAGAGTGCTTCTTAGTGTCCGAGGCTGTTCGTGGCGAGGGTGCATATCTCCTCAACTGCAACAAAGAGCGCTTCATGCATAAGTATGAGCCTGAGCGCAAGGAGCTTGCCCCCCGTGACGTGGTATCCAAATGCATCATAGAGGAGCAGAAGCTGACAGGCAGCTCGGAATTCTGGCTGGATATCTCCCACAAAGACCCCGAATTCGTCAAGGGACACTTCCCGATGATCTACAACAAGGTGCTGGAAAAAGGCTACGATATGACAAAGGGTCCCATCCCGATATATCCCTGCCAGCATTACCTGATGGGCGGCATCAACGTTGACGGCAAGGGTGCCACAAACATCAAGGGTCTGTACGCTGCGGGCGAATGCTCCCATACCGGCGTACATGGCAAAAATAGGCTTGCCAGCAACTCGCTTCTGGAGGCGCTGGTGTTCTCACGCCTTATTGCAGAGGACATCAATCTCAACAAGTGCGTGGGCGGTGCGGAATTTGTCGAATACGCCATGAGCAGCCCTGAGGGCGAACCACTCCCCACAGGAATAAAGACTGAGGTGCGCCATATAATGCAGAAGGCTTATTTCATCCACCCGAATTACGAGGAGGCTGAAAAGGGTCTTGCAAGAATAACTGAGCTTAAAAACATGCTCGAACAGGGAAATTACGCAGTTACCGCTGCTTTTGTGGAAACAAAATCGCTAGTGACCGTTGCATACATAATCCTGACAGAAGTCATGGTAAGAAAGGACAAAGAACAATGATACTTCTCCCCTTTTACGTTGATGATATCATAAAGACCGCTCTGAATGAGGATATCAACTATATCGACAGCACTGCTGACCTGCTCATCCCCGAGGACAGCATCTCCTCCGCATACTTTGTTGCAAAGGCAAGCGGCGTTGTGGCAGGTCTTGAGGTGGCGCTGAGGGTGTTCACCATCCTTGATCCCGATATGAAGATAGAGTGCAGCTTCAAGGACGGCGACGAGGTGAAGAACGGCGATATCATCGCTGAATTCAC
>JAZSEG010000196.1:0-7229 GCA_045531575.1 Oscillospiraceae bacterium | reverse complement strand
CATGGCTACGATCCGACTTTATAAAATATCTCCGCAAAGCGGATAAAAGAAAGGAAATAAGATTATGAAGATCGAGACCCAGTGCCTGCATGAAGGCTATACCCCCAAGAACGGCGAGCCCAGAGTAATGCCCATCGTTCAGAGCACCACTTACGTTTATGATTCCACCGATGATGTTGCAGCAGTATTTGACGACCCCACCAAGAGCCTCATCTACTCCCGCTTCGAGAACCCCACCACCGACTGCGTTGAAAAGAAGATCGCAGCACTGGAGGGCGGCGTTGCTGCTATGTGTACATCCAGCGGACAGGCTGCGTCCCTTATCTCTATCCTGAACATCTGTCAGGCAGGCGACAGCTTCATCGCATCCTCCTCCATTTACGGCGGCACCATCAATCTGTTTGCCGTTACACTGAAGAGAATGGGCATCGAGTGCATCTTTGTTGAGCATGACGCTACCGAGGAAGAGCTTGCAGCAGCATTCAAGGAGAACACCAGGGCAGTTTTCGGCGAGACTCTCGCAAACCCTGCCATCACTGTTCTTGATATCGAGATGTGGGCAAAGGTCGCACACGCACACGGCGTTCCGCTCATCATCGATAACACATTCGCAACACCCATCCTCTGCAGACCCATCGAGTGGGGCGCTGATATCGTTATCCACTCCACATCCAAGTACATGGACGGTCACGCAGTACAGGTAGGCGGTGTTATCGTTGACAGTGGCAAGTTCGACTGGACAAGCGGTAAGTTCCCCTGCATGACCGAGCCTGACGACAGCTACCACGGCACTGTTTACACAAGAGATTACGCATTCGCTCCTTACATTGTAAAGGCAAGAATGCAGCTTATGAGAGATTTCGGCTGCTACCCCGCAGCGCACAGCTCCTTCCTTCTCAACCTCGGTCTGGAGACCCTTGCTGTTCGTATGCAGCGCTACTGCGAGAACGCTATCAAGGTTGCCGAGTACATCGAGAAGAGCGGTAAGGCTGAGTTCGTGACATATCCCGCACTGGCTTCCTCCAAGCAGAATGCACTTGCAAAGAAGTATATGCCCCTCGGCACCAGCGGCGTTATCTCCTTCTCCATCAAGGGCGGCAGAAACACAGCTGTAAAGTTCATGGACAGCCTGAAGCTTGCTTCCAATGAGGTGCATGTTGCAGATATCCGCACCTGCGTTCTGCATCCCGCATCTGCAACCCACCGTCAGCTCACCGATGAGCAGCTCGTGGCAGCAGGCATCGACGGCGGCCTCATCCGCTTCTCCGTAGGTCTCGAGAACGTTGACGACATCATCGCCGACATCGAGCAGGCATTTGCGGCACTTTAATTAGGAATGAGGAGTGAGGAATGAGGAATTTCGGTGTCTGCTGACGCAGACATATTTGAAATGCGGCTTCGCTGCAGAGAGATTCCTTTTTCATAGGTGACTGTAATGAAAGATAATGTTGTATTTGATAAAAGTAAAGCTTTTGCATTAAGAGTCATCCGATTATATAAATACCTGAATTCCGAGAAAAATGAGACAGTGATATCAAAGCAGATATTACGTTGCGGTACAAGCATCGGCGCAAACATTGCGGAGGCAGAATGTGCCATGAGTAACAATGATTTCCTTGCAAAGATGTATATTGCTTTCAAGGAATGCGCCGAAACGGAATATTGGCTTGAATTGTTGTGTTTGAGTCAGTACATTGCTGAAAATGAATATAATTCTTTGATTGCTGATTGTTCAGAAATAAAGAAGATACTGTCAGCTATCACTAAAACGATGAAAGATAATAAATGAGCAGTAGAGTGTAGGAGTGATTTGTGATAAGCGGCGAAGCCGCACCATAATTCCTCATTCCTCACTCCTCATTCCTCATTATTATCGCCCGAAGGGAGACAATACATTGATAACAGTTTCAAATTTAAGTATCAGCTTCGGCGGGCAGCTTCTGTTCAAGGATGTTGATCTGAAGTTCACCCCCGGCAACTGCTACGGCGTTATCGGCGCAAATGGTGCGGGCAAGTCCACATTCCTGAGAGCGCTGTGCGGCGAGCTGGAGCCTACAAAGGGCAGCGTTTCCATGCCTGACGAGCTGCGCATGAGCGTGCTGAAGCAGGATCACTACGCATACGACCAGTACACCGTGCAGGATACCGTCATCATGGGCAACAAGCGCCTGTACGATATCATTCAGGAGAAGGACGCCCTCTACGCCAAGGAGGATTTCTCTGATGAGGATGGCGACAAGGCTGCACAGCTTGAAGCAGAGTTCGCAGAGCTGAACGGCTGGGAGGCTGAGTCCGACGCATCCAAGCTCATTCAGGGTCTGGGACTTCCCGAGGAGATACTCTATCAGCAGATGGACAGCCTTACAGGTAACGAGAAGGTAAAGGTGCTGCTGGCGCAGTGCCTGTTCGGAAACCCCGACATCATCCTGATGGACGAGCCTACCAACCACCTCGATATCGACGCTGTTTCGTGGCTTGAGGACTTCCTCGCAGAGTATTTCGGTACCGTTATCGTGGTATCCCATGACCGTCACTTCCTGAATAATGTATGTACCCATATTGTTGATATCGACTACGGCAAGATCAAGATGTACGTTGGTAACTACGAGTTCTGGTACGAGTCCTCTCAGCTCATCCAGCGCATGATAAAGCAGCAGAACAAGAGGGCAGAGGAGAAGATAAAGGAACTGCAGAACTTCATCGCACGCTTCTCCGCAAACAAATCCAAGTCCAAGCAGGCTACATCCCGCCGCAAGCTTATCGACAAGCTGACCGTCGAGGAACTGCCTGCATCCAGCAGAAAATATCCCTACATCGGCTTCGATATGGAGCGTGAGGTGGGCAAGGATATCCTGCAGGTATCGGGTCTTTCCAAGACCGTGGACGGCGTGAAGGTGCTGAACGATGTCAGCTTCACCGTCGGCAAGAACGACAAGATCGCTTTCGTCGGCAACAACGAGATCGCCGTTACCACGCTGTTTAAGATACTCATGGGCGAGCTGGAGCCTGATGAAGGCACCTATAAGTGGGGAAGCACCACCTCCGTAAGCTATTTCCCGAATGACAACAGTGCATTCTTCAACGACTGCCAGCTTTCCATCCTCGACTGGATGCGCCAGTATTCCAAGGATGAGACCGAAAGCTATCTGCGTGGCTTCCTCGGACGTATGCTGTTCAGCGGCGACGACGTGTTCAAGCCCGTAAACGTGCTTTCGGGTGGTGAGAAGGTTCGCTGCATGTTCTCCAGAATGATGCTGTTCCAGAGCAACGTGCTCATTCTCGACAGACCCACCAACCACCTCGACCTCGAGAGCATCACCGCTGTAAACAACGGTCTTTCCGAGTTCAAGGGCAACATCCTCTTTGCTTCCCACGACCACGAGATACTGCAGACAGCGGCAAACCGCATCATCGAGATCACTGAAACAGGCTGCTTCGACAGAATGGGCACCTACGACGACTTCGTTGAGTGGCGCAAGGAAGCAGTAGGCGGAAAGCTTATGCTTTGATACAAGCGGAGCTTGTAGCAAAGCAATTAGGAATTAGGAATTAGGAATTTCGGTGTGTGCTTCGCAGACGGATTTCAAAGCGGCTGCAAAGCTTAATCAGGAATTTGTTAACGTTACGGCGTAGCCGTCATTTTGATTCGTCGCCGTAGGCGACACAATAATTCCTAATTCCTCATTCCTAATTCCTCATTATCAAAAGGATCGTGAAATAATGAACTATATCATTCTTGATATGGAATGGAATCAGGCGCTGGATCGCTCGAAGATGGTGCAGTCGCCTGTGATACTTCGTGGCGAGATCATCCAGATCGGCGCCGTAAAGACGGACGATAACTTCAATCTGATCGATAAGATGAAGATAAACATCGCCCCGAAATATTACCGCAGGATGAACCGCCATGTGGAGAAGATCACGGGCATCACTAATGCGCAGCTTGCAAAGGGGGAGAAGTTCCCCTCGGCTTTCCTGCGCTTCAAGGAGTGGTGCGGCGATGATTTCCGCTTCATCACATGGGGCTTTGACGATGTGGCGATGCTGTCCGACAACATGGCGCTGCACGGCTTTGACCCCTCATGGGGCAGTGATTACATCAACCTGCAGCTGATATACAAGAACCAGATCGACAACGAGCGCACCCAGTGGGCGCTGTCTGATGCGGCTGAGCGTCTGCAGATATCCCTCGATATCCAGGCGCATGACGCAATGAACGATGCATGGTTTACTTATGAGATATGCCGCAGGCTGGATATGCAGAAGGGTCTGGCGGAATATTCCTCCATGTCCGCAGGTGCGAGAGTGCCGCTGCGCCGTGACGTTATCAAGAACATCACCGATTATAAGCTGATACTGTCCGATGCAAGGGTGAGGGATATCCCATGCCCCGATTGTCAAGGCTTGATGAAGTCGCAGGAATGGCTCAGCTTCGGCGGCGGAAGAAAGTCCGTCATTGCCGAGTGCGAGCAGCACGGAAAGTTCCTTGTGAAGCTCAGCTGCAAGAAGGCGAGCGCTACACTATGGACAGCCGCAAGGACGATATACCGTGCGGATGACGACGCAATAGCTTCCTATGAAAAGAAGCTTGCAAGACAGCGTGAGATTATCGCAAAGCGCAAGGCAGAAAGGAAATCGGATGATAACAACAGTAATGTTTGATATGGATGGAACTCTTATCCCCTTTGAGCAGGAGGAGTTCATCAAGGTATATTTCGGCGAGCTTTGCAAGAAGCTTGCGCCCCTCGGCTATGATCCCGAGCATACAGTGAAGTCCATCTGGGCAGGCACAAAGGCTATGATAAAGAACGACGGCTCGAAGCTTAATTCCGAGGTGTTCTGGGAGGTATTCAACTCCATGAACGAGGGATTGCCCGATGCAAAGGCGCTGTGCGACGAGTTCTATACAAAGGAGTTCAACAAGGCGCAGTGCATCGTGAAATACGCCGTGGACAGAAAGCCGCTTATCGAGAAGCTGCGTGCAAAGGGTCTGAAGGTGGTGCTGGCGACAAATCCGCTGTTCCCCTCAGACGGCATGAACACACGCATGGCCTGGGTGGGTCTTTCCCCCGAGGATTTCGACCATGTCACACATTACGATAACAGTACATACTGCAAGCCGTTCCCCGGTTATTTCAGGGAGATCATGGACAAGCTGGGCGTCAAGCCTGAGGAGTGCATCATGATCGGCAACAGCGTGCAGGATGATATGGCCGCCGTAAACGCAGGAATGAAGGTGTTCCTCGTGCCTGAGTGGCTGGAGAATCCGCAGCAGGCAGATTATTCCGCACTGCCGCAGGGAACTCTTGACGAGGCTGTGGAGTATGCCCTGAGCCTTACATGATAATTTGACATGAGACCGCTGCCGAATGTGAAAACGGCGGCGGTTTTTTTGTGATATTTTGTCGAAAAGTATTGCAATTTGTCGGCGGTTGTAGTATGATAATTATGTTGTACAAATTAATTTGCCGAATGGCTTGATATAGAGGTCAGAAACAATGAAAAGCATAAAAGTATCCGCCGCTCTTGCAGCGGTTTTAATAATGTCGGGATGTGCGAAGGATGAGCCGAGAGTGATAGAGCCGCCTGTGGTATCTGTCCCTGTCAGCAGCGCTACGGAGCAGCATACAGAGCCTGCCGAGGAGCCTGAGCCCTCCCACTCTACCGCAGAGGAGCAGACCGCCGAGCCTGCCCCTGCAACAACTGCACCCGCCACCGAGCCTGCCGTGACCGAAGCTACCACCACGGCGACCTCTGCCGCCACAGTGCAGACCGAGCCTGAGCCTGCCGAGGAGCCTGACCCCATCGACTACGGCGCATATTATCTCACCGAGGCACAGATGGAGTATGTGGAGCGCAGCATCTTCATCGGCGACAGCATCTGCAAGGGCTTCGGCACATACAATGTAATAAGCTTTGCGCACGTCTATGCAAACGGCAGCATGGGTACACGCAATTTCGATGAATACACCTTTACATACGGCAAAAAGAACGAGGAGCTGCACCTTGAGGAGCTTTTAAGCCGCACCGAGCCTGAGCTGGTATTCCTTTCCATGGGCATGAACGATATAAACATGATACACCCCTCGGATTATCACAAAAACTATGCAAGGATAGTTGACAGAGTTCTTTCGGGCAGCGAGGCGGTGGTGTATCTCTGCGCCATGACCCCCGTGCGCAGCAACTTTACCTCCAACGAGCGCATAGATTATTTCAATGCGGAGCTGCAGGCGCTTGCAGCGGAGTATCCCGACAGAGTTTACTATGTGGACTATGGAAAGCTCATGCTGAATGACAAGGGCATGCTGAATAATCAGCTTGACGGCGGCGACGGCATACATCTCTCCCCATACGCTTACCGCATTGCGCTGTGGGAGATATACAACACCCTAAACAGGGATGGCACGATGTATCCGAGGCTTGCGGAGCCTACTGAGGAGGCTGCACCGACAGAGGAAACTGTTCCCACAGAGGAGTCTGCCCCCACAGAGGAGTCCGAGCCTACAGCGGAAGTAGCAACAGCGGACAGCGCAGAGACTGAGTCTCCCGAGACCGAATCTCCCGAGACCGAGTCTCCTGAGACTGCGCAGGCAGGAATAAGAGTTGACGAGGAATAACAGATGGCAAGAAAGCTTTTCTGCGAGATATCGCCGCTGACCTACAGGATAGCGGTGGAAAAGAACATCCTGCAGCGCAGGCTTAAGGACTTCTTCGGCAAGGAACGTTTCGCAACCGAGCGCAGCACGCAGCCGCTTTCGGAGCTTGTTTTCGAGCATAAGTCGCTGATACGCCGCAGGCTGGGCAAGGTGGATATGCGGCTGCAGGAAAACAAGGCGATAAACCTTGCGATTGCCGCTCCCTGCATCGACGGCATCCTTATCAGACCGGGGGAGACATTCTCTTTCTGGCGGCTGGTCGGCAGGGACAGCAGGAAGCGTGGCTTTGTGGAGGGCATGGTGATAAAGGGCAACCGTCCGTCCGAGGGCATCGGCGGCGGACTATGCCAGTTTTCCAACCTCATCCACTGGATGGTGCTGCATTCCGAGCTGACGATAACCGAGCATCACCACCACGACAGATACGACCTTTTCCCCGATTTCGGCAGGAAGGTGCCTTTCGGCACGGGTACCTCGATCATGTACAACTATCTTGATTACCGTGTACGGAACGATACCGACATCACCTATCAGATACTCGTGCATACCGACGGCGAGTGCCTTATTGGAGAA
>JAZSEG010000208.1:0-4609 GCA_045531575.1 Oscillospiraceae bacterium | reverse complement strand
GTACAGTGCGATGAGCCAAAAAATCAGCAGGAGTATCTTGATACCGCACGGAAGATCGTTGCACAGTGGCTGGATACGCTCCCAAACGAGGAAGGCAGGTATCACCTTGAAAGCTACTCCTTTGTGGATGATCTGGCAGATAACAGAGTGTTCCATGGCGACGGCTTCGTCAACGGTGGCAGGGAGTTCGTATGCTATGTTGGATTTGACACTCCCACCAAGGATGACAGCACCGCATTCTATGCAAGTGGAACTTACGACACATTTTATCACTACTATTTCGGCCCCGGAGTACTGGCTCGTTTTCGTTGGGAGAATGGCATATGCACGCTGATCGATTACGATAAAGCATTTGCAATGCTGACTTCCGACAGACTTAAAGACGGACTTTTCGGCATAAGCGAAAACGAGATGAAATACAAGACATTCTATGACTTCATGAACGACAAGGAGAACGTTGCTGAGTGGCTTGACAAGGGACTCAGCTCTCATCTGTGCCGTTATCGTTTCTCGCATAATGTGATGATGCTTGCAAACGGAAATGTCGTATTTATGGATGTGGGCAACAGTGACAAGCCAACCTATGAGGGCGAGTATGTTACAACTGATATGCACCAGTATTTCTATGATAGTAATATGGACGGCAAGTATAGCTCTCCTGTTGACTATATAGATGGCAGCGGTGCAGTGGTGATGACTTACCGGGATGGCTTTTCACTGAAGTTTGATGACTATAACCATGACGGAAATCCCGATTATGCTATACGGATTGCCACTGATGAACACGGCTCGAAATACGATGTTCGCTGTATGGATATCAACGGCACACCATGGGAAGATAACGCTGAGATCTACATCTACGGTGAGTTTGACGAGAGTATAAGACTTCAGCTTTCTGACAGCGGAGCGATACTGAAACCCGTTGACAATGGCGAAGGCGGAATTGTATATGTTGAAGAATACCTGTTTATCGATAAGAGCAACACCTCACATGCAGATATATCTGAGGGCGAGGATGCAAGCTACCGTATGTACTCGCAGCGTTTTTATCTGCCTGATGCGCTGCGATGTTATACATCTGGGGACAGCGAGATCATCTGCTATTTCTGGAATAACACCGCAGAATCTGTTACCGTTGGCGGTGAGTATGAGATACAGCGCAAAAATGGCAGCGAGTGGGAGACTGTCACGAGCGGGATGTTACCCGACAAGACCATAGACAATAATTCTCATGATGAACTTCATTTCAGCACTGCAGGCATAACATCAGATGAAATGTCACTCTACCGCATAAAGACAACCGCAAACGGAAAGACGGTATACGGCGGCTTTTACTATGGCACAAAGGCGGCGGTCAGTCTTGATGTTACTTCAGAGCAGTACCCCAGCGGCAGCAATACGATTCAGTTTGAGGTAAGCAATACAGGAATGTCTGTGGCTTTTCCCGTGACGGAGCTATATTTTGGTCAGGAAAAGCTTTGTGATGTAAGTGTTGATAAACTTAACAGTGGTGAATCGAAAACAGTAATAATCACATCTGATGATATTTCAGGTGAGTTTATCACAGGCGAATACACATTGAAGCTCATCGCTGAGGGCAAGGAGTTTTCCTGTACAGCAGAGGTTATCGAAGTGCCGGAGGAGCGCCTGCATTACTTCCCTGAGATGGTGACAGCAAAGCTGGAAGATGGGGATATAGTTCTGTCACTTACAAACAATATATGGAATGAAGAGACAGTCACGATAAGCTACATCGGCGAAATGACAATAATGAACGATAGCAACAACAGCACGATGTATATGAGTGAAGATTGCTATGATGTTAAGGTCGCATTTGGTGAAACGATAGAGATAAAGCTGGTGGATTACAGCGATATGCTTGAAGAGTATGAGGAATACTTTGAAGAAATGAAAAATGACGAAGAACTCGCTGAGCTTTACGGTGAAGAATTTGCTGAAATATCCTCAATGACTTTCAAGGAGTACATAACAAAGGTGCTTGGTATCTGTGAGCCTGAAAAAGGCGACCTGTGCAGAGTTGAAATTAAGCTTGATACACACGACAATGCAAAGGAATACATATATTTCAAGATGCCGTAACCTACCAACAGGAGAATATATATGAAAAGAAAGCTTGCACTTCTGCTTTCCCTCGCACTGCTTACAGCCTGTGCGGACAACGCAGTGAATTCAGATATAACTGACGAACAGACTGCGACAGTAGCCGTCGAAACAGTTGAGGTGACTACCATCACCTCAACAACGGCTTCCACAACAACAGCAGCAACGACCACAGCGGCAACCACTACCGTCGCACCGATAGAGGAAACAGACGAGCCCGATGTGTCGCAGAGCGATAACATATCTCCTGTGCACTTTTCAGAAGCCGATGTGATGCGGAGTATGTCTGAGGAGCATTTTTATGCTGCTATTGAAGAGCAGATAGGCTATGATACACCCGTTGATATAACTCAGCTGTATGATTATGAAGCTGCCAGAAACCTTGCCGAGAGATTTCCCGAAGAGCTTCACAAGGATGCTGTTGCGCATAATTACAGCTATATTGACTTTGACGAGCTTTATATTGGCAGTGACTATGCCGATTGGCTGTGCAGTGCGGCATATATCCTCAACACCGATATGCCCGGAAGCGAGTGCTATTACACAAGGCTGTTTTATGTAAAGGACGGCAAGGTGACCGATCACATATTGGAGGGCGATTATGATCTATGCAGCCTTCACTACGACTATACGGGCGAGAATTTCATAATTGCAACAGGTGATGGATTATACAGCCTGCCCAGAACAGGAGGAGAGCTAGTTAAGCTCACCGATACGAAATATTATTGCAGGGTGCACTATATTTCGGACAAATATACGCTGTATTCCGACAGGGATAATGTTATCGAGGTATATTATTTCGATACAGGCGAGAATTTTATGACTGATATTTATTACGGATATCAGGATTGCACAGAGCAGAAGTTGACAGGCGACTCCATTGCATATTACAGCTATGAAACTCATAGTTATCACTCGTTTAACATCATCACTCAGGAATACAACACCAATATACCCGAATCAGATTTCAAGCAATTATCCGAGTTTTTTTACAACACAGCAAAGAACTCCGCATACACTGCAAGCGCAACAGGTACTGAAATACAGATCTGCTACAATAACACTGAACAGACTAAAATCTATAACCTCGACGGACTTCATACCGGTCACATTGAGTTGCTTGGCTTTTTCGGCGGTCGTCTTTATATACAAGCAGGCTATTCACCTGATGTTTACCTTTTGGCGCTTGATATCGAAAGCGACACCGCACAGGCATTCCACCTTGATCGGTATAGGTATAACTATATTGAATTTACGCTCGACCCGCTGACGGGAAAGGTATTTGCTTGTTCCGCTCAGGATGATACTGTAGATATAATTGAGTTTCAGAGTGGAGAGCAGCCGCAGCACATAGCAGACCTTAATGAATATCTTGACGAGCATTATGAAAAAGCAGAATATTACGAGATAAATGATGCTGTAGTTGCAAGAACAACATCGGATTATTATGCAAAAAGCCAATCATTACAGGAGCTTTATGATATAGCAAATGAAAGAGTGTCACTTGCCGAACATCAATTCATCAAGGTCGGAGATCATTTTGCTGAAGATCTGGTAGTCGAAGCCGCTTTTTGCAGATATGTGAGAGATGAGGGCGTTGTTTTTTCTGAAATGATGAGGCTTGGCGGCGAGCTGACTCTGACGGGAATAATACACAGATGTCCCGAAACTGACGTGCTTGACTTTTTGCAAAAAGGCGATCTTGTATTTTGTCCATTCCCTGACAGTATTGCCGATCTGCCAATAAGCTTCAATAATACGCCCAGCAACAATTTTACTGTTATTGCACAGGATGAGGAAAACAGTCTTTATGAAGGCGGAGATACTATAAGCATTTATATCGGCAACAGCGAAACTAATGATTTCCCTTATCGTGGTGGTTTCAACGAAAATAATGATGTAAGTGCGATCGCTATGGAATATAATACGGCACTTGACGATCTCATTGGCGAGGATGAGTACTATATTGCTACACTCACATTTGACAAGCTGTTTGTTCAGCAGAAAGACGCACCCAAAACTGGCTGTTATTATAATTTCGGTAATATATCAAAGGTTATCAGCGTTGAGCCTTACGAATTCACGATACATTAATGGTAGGTGAAAGATAATGAAAAAGAAAATATCGCTCATACTTGCCATAACCATGCTTTTTTCGGGGTGTAATGCTGATGAAATGGCAGAAAGCACCTCAACAGACGCTGAAATAATATCCTCGACTTCTGCAACGACCACTGCGACAACTACCGTAGCCGTATCTACTGCCCAAACGACCACATCGGTAGCTGAAATAACAGCGGAAGTACCTGAGGAGATACCTGTCTCCGAAATACTCCTGACGCCCGTAGAGAACATCGGAATGAATACGGCAATGCCTATCAAAGCCGAAGAAATCAATGGAATTGAGAGTGAAGATAGCTTTCCCGACAAAGAACATATTCGAATCGTAAAAGAGTATGCGTGGAATGACAGTTATGTTCAGGAACAG
>JAZSEG010000262.1:0-8187 GCA_045531575.1 Oscillospiraceae bacterium | reverse complement strand
CGACATATTTTAAAACGGCTACGCCGTAACGTCGCATGGCATTGCGGCGTAGCCGCATTTTAATTCGTCCCCGAAGGGGACACCGAAATTCCTCATTCCTCATTCCTAATTCCTCATTGAATTTGACGAGCTACGCTCGTTAAATTCCGATTTGCTGTAATATTATATTATGCGAAGAACACGTTCTCGATAAACGTTTTGAGACCGATACAGACAAGCACGATACCGCCGATAAGCGAAGCCTTTGCGCCGAGAAGCTGACCGAATTTCACGCCGCCGAAAACACCTACAAGGCTGATGACAAAGGTCACCACGCCGATGAAACAGACCGCAGGCACGATCTGCACGCTCATAGCGGCAAAGCTTACTCCAACTACGAGAGCATCGATGCTGGTGGCTACCGCCTGTATCATTATCGTGCCGATGCCAGGTTCTTTGACAGCGCTTTCGCCGTCCTCGCCCTTGCCGCGAAGATCACCGATGCTCTCTACGATCATTTTGCCGCCGATGAAACCCAGAACACCCAGTGCTATAATAGGTGCGTATTTTGTTATGAACTCCGCAAAAGCAGAGCCGAGGAAATACCCTATCAGCGGCATCCCCCCCTGAAAAACACCGAACATCAGCGCCGCAAACGCTGCCTTTATTTTGTTGCGGATGACCGTACCGTTGCTGATGGAAACTGCAAATGCGTCCATTGAAAGTCCTACTGCGATGAGAAAAAGCTCGATAAGTGACATGATCTTATACCTCCGTGCATCTGTAAATATTATGCCTGTCCGAAACAAAAAAGACCCGGGCGCTATGCCCGAGTCTGTTATGATCTAACAAATTCACGCACAGCTATCCTGCTGCACATGAGTCTTGCTGATTAAGACAAGCCAGACCGTATGGTCAGTATCTTGACTTGCCACGCCAAGCGCCGCTACTCCCCCATGAGAAGTATTCTGTTTTGGATGCGAGATTATTCTAACACATATAACAGGTTTTGTCAACCCCTGTTATAGTATCATTTGTATTTGGAGGACGAGAATCGCTTGAAGCCTGTATTGAAATAATCATCCTTCATGATGGAGTGATATACCGCGGTGTGGTATTCATTATCCACTCCAAGTATTCCGTTTTCCAGTGTGGTCTCATATCTGAAGCCGCATTTTTCGAGTACTCTGCGAGAGGCGGTGTTTTCGGGGAAGTGGAATGCAGTCAGTATCTCGGTATTCATTTCAGTGAATGCGAATTCAACTGCTGCTTTCAGTGCTTCGGTCATATATCCGTTACCCCAGTGCTTTTCTGCAAGTGCATAGTTTATGAACTTTGCAGTGTTGCGCTGGCTGTATTTGCCACGGTTGTTATCGGGATATATCTTCAGCTGCCCCAGCACCTGACCTGTGCTTTTCAGAGCGATAGCCCAGAATTCGTCGCTTTGGATATAAAGATTCAGCAGCTGAAGTGCTTCGCTTCTGTTGGGATATGGCATGAGATTGGCACGGAGCATGACAACAGGCTCCTTGACATATTCATAGAAATCGTTAAGATCATCGATCTTCCATCTGCGTATGATAAGGCGCTCGGTCTCGATCGTGGTCAGATTAGGATTAGGATGTTTGTTAACTGCCATATTATCACCTCATATTCAGTATACCATATATGTCTGCAAAAAGCAATGACGGCGTATCTGTGGTGTGGATAAAGCACCGACTTTTATAAGGAGCTAAGTATACAGCTGGTTCTGATACAGTTACATATACAGCTTAAACTCGTTTTTGTGGTAATGATTCAGGTATTTTTTCAGGATCCATCGATTTGCGGAGCGTAAAGCGTTGTTGGGGCAATTTGTAACACAACGCATACATCTGATACAACCGAATCCGATGTTTCCGTTATTAATAGCATTCATCGGACAACTCCTTGCACATTCGTTACACATACGGCAGGCGTTGGTCCTTGTTATTCTTACACCGATACGACTGCGAAGGGCAGGGCATATATTTGAAAGTATGTTCTTGTTGGTTTTCGGGATGACAGCTTTTTGCGGTGCTTTTATCCGTTCAATTACAGGCATCAACTCTTTGAACTCGGAATTTACGCTTTCGTTTAAAAAAGTATGGCCAATAGGTACATAAGCACCTGCAATGACCTGTCCTTGCAGCATTTTGGCAGCTTCATGCAGCACATTACCGTAAGATATTTTTCCGTATGTAGCAATCAGGATAACATATTTTGAAGTCAGTTGTTTTAAAAACATCTTGACGGGTCTGGGGATGTTTTGGCAGTAAACAGGGAAAATAACAATAGATGTCTCCTTTGTATCGTTGGTCACGATCCCGTTATGGATTTCAGTGACCTCGCAGTTTAACTTATCAGCAAAGAAATCAGCTACGGCAAGGCTGTGACCGCTGCCTGAAAAACAATAAACTTTTGTCATATATCATCACCCAAAAAGCTGCACATGATTTCGCATTCGGGAATTTCTTGAAGTGAAAAACCAAGATAATGCTCCATCTCATAAAGCATTTCTTCCCTTGTTCTGCCGCAATTTCTGCTGGCAAGGGAAAACTCAATTGCGCTGAACGGGATCATTTTGCTTTCGCAGTTATAGAATCGCTGAAATTGCGTGTGATCCTTGCATTTTTCAATTTTACAGCTTGTATGCAAGGCCTTGTTTACGTCCTCGGGTGCGACCCAACCGCATTCCTTTATTAAAATACTCTTGACCTTGTTCCAGTCATATTTTCCCCCACATATCTTATCCATATCAAGATGAACAAAAGCAGGTATGTTGCCTGTCCACGATGACTGACGTATGCTTTTTTTGAATGGAGGCAGCAATTCAGGAACCTCATGAATTGCCTCGACAACATTTGCGACCAGTTCATTATTGTAACCGCTTATTTTCTTGATAGGGTTGTCGCCGTATGCCAGCTGCTTCATTGCCATAAGCGTCTGGAACTGTCCTTGCTTTAGGGGTGGATGCAGGGTCAGTATCCTGCCTATATTCATTAGTGCGGTCAAAGGGTGGTTGTCGGAAAATGAGTATGCAACTTTAGGAGCCATATGGTTATAATAAAGTCCCAACATCTGCACCGGTTCGTTTCCTGTTACGAAATACGGCACTTTATTTGATACAAGCTCAGGATAAAACAGAAGGTATGCAAGCGAAGGGCAAGCACAGGTGTTGCCGCTCAGCGAATAAAGCTTTTTGTAGATCTTTTTTAAATCGTTTTTACTGACTGAGCGTGAAATGAATTCCACATTATTCAGAAGCCTATGGGCATTTTCTATACTTTGTTTTGCACAATCCGACATGAATGGTATTTCCCATGTCAATGCCAGTACACGCAATCCCATCACTTTGGAAAGATAATAAAGCATATAGGTAGAATCTTTGCCGCCTGTATAAAAGAGTGCGATATCAAATCTTGACTTTTTACTGCGTGGTACTGTATCTATTAACGGAACAACACTTTTGAGATCCTTAACATAGTCTTTCGTCTGACACATGGGGCATTGACCCTCTGCGTCAAATTCCAGTCCTGGAATAATAAAATCATTTGCACAGCAGGAGATACAGAATGTTGCCTCTGTAAGTCGGCTGGGGATCACTTTCAATTCGTTGCGTGATACTATCTGTTTGCCAAGCAGGTTATTTATGATCGCCAGTTCACTGCTATTTAGTTGTCTTGGTAATGTGGCAATGATAGCGGCCTGCTGCTTTGAGATCGCAATATCATTATTGAATATGTCAGGAGCGTTGCGGAGTCCATAATAATGCAGTTTTCGCCTTTCAAGTTTCCACCTGTTCTGAATATAGTACACATATTCACCTCCCTACAATATATTTTATCACAATAAGTGCATTTGTTCAATACCTCCCGAAAACAGAGAATTGCATAGTATGAGCGAAGAACATTATAAACAGAAAATTCCGCCGGACCTCATTTGGAAAAGGTCCAGCGGAACGCTGTAGCTGTTTGATTTGTATCAAGCTTAATTTATTTAACATTCTGACTATCGAGGAGGTATATTACTGTTTTCCGAAGCATGCAGAGCATTAGGTGTGACATGTGTTAAATATCACAGTATTGTTGTGTCGTTGTTAAAACTGTATCACATAAAATGCTGATTAAATATCATAGCGCTCACCTGTTTGTTCATCAATAAGAGTTAAACTATCAATTCCGATTCGTTCAGGATGTCCGTCCCAAACTGCTATTCCACCAAAAGCAACAATGTACTCCATATTTAAATCAGTATATATAGTTATATTAGCCGCATATGAATAGTATGTGTATCTACCCTCATTACTTTCGGAAGCACCACCATGTATAGCATTTGGTTCTATAGAAGTAATTTTACCTTGTATTAAATCAAGCAATTCTTGGACTTCGTCAGAAGAAACAGGTTCAGCTTCACAAAATAAACCGCTTATACCATTCGCATCGTTACATTCAACATAATCTATAATAATATCCCGAGTATTACGTGATATAAAATATGGGTGCACATATTCATCATCAGTTTTTTCTTGTCCTGAAAGAGTATTGAGTACAGCACTACAACCAGAAAAACAAAAACAACATAACAGAGTAAAAATAATCAGAGTTTTTTTAAACATGATCTGTTTGCCTCCATATTACTAACCTATACAGAATATGTAATATAAAAAAGATTATTAGCGAATAATACACATCAGAAATGTACAAAAAATATCTTCGTCAAAATACTGCAATTTATGTTTTTCGCTATTCAATATTCAAATAGCCCTTGCTATTCAGCAAGAGCTATTTTGGTTGGGATAGCGGGATTCGAACCCACGGATAACGGAGTCAAAGTCCGTTGCCTTACCGCTTGGCGATATCCCAGTATTTTAAATATATCAAAAGGCACAGGGGTTAACCTATGCCTTTTGATTTATCAGTGGGGTGGGTAGTGGGAATCGAACCCACGATCTTCGGGACCACAATCCGACGCTTTAACCAACTAAGCCATACCCACCATGTATGGCACGCCATAAAGGATTCGAACCTTTGACCTACCGCTTAGAAGGCGGTTGCTCTATCCAGCTGAGCTAATGGCGCATAGCCCATGTTCAACGCTTTCGCGTTTGGAGCGGGTGATGGGAATCGAACCCACGCGGCCAGCTTGGAAGGCTGGAATTCTACCATTGAACTACACCCGCAGGAAAGCCCTGCGTACATAACGCTTAATTATTATAACACTAACCCCTCGATTTGTCAAGGGGTTTTGGGAAAATATTTTTTCAGCTTGCTATATTATTTATAATGTTACAATTTGATTACAGTTTGGTGACAGTTTTGTCATAATCGTTGACAATGTAATTATATGGTATTATAATTAAGGCAGAAAACCAAAATGGGGGTGTACGCATGAGAAAACGCAGGCTTTTCTGTGAGCTTTCGCCGCTTTGCTATAAGATATCGCTGCGCAAGGAATATCTTCTGCGTGATCTTCATGATATGCGCGGCAGAGAGAAATTTGCCTCCTGCATCAACACCGTGCCGCTGCCTGCGGTAGTCAAGAACCACAGCTCCGTCATCATGCGTGACCTCAATGGTGTTGATCCTCAACTCCAGAAAAACAAGGCTATAAATCTTCGCCTTGCTGTGGCAAAAATTAATGGCATCGTTCTTCAGCCGGGGGAAACATTTTCCTTCTGGCGGCTGGTGGGAGACCCTTCCGAAAAGCGCGGCTACACCGAGGGCCTTGTGATAGACAAGGGCAGGATATCCCGTGGCATCGGCGGAGGACTCTGCCAGCTTGCAAATCTCATTCACTGGATGGTGCTGAATAGCCCGCTGACGGTTACAGAGCTGCATCACCATTCAGATGCGCTGTTTCCCGATTCGGGCAGGCGTGTGCCGTTCGGAACAGGCACCAGCGTGTTCTATAAGAATGTGGATTATCGCTTTATGAACACTACTGATTGCCCCGTACAGCTGCTGATATGGCTGACGGATACCGAGCTCTGCGGCGAGCTTCGCAGCACGGAGCCGTTTCCGTACATCTATCGCATAACTGAGCATAATCAGGGCTTTGTTGAGGAGGACGACGTGTTCTACCGTGTAAGTCAGGTGTATCGCCTGACGCTGGACAGGGAGCGCAGTATTGTAAAGCGTGAACTGATACTGGATAACCATTCAAAGGTGATGTATGATTATTCGCTCATTCCCGAGGATAAGATCATGACGCCGAGACTGAGAAAGCTGCCGGAGCTTGCAGAATCTTTACATAATTAAAAAAGGAGCGTTTTTACGCTCCTTTAATTTTGTGTAGATGCCTTTGCTAAGGGTGTCGAGAAAGTGCCAGATGCAAGAAACCCACATAACGGCTAGGCTTTGTGCCTGCCGTTATGTGGGTGACGTAGCAGATGGTGTTTTATCGACAGCCTGAATTCATTACTTACTTGCTTTCCGCAATAGCGTCAACGGATGTTGCGTCTGCCTTTGCGAACAGCTCGTCTACCTTCTCCTTGTCTACCTTAGTAACAAGGGATACGATGATAACGGCAGCCAGTGCAAGGAAGAATGCGGGAAGCAGGGAGTAAACGCCTGTGCCGGAGAGAATGGGAACGCTCTCCCATACGATAACAGCGATACCGCCTGTTGCAGCGCCTGCAACTGCGCCCCAGATAGTCATGCGCTTCCAGAAGAGGGAGAGCAGCATTGCGGGACCGAACGCAGCACCGAGACCTGCCCATGCGTAGGATACCAGACCCATTACGGAGCTGTTGGGATCAAGTGCAATGAAATATGCAATTACGGAAATGCCGATAACTGCGCCACGGCTGATCCACATGAGTGTCTTCTGACTTGCATTCTTCTTGAAGAGCGCAAACATATCGTTTGTAACAGCGGAAGCGGTTACGAGCAGCTGGGAGTCAGCTGTACTCATGATTGCCGCAAGGATAGCGGAGAGTACCACGCCTGCGATAAGTGCGGGAAGCAGGGAAGATGCCATGAACATGAAGATCTTCTCAGTGTCACCGAGTGCGCTGAACTTAGCAAGCAGCTCTGCGTTGCCCTCTGCAGGGAAGTTGAGGTACATATATCCGATGATACCTACCAGAACAGCAGCAACAAGAGTAACTGCTACCCAGATAACTGCGATAAGGCGGGACTTCTTTATCATATCGCTGGACTTGATAGCCATGAATCTTACGAGGATGTGAGGCATACCGAAGTAGCCGAGACCCCATGCAAGACCCGAAAGGATGGTTGCCCATGCGAAGGAGCCATCCTTGTTCATGATGAAGCTGGTGTAGTATTCAACGATGAAGCCGTTTACATCTGCAACGGGGAATTCAACAGCTGCAAGATTGGGGATGTTTGCCAGTGCAACTACAGGAACGATCACCAGTGCAGCGAACATCAGGATGCCCTGGATAAGGTCGGTCCAGCAAACTGCGAAGAAGCCGCCGAGGAAGGTGTAGGAGATGATGATAAGTGCGCCAATGGTAAGGCAAAGCTCATAAGCATCTGTATTGAAAATGAAGGCGAACAGCTTAGCACCTGCGCTGAATGCGGAAGCTGTGTAGATCAGGAAGAACACGAAGATGATAGCTGCGCATACCAGACGTACTACAGGGCTGTTTGTGAAGAAACGCTTCTGCAGATATTCGGGGATAGTGATAGCGTCGCCTGCTGCGTAGGACATCTTACGAAGCCTTTCGGCAACTATCTTCCAGTTGAGGTATGTACCGAGGAACAGACCGATAGCGATCCAGGATTCTGTCAGGCCGCTGACAAGGATAGCGCCGGGCAGACCCATAAGCAGCCAGCCGCTCATATCCGAAGCCTGAGCGGATATCGCGGTCGTCCAGGGGCCGAGCTGACGGCCGCCGATGAAGTAATCGGACATGCTCTTGGACTTCTTGTAAGAATAGATGCCGATTGCGAGGATTATCAGTGCATACATTACGAATGCAACGATGGACAAAACATTGAGTTCCATAATTTTACTCCTTTTTGATTTAATACTTTAGTATTTTACCATATCTTAACCGTTAATTGCAAGTCTCTGCGGAAAATTTGTGATTTTTGTGAATTATATTGAAAAAAACTGTGGTTTGTGCTACAATTAATGAGGTCGTGTCTGTAAAAACGGATGCGAACGAGCAAGAAAACAGAAATCAGGGATAAAATGTCAGAACAGAAAGAAAAGCTTACA
>JAZSEG010000186.1:0-5896 GCA_045531575.1 Oscillospiraceae bacterium | reverse complement strand
TGGCAGAGGGCTTCCGTGGTATGCCCGCAGGTGCCGCACTGAACGCTGCTTATGAGGCTCAGAACGGTGCTGTTCCTTATACTATGCTGACATTGCAGATGGCAGGATATGTGTCTTCCTCAAAAACAGGAGTTGTAAGCGAGGAAAATGCCGCACCATCTGAATACTGGAAAAAGGTAGTCAACCGCAAGGGCAGTGAATTTACACTTACACCCGATACATCCGATGACTGCGTTTATATGGATGAATATCTGAATTACCTGATAAATTATCTCGGTGATTCTTCCTCGCCGACAGGCTTCAAGGCGTATGCTCTGGATAATGAGCCGGGTCTGTGGCACCACACCCACAGTCTTGTGCACGGTGAACCCATAACCTGCCGTGAGCTTATAGAAAAAACCGTAGATCTTGCTTCGGTGGTCAAGGATATGGATGCGGGAGCGGATGTGTTTGGCCCGTCGCTGTTTGGATATTCTGCTTATGACACGCTGGCAGGTGCTTCCGACTGGGCTGAAATAAAGGCTTCGAATGAATACCGCTGGTTTATCGATTATTATCTCGATGAGATGAGGAAAGCTGAAGAAAATGACGGCAGACGTCTGCTGGATGTGTTGGATGTACACTATTACACCGAGGCAAAGGGAAGATGCGGAAAGCGTGCTACGATGTGTAATCATTATGATGAGGATATATGCGTTCAGGCACGCCTTGACAGCGTACGTTCCCTCTATGAGGAAGGTTATCTGGAAAGAAGCTGGATCGTTGATACGGGTGCAGAGTTCTTCCCCCTGCTTCCGAATATACAGCAGTCGATAGATAAGTACTATCCCGATACCAAGATTGCCTTCGGAGAATATAACTTCGGCGGCGGAGATCATATTTCAGGCGGCGTTACGCAGGCTGAAGTGCTGGGCGTTTTTGCGGAAAATGATGTTTATTATGCAACGATATGGTCTTTTGACAATAATGAATATCAGCTTTCTGCGATCGATATGTTCACAAACTATGACGGTATGGGCAGCGGCTTCGGAGATACTCTTGTAAAGAGTGAATATGACAGAAGCAATATTTCCGTGTTTTCCTCTATCGACGGCAACGATGAACGTATAGTCAGAGTGCTGGTTACAAATCGTTCCATCCACGATGATACCCCAGTGAATATCACCTTATCTGCCGACAGTACATATGTCAATGCGGATGTGTATTCCATGTATGGCGACAGTTCCGAAATACGCAGACTTGAGAGCGTAAATGCAATTACGGGAAACACATTCTCTTATACGCTGCCTGCGCTTTCCGTAACGGAATTCGTGATAAAAGTAGATGAGTCACTGCTTGTTGAGGAGACCGCTGAAACGACCGAAACGACAGAAACGCTCGAAAACACAGGAGTGCCTGTGGCAGCAGTGGCAGGTGGTGCAATAGCAGCAGCTGCACTGACAGGTGCTATTATAGCGATAACAAGAAGAAAAAACAGATCCGCTAAGTAATTGAGATAATAATGATATGGAGGTTGCTTTTATGAATAAGAAAAAAACAATTGTAGCAGCAGTGCTTTCTATGGTGCTTGCTGTAACATCAACAGGCTGCGATGAGGGTGGCACCTCTGCGCAGAATACAGGTGGCAATACACTGAGTGATCTTGCCACATCCGCTACAACTACCACAGTAGACCCCGATGAAAATGCGGCTACCGACAGAGAAGCAAAGGAGATCGCAAGCGAGGAATATGTTCCCGATGGCAATGCAGGCACAGTAAAATATCTTAATCACTATGACCTTGCAAATGACCACAAGACAGATGAGCAGTATCTTGTATTCACATCCGAACAGTACGGAGGAACCTTTGATTATGTCAACTGTGCCTTCAACGATTTCAACGATAAGCTTGCAGCGATGATAGCCGCTGATGACTCTCCCGATATCGTTGTTTATGGCTGGATCGCCTGCCCCGGAGGTATCATCAAGAATATGTACGAGCCTCTTGACGATAAGATCAATCTTGATACCGCACTGTGGGCAGATATGAAAACGGCAGTAGAAGATTTTGCATATAAGGGAAAGCACTACTATTACCCTACAAGGATCGGTAACAACTTTGCACTGAATTATAACCGCAAAACGATTGAAGATGCCGGTCTTACTGATCCTTATGACCTGTATATGTCAGGCAACTGGACATGGGACACATGGCGTCAGATGATGATAGATTTCTGTAATCAGAGCGATGAGAATATCGGATTCGGATGTACCTCCGATGTTCTTACAGCGTTCGTGGCTACAACAGGCGTGAACTTTGTAAATGTTAATGCAGACGGCACGTTCAGCAATAATCTCGCATCTCCCGATGTTGCGAGAGCAATGGGCTTTATCGAAGATCTGAACCGAGATGGTCTGTTCCATCAGAAGCAGCTTGGCGATTGGGTATCACCCGAACTCTGGGCGGTAAATTCCGACAGGATGCTGTTCATCGGCATGGAGCCTGAATGGTGCTACGAGGCTGCCACCGCTCAGATACAGGATCCCAGAGGAACAGAGAACGATATTTACGATACTGTTTCTGATTTTGCATTCGTTCCGTTCCCGCGTGATCCGCAGTCCGAGGTATATCACCTGGAATATGACACCTTCGGATACATGGTGCCCAAGGGTGCAAAGAACATGAAGGGTGCTATTGACTGGATCTACTGCAACCGTGTATTCGAAACTGATGCGAATGTTATTGCACAGGCAAAGGAAGATCATGTAAATCCCCCTGTTGTTACTTATATTGACGGCAAGTTCGCAGGTCAGCGCAAGTGGCAGATCAAGTGGGATGACAGGGCATATGATATGCTTATGGAGATGCGTGATCCTTCAAAGTTTGTTTTCAACTTTGATGAATGCTACGGCTTCTCTGATGAACTCAAAAACCTGATCGCAAACGACCTCCTTAACGAGGTGGCGTATAACGGCGGTTCATGGACGCAGCTCAGCGAAGTGCTTTCTCCTAATGTCGATAGCATCCTTGAGCAGTTTACACGATAACTGTTGACCTTCCATATACAGATAGAGGATGTTAGCTAATATAAACAATGCTTAATTGTCCGTTCTTTAGGACACTTGTGGTGGTATAATAGTATTGTGAAGAAATTTACGCTTTCTTGTAAATGGAGGGTTTAACAAATGGCAAGAACTATTACGGTAAAGGGTACCGGCAGGGTATCTGCAAAACCAGACTATGTGGTACTTTCTATGACTCTGGAATCCAAGCATGAGGATTACGACAGGGCAATGGAGATTGGTGCTAAACATATTCAGCATCTCAATGAAACACTGTTTGGCATTGGCTTTGAGAAAGGTTCTGTGAAAACAACCAACTTTAATGTCCGTACCGACTATGATAGGGTGAAAGATCGTTACGGTAACTACGAGAATGTGTTCCGTGGGTATGTTGTTGCCCATCGTTTGAAACTTGCTTTTGATTTTGATATGGCAAAACTGTCTCAGGCACTCTCAGCAATTGCCGGTTGCTTGTCTCATCCGCAGCTATCCATTGCTTTCACAGTGAAGGATGCTACTGCCATTAATGAGGAGATGTTACGTTCAGCAACTGTTAACGCAAGAAGAACAGCTGAAATCCTCTGCGAGGCATCGGGGGTTGTGATGGGCGATCTTATTGCGATCGATTATAATTGGGGCGAGTTTGACATTTACTCAGATACTCGTTATGAATGCTGCGACAAGTTAATGGCTCCTATGACAGCCGGTGCCGCCATTGATATTACCCCCGAAGATATTGATATCAGTGATACCGCCACGTTTGTGTGGGAAATTAAGTGAATGGAGGAAAGCGGGCAGAAGCAATAGTCTGCTTTGTATAGCATAAATGTAACTCAGGTAACGGCTCTGTTGTGACGATGAAAGATCGCATAACAGAGCCGTTTGCTGTCAAAGAATCGTCTGTAAAATGCGTCCATAAACCTATGTGTGACCAAAGATAGGCATATTTGCTTGTGTTTACAATATCTAATGGCAAGGCTTTGTGCCACGGAGCGAGTATTTGGAAAGATTTCGAGGAAACTCTTGACAAATTACACTTGAGGTGCTATACTAAGAGAACATTATTATTTCAAAGGAGGCAGACAATATGTTTAAGCGTTATCATCACACATCAACTATACTCATATTCAGGAATGAACACTTGTCTGCTGCCACTCGCATTATCTGATAATGCGTTATTTTCAGCATTCATAGCGTGCATTTCTGTGTGAAGTGCACGCTTTTTTGTTTTCAGGAGGTTATTATGGAAAAGAAATTTGACTGTTGCTTTTGCCTTGGAAAGGACTGGTTTCGCTACCGTGTCGGCGCAATAATCGTGTCAGACGGACATGCGTTATTTTCATACGGAGAAAAATGCGGCTATTATTACACAGTGGGAGGCGGCGTACATATCGGCGAAAAGGCTGAGGATGCCATACTCCGTGAGGTGTATGAGGAAACAGGTGACGAGTTCATAATTGAAAGACCGTTGTGCCTTGTTGAGAACTTCTTTGACGGTGACGGAGCATTGGAGGGGCTTGACTGCCATACTCTTGAGCTTTATTACCTGATGAAACCAAAAGCTAAAAAAGAATATAGCAAAACTAGCATCACAACAGGCGGCGACAAGGAGAAGATGTGCTGGATTCCGATCGATAAAATTGACGATTACGACATAAGACCTGCTATCGCTAAAAAGCTGTTAAAGGATATGCCGCAGGAATTAACTGTTGTGGTGAATGATGACCGATAAGTAAAGGATGTGTTTCAGAGTTCGGACAGGTAAATGCAATTCACAACAAATGATTTAAAACGCTTGATTTATTAAAAGGAATATGTTATGATACATAAAAAGGGGGTATATAAAGTGCCAAAAGAAAAACCAAAGCATTCCTCTCTGTCGAATGTTCTGTACATGCTGAAGATATTATGGCACGGCAGTAAAGGCTACGTCATCTACACGTTCATAAAGGAATTCAACGAAAACGTGTTCTGGACGATATTTTCAGTGTATCTGACAGAGTGGATATATGTTGCTATCGAAAACAAAACGCCATTTACGGCGCTTGCATCATTTGTGGGTGCAATGTGTATCGGTCACATCTGCATACATATCACAGCGGCGATACACCAGCTTTGCGAAAAGCAGTTCCTGCCGAAGATGTATCAGGACTTCTACAAGCGTGTGATACGCAAGTCCATATCAATGGAGTTCGCAGAGTTTGAGCGTCCCGATTTCTATGACAAGTACACCCGTGCGCTGAACGAGTGTCAGTGGAGGGGAAACAACATCCTATATTTCTCCGCATATCTTGTTGCAGGTGTTGCGTCGGTAATTGCGGCGACGATAATCGTTGCGAATGTCGATCCTTGGCTGCTGCTGTTTATCGTGCCGATGGTGGCGGTTTCGATGCTTTTCGGAAAGAAGGAGGGTGACCTCTACTACTCGCTTGATATGTCAAACACCCGTGACGGACGTATCGGCAGCTATGCAAAGCGTGTGTTCTACGAAAAGAAATATGCCTCTGAGCTTAGATTATTCGGCATCGGCAGGCTGCTCCTCAGCCGTCACGAAAAGGCATACGAGGAGATGGAGGAGCGCACCCGTCAGATACGCAGAAAGCTGTGTGTTATCGAGCCGCTCAAGTGGATATTATACAATATCCTTTCGACCATTCTGCCGTATCTGTACATAGCGTTCGTGCTGAACAAGGGTGAGGTGCAGACTGCCGCTTATGTTGCGATGATACCTGCGCTTTCAACACTGTCGTGGAGGACTTCTGACGCAGTTGAGCTTATCGTTTCACTTGCAAAGGAAAGCGCGTTTGTAACCAATCTGCGTGAGTTCCTTTCCTATGAGCCAAAGACAAACGCT
>JAZSEG010000136.1:0-12000 GCA_045531575.1 Oscillospiraceae bacterium | reverse complement strand
GGACATCATCGCGCAGTATTCCTTGAACTTCTGCGGCAGCCTTACGGACCACAGAACGGTCAGGTTAGGCACGGGGGCAGGGCCGAGGTTATTCAGCGTGTTGAGATATCTGAACGAGTTCTTTGTTACCAGCGGCTTACCGTCGATATTCACGCCACCGATGGATTCGGTCACCCATGTGGGGTCGCCCGAGAAAAGCTCGTTGTATTCGGGAGTTCTTGCAAACTTCACCAGTCTCAGCTTCATGATAAAGTGGTCGATGTATTCCTGAGCCTGCTCCTCGGTGATGAGACCTCTGTGCAGGTCACGCTCGATGTAGATGTCAAGGAAGGTGGAGGTACGTCCGAGGGACATAGCCGCACCGTTCTGCTCCTTTACTGCAGCGAGGTATCCGAAATAAAGCCACTGGATAGCTTCCTTCGCATTGGATGCGGGGCGGGAGATATCAAAGCCGTAGATGCTGCCGAGCTGCTTCAGCTCATCCAGCGCTCTTATCTGCTCGGAAAGCTCCTCACGCAGCTGGATGTTCTCGCTTGTCATACGCTTGGGAGCGGTGTCGAGCTGCTGCTTCTTGTCCTCAATGAGCATATCCACGCCGTAGAGAGCAACTCTGCGGTAATCGCCGATGATGCGGCCTCTGCCGTAAGCGTCGGGCAGACCTGTGATGATAGCGGATTTTCTCGCAAGGCGCATCTCGGGAGTATATGCGTCAAAAACGCCCTGATTGTGGGTCTTTCTGTACTTCGTGAAGATATCTACGACCTCGTCGTCCACCTCATAGCCGTTCTGCGAGCAGGCAGCCTGAGCCATTCTGATGCCGCCGAAGGGCTGCAGCGAGCGCTTGAAGGGCTTGTCCGTCTGGAAGCCTACTATCTGCTCCAGCTCCTTATCGAGATATCCCGCACCGTGGGAGGTGATGGTGGATACCACCTTTGTATCCATATCCAGCACACCGCCTGCGGCTCTTTCCTTTTCGGAAAGCTCCATTACCTGCGCCCACAGCTTCTTTGTTGCCTCTGTGGGGCCTGTGAGGAAGCTCTCGTCGCCCTCGTACAGGCTGTAGTTGCACTGGATGAAGTCACGCACGTTTACGTTGTCACACCATTTTCCTGTGTGAAAGCCTTTCCATTCTTCTGCAAAAACACTCATGATATATACTTCCTTTCAGTCTGCGTTCTCTTTATCTAGCAAGCAGACAAGGTGTTGTTGTTTATAAGCGGACAGGCACAGTTTCTTGTGTTTCTGTCATTATTATAATACCATATATGCGGCGCATTGTCAAGCAGAACTTGCTTCCATTATTTGATGGATATGGTTGTTCCATGGTGCTTTTCGGAGGCTTAACAGGCATTTTAGGGAGGGTTTTCGGCAACATTGACAAAAAATTAACACAAAAGTCGGAATATTTCTCACCCCACTAAAGTAAAGGGGTTGCATTTTCTATATCTATATGATAAAATTTATACATTAAACAATATTAATGTACAAAATCAACAAATTAGTATCGTTATAATTTATACATTCCCATTTGTGCAGAAAAAGGAGGCTGTTATGCCCGCATATACTGTAGAAAGTGCCAGAAGCTCAAAGACCGACGAACGCTTCGGCTTTGAAACACGGGGGTGCTTCCGCTGTGCCTATAGCACGGAAAAGTTCTATATGCTCCTGATAGCGGTGCTGTATGCCGTCGGCATGGTGAGCATCGCTACGGGAATGCTGGCGCTGTTCAGCCACGGCGAGGATGAAGCGCTGATGTGCGCCATTTCCATCATCGTTCTGTGGGCAATATGGACGGCGGCGGGGGCTGTGGCGTTCAGGCTGCTGATGTTCGGCAGCGAGTATCAGTACAGCGCCGATGACGACAAGATGACCATCCGCCACGGCAGCAACAGCATGGATATCTTCTATTACAACGTGCTTTCCGTGCGGTATGAGCCGCTGGAGTTGTTCCGCAAGCAGCGTGGCTTTGTGGTAACTGTGGTGACGAGGAAGTCCACCAACGTGTTCAGGATGCTGTATCGCCGTCTGGATGCAAGGATGGTGCCTGAGAACACGCCGTTTGCGATACTGGAGGAGCGTGCGGGTCTGAAAACACCGCCCGATTACGATCTTGTCATACGCCATCATCGTGAGAAGATGACCGACCGTGAGCGTGAGCTTGAAGACGGAATGCTGGAGCGCCCTGTGATGCGCAGTCAGCAGCAGATTGCGGTGAACGCCGAGCCGCAGATAAGCTATGTGGAGAGCGAGGATGATTTCATCATTGCAAAGGGTCGCTTTCATGTGCCGCACAGGCATGAGCTGCTGATAATAGTTCTGATATGCGCTCTTTTCATGGCTGCTGCTGTGTTGGGCGTGATCGTTAGCATAGCGATGAGGGATCCTTTGGCGATGCTGCTGATATGTGTGGTGTCGGTGATGCTCTGCGTGGCTGTTACGCGCATGGTTATCCGTGAGGAGTTGACTTATGAAGCCGACGGCAGGGAATTCCGCATAACCGATAAGAACGGCAACACCGAGACCATCTATTTCTGCGATGTGGAGAGCGTGGAGTACAAGCCGCTGATGCTGCTGTGGGTGCAGCGTGGCTATAAAGTCAGCATCAACACAAAATACCGCACCATCACTTACGATTGCCTGTTCCTCTCGAACAAGAAGCTGCAGAACACGCAGGATCTGCCCTTTGCGATTATCGAGAAGAAGATAACAAAATAATAAGAAGCGGCAGAGAAAAAACTCCCTGCCGCTTTGCTGTTATTCAAATGTCAGACCGCTTATGGTGAGATTGTAGGTGACCGATGTGTACGGAACTTCCTCGCCGTTCACCATCAGCGCCATGCGGTAGCCTATCCAGCTTATTGTGGTCTCTGCCGCCACAAGACCGCATTCCTCCGTGCCGTAGATCACAGAGCCTATCTCTGCGCCCTTCCAGCCGTTTTCGAGACCGTTTGCCGTGGTGCTGGTGGGGTCAAGCTCGATATCCACAGGCACCTCTACGATGCCGTTTTCCGTTTCAAGTCCGAGGGACTTCACATATACCTTGTAGGTGGCGGAGGTATCGGTGTTGATGAAGCCGAGATTCAGCATCTCGCTCTCCTTTGCAAAGGCGGAGGACTTTACGGAGTAGTCGCCGTCCTTTGTCATCTCCAGCACAGCGGAGGGACTGGGGCCGGGGTTCTCTGCCTGAGCGGAGATAACGAGCGTTGCGTAAGCGGTCTCTGTTGCCGAGATATCCTCCTCGGGACGGAGCTGCTCATCGCCCTTTGTGAACTGCCATGCCTTCAGCTCGATATCCGCGCCCGAGAAAACAAGGTAGATATTGTGGTTTCTGCCGTCAAACTGTGCGAAGTCTGCGGAGCGCACCTTAGCGTAGTCTGCGTTGTCGAACTCGATAAATGCAACAGCCTCATTTTCGACATCGTCAAGGCGCACTTCGATACGACCCTTGCCCTTTACTTCTGCCGTAAAAGCGGATGCGCCGTATCCGAGATCCGCACCTCTTACATATATCCATGCGCCGTCAGCGCTGCTCTTTGCGGCGGGATTTGCACCTGCTGTATAGCCGATATCCGCAGCGGTGAACATGGTTGCACCGCTGTTTTCGGCGTAGGGGTCAAGCAGCTTTATCTGAGCCACTCCGTTTCGTGTTGCGGCGGTTATCGGTATCTCGCCTGTTGCCTTATCCATGGGGAGGTAGTCGACCATCAGGCTGCGGAAGCCTGCCGTGCCGCCCATAAGCTCCTCTAAAAGCAGTGTGTGGTGGAGGATGTAGTTCGTGCCCTGATACTCGCAGAAATGCGTGTGGTTGTTGCCCCAGCGCAGACCTGATTCACCCTTTTCGTTCTGTCCCGAATTGTAGAAATATGCGCCTCTGTATTCCCAGCTGTCAGCTTCAAGGGGAGTTTTGGTGGTGAGATACGCCATGCTGCAGGTGGGAGGAGCGGAGATGCCCTCATAATCCCAGCCTGCGCCACGACCCTGCCAGTCGGTGCTGTAGGTGTAGTAATAAGTGCCGTCGATGTAGTTCAGCTCGCTTGCCTCGAAGAAATGCGGAGCGTCGATGGAAACGAACTCGCTGTCAAAGGAGAGCATATCCTCGCCAAGGCGTACTATCTTCGGAATATAGGTATGTACAGCCGCACCCGAAGCGGGAGTTCCGCCGCCGAAGCTGAGCCAGCCTGTGCCGTTCTCGTCGATGCACACGCCGGGGTCAAAGGGGGCGGGGCAGTTCTCGAGACCCGGCATATTCTGATAAACGAGGGGAGCGCCGAGGGGGTCTGTCCAGCCTGTTACGGGGTCGGTGGAGGTGATAACGCCCACGCCCGAGCCGTTGTTGGAGAAGTAGAGATAGAAGTGCGTCAGACCGTCGTCCTCCACACGGGAAACGATGGAGGGCGCCCATGAATTGTATATCCAGGGTGCTATTTCGCCTGTTTCTATCCTGCCGTGATATATCCAGTTCACCATGTCGTCGGTGGAGAATACCACCAGCGACTTTATCTGGTCGTAGTCGTTGACGGTGTCCTGCTCTGCCTGCTGAGTGTCGTTCGTGCCGTAGACATACAGCCTGCCCTCGTACTCAACAGCGGTGGGGTCGGCGCAGAAGATGCTGCCCGAAATGGGGTTTGCGTTGCGCTCGGTCTTATATACGTTTCCGCTGATTTCATCGATAACTATGCCGTTGTTGAGGCTTTCCAGTATCTCCTCATCGGTGACGGTGTCGGTGATGTCGGCGGCGGTGCTGTCTGTTGCGGAGGTCTGTGCGCTTTCGCCGCTCTCATTTCCCGAGCAGCCCGAAGCAAGCAGCATAGCCGCTGCGCATAATAAAGCAAGTATCTTGTTTTTCATGGTAGCTCCTTTCATTCAGCCTGCATGGCGGAGGTTTTCGTTGTTTTCATTATAGCTGTAAGCGGTGCGGAAATCAATAGCTGATATTCGGATAATCCACTTTTTAATCATAATATGCACTTTTTCTGTTGACTTCGGCAGAGATATACGCTATACTGTAGCTATGGGGGTGATGTCATGCCACGCAGAAGAATAGCTGTAATAACCGCACGCGCCGACTCCGCCGAGCAGAAGGAGATACTCTGCGGCATTGCGGAGGCTGCGCTTTCGGCAGATGCGGATGTGGTGGTGTATTCAAATATCTATAACCACTGGACAGAGGACGAGCAGCTGAGTTATGAGAATATCATCTACACCTTATTTCAGCCGCATAATTTTGACGGAGCGATAATAACTGCCGAGGCTTTCAGGGATATCTCGATACTTGACGAGGTGACGGAAAAGCTGAAAAAAGCAAAGCTTCCCACCGTTGTGATAGGCGGAGAGCTTGATGGCTTTGACAGCGTATATTCCGACGATGAAGCGGATATGAAAAGCATAGCAGAGCATCTTATCTTGGTACACGGCTTCACGGATATCGATATACTTACAGGCTTTGAGGGGGATGCGGTGGCACGCAGGCGTGCAGAGGGCTGCAGGCGTGTCTTTAAAAAGCACGGCGTTCCGTTCGACGAAAGCAAGCTGCATTACGGAAACTTCTGGAATGATTCGGGCGAGGTGCTTGCACAGCGCTATATCAGCGGCGAGCTTCCCATGCCGCAGGCGGTGATATGCACCAACGACCACATGGCTTACGGCTTGTGTGATGTTCTTACGGCGGCAGGGATATCCATCCCCGAAAGGCTGACCGTCACGGGATATGACAACACAGGCGGCGATAATAACGGCGGCAGGATATACCACTATCCTCTGCTCACCACATACCGCAGAAACAGGCGCAGAATGGGTCACGATGCGGCGAACAAAATACTGGGCATCAGTGCCGCAGCCGACGACTCTGACCGCTTCATCAGCGGCAACACCTGCTCCTGCGGTGTGCGTCAGGAGCAGCTGATAAGCGAGCTGAACGCCGAGAGGATAGGTCAGTATCACACGATAATGAGTAATGTGGCGCAGTTCTCCAGCCGCCTTACAGCCTGCCGCACCCTTGCGGAATACACCGCCGTTCTGGGGGAGTTCTTCTACCTGCTGCATGGTGCGGACAAGCTTTATCTCTGCCTTGATACGGCGTGGAACAGCGAAAGCTACGAGGGCGAGGAGTTCCTCTGCTGCAGGATAGAGGAGGGACAAAGCTCAGCGCCCGTAAGGTACGCAAAGGACGATATCCCTGTGCCGTTTCTCAGCGAGCAGGAGCATTCGGTTTACTATGTAAGTCCCGTCTGCTTTCAGACGAGGCTCTTCGGCTACAGCGTGCTGAGGTACGGCTATCCCGCAAGCTACGATTTCAGCTTCCGTGACTGGAGCAAGACAGCGGCGGATACGCTTGAATTCCTCCGCATGAAGAATGACATCCATTATCTTGCCCAGTGCCAGCGTGCGTCCTCCATGTACGATTCGCTGACAGGCTTCTACAATCTGCGTGAGTTCAGGCAGATACTTGATGCGGCGGACGGCGGCAGCTTATATGCGCTGAAGCTTACCTTCACTGCGGACGGCGAGTTTGTCTACGGCGAGAATTACCGCAGCGATATCATCTCCGCAGCAGCCACGGCTATCAGGCAGGCATGCACCGAGCATGAGATATTCTGCCGTGCGGGTGAGGATATCTTCCTCATACTGTGCAGGGACACGGACGATGTTGTGTGCGACAGGCTGAGGGTGATGCTGCACAATGCGGTTAGCGGCAGCTATGACGAGCGGCAGGTGCTTATCAGCTATGCGGAGTCGGGCTCTGTGGAGCAGCTCTGCGAAGCCGTTGCCGAGCGCAGCCTGCAGGCTATGGCGCAGCTTTCCGAAAGACGGGAGCTGCAGCATTACGGCGCTCTGCTGGATATCCGCAGCGGCATCGTGAGCGCTCCCGAAAAGGCACCCGAGCTTTCGCAGGCGGCAAAGCGGATGTGCGTCAGCGAGGGATATTTCCGTGCGGTGTATAAGCAGTGCTTCGGGGTGAGCTACAATCAGGATATCATCAATGCAAAGCTGCTGAAGGCAAGATATCTGCTGATGACCACAGCGATGAGTGTTTATGCTGTGGCGGTAAGCTGCGGCTACAGCGACGAGAAATATTTCGCAAGGCAGTTCAGGCAGAGCGTCGGATGCTCCCCGATGGAGTACAGGAAAAAACACTGCTGAGCATAAAAATATCGGACGGTGCAGTGCCGTCCGATATCTGCATATTCGTTATCTGATGCCGATGTGCTTTTTGTATTCCACGGGGGTGAGTCCCTCGTGCTTTTTGAACACGGTGGAGAAATATCCCGCATCGGGAAAGCCCGAGCGCACTGCGATCTCTGCAACAGGCAGTTCGTTGCGCTGTAAAAGGCTTTTCGCCTCCTGCAGCCGCCTCTGCGTGAGGTATTCGTTGGGGCGCATGTTCATTGCCTCCTTGAAGATGCGGCAGAGATGCTGCGGCGTGATGCCTGCAAGCTCCGCAAGCACGGTGAGAGGGAAATCGTTTCGGTAGTTCTCGTCTATGTAGTCAAGCACAGGCGCCAGCAGCCTGCTGCGGTCGTTTCGCTGCTTATTTGCTTTGGTGTCCATAAGCTTGTGGAATTCCAGGATATACGCATAGATATATCCCGAGCAGGAATAGTCGCCGTAGGCACGGTCGGTCTTTTGCATGGTGTACATCTTGCCGTAGAGCTTCGGCAGGGATGAGCCGTTCTGCGGCTTGATGATTATCGGGCAGGTCATGCTGAACTGGCTGAGCGTATGTGCGCAGGCATAGCCGTCGAAAGCCACCCAGCGCACGTCCCATGCGCCGCCCTCTGTGTGATATTCATGGGGATACCCCGCAGGCAGGAAGAAGAAATCCCCCTCCTCCACAATAACGGAGCTGTTATCGAATTTAAGGATACCTCTGCCGCTTGCGCTGTACAGTATCTGGTGCCAGTGGTAGCCCTCGTTTCTGATTATGTGATACTGATATTCGCTGCCGCCGATGCCCGTAAGATGGAACGGAAGCTTTCTCGCTTCGGAATTGAACGGATAGATATTTTCGTTTATCTTCATATTATCACCTGCGCCTTTCATCCTTGATCTAAGTATAAGCCTGTTTTGCGGAATTGTCAATGCTTTTCTGGAATTTTAATATTTTATATGTTCAAAAATCAAAAGTGTATTCAGAATTTGTGCTTGAAATCTGCTGCAAAAAGTGCTATCATTGAATCAGGCAGAACAGACTATCTTTTATCAAGGAGATACGGATATGAACATTTCAAAAATAATGGCTTTTATCACAGCCTCCGCAGTGATGGTGTCAGCTTTCGGCGGATGCGGACAGAACAGCGAAAGCGTGGATGGTTCATCAGATACCACCACAGGAGCGACCTCGCAGACGGAGGTGACTGAGGTGCCTGAATACACCGCAAAATACGCACTTTCAAACGAGAACGCCGATGAGGCTACAAAGCGAGTGTATGATCTCATCTGTGATAATTACGGCACATATATGTTCTCCTGCCAGCAGGAATCCACCTGGATGGGCTCGCCCGATTACGAGATGAATTACATTCTCGAGACCACTGGCAGGCTCCCCGCAATGCGTGGACTGGACTTCATGAACTCCGATTTCGACGGCGTTGTACAGCGCTCCAAAGCATGGTGGGATAAGGGCGGACTTGTTACGATATGCTGGCACACAGGCATAAACGGCTACGGCTATCAGGAATCAAAGGACGATATGCCCGATTTCGACAAGCTGCTGACAGAGGGAACGCCCGAGTATGAAACGATGATCGCTAACTGGGATAAGGCTGCGGCGGCTCTTGCTGAACTGCGTGACGCAGGCGTTCCCGTTCTGTGGAGACCGTTCCACGAGTTCGACGGCGGCTGGTTCTGGTGGGGCAAGGGCGGCAGCGAGAACTTTATCAGGCTCTGGCAGATGATGTACGACCGCTACACCAATGAGTTCGGACTCACAAACCTGATATGGGTGCTGGGCTATTCGGGCGAGGTGAAGGACGGCTGGTATCCCGGCGATGAATACTGCGATATCATCGGCTCCGACACCTACGACAACTCCACTCACATAAGAGCATGGAACAAGCTTCAGAACGTTACCGACAGCGGCAAGCCGCTCACATTCCATGAGTGCGGAAACGTTCCCCGTGTGGAGATGTTTGAGAGAGACGGCTGCCTGTGGTCATGGTTCATGATATGGCACACTGACTACATCAAGGGCAACAATACAAAGGTACTCAACAACGTTTATAACCACGAAAAGGTGATAACTCTGGATGAGCTTCCCGAGCTTTCATCCTATAAAGCAGGCGACAAGATCACGCAGATCCCCGCAGTTGAAGAAAAACCCACAGAGGAGGAAACATATATGCAGCGTTATGAAGAACTTATAATGGAACTGCCGCCCGAGGGCGCATTTGATACACCTGAGGGCGTAACATCCCCCACATTCCAGAAGTACACATATTATTCAAATACAGCGGAGAGGGAAAGCAGGGTAAACGTGCTGCTGCCTCCGAACTATTCCGAGGACAAGGAGTACCCCGTGCTGTATGTGCTGCACGGCTATTACGACAGCGAGGACTGGATGGCGAGAGATATCGTTGATATGAGCGATATGCTCATGAATCTCTATGCCAGCGGCGAAGCGGAGGAGATGATAGTGGTATGCCCCTACATCTTCGTCAGCAAGGAGCTTGCATGGTGTACGGGAATGAACCTCACAAATTCCCTGTGCTATGACAATTTCATCAACGATCTTACGACTGATCTGATGCCCTTTATCGAAAGCAATTTCTCCGTTGCAAAGGGCAGGGAGAACACTGCTATAACAGGCTTCTCCATGGGCGCTAGAGAATCGCTTTTCATAGGCTTTCAGCTGCCTGAGAGATTCGGCTATATCGGCGCTGTGGCGCCTGCACCAGGTCTTGTCCCCGTACAAGGCTCGGCAGACCACCCCGGTCAGATGCAGCCCGAGGAGCTGGTGTTTGAGGAGAACGCACCCTATCTCCTGCTGATAAGCGCATCCAACAGCGACGGCGTTGTCGGCACATATCCGAAGTCCTATCACAAGACCCTGACGATGAACGGCACCGAGCATCTCTGGCATGAGCTTTCAAACACAGGTCACGATCATACCAGCGTGAAGCCGCATCTTTATAATTTCTGCAGAATGATATTCAAGGGCTGATAAGGAGAGCGTCATGGAATTATGCAGTAAGCTTGTGTCATTTATTACCGCATCCGCAATACTTCTTACAGGCTGCGGAAATGACACTTCAGATACCGGAAACGGACAGACATCGGGCGGTGAAACAGTGAGCGAAACAGTAACAGGCAGAAGGATAGCAGATCAGTCCGAGATAACCTATGCAAGCAGCTACAGCTTCGATAAGCTGACCTACGGCGGCATTGAAAAGATGGATTTCAGCACCGTTGTAGAGGCGGAGACCGCTCAGGAAAAAGCAGGCGTTGCAATCAAAACGGATAAGGCAGGCTTTTCGGGCAGCGGCTATATCGATATTTCGGATAACACCGCATTTGAACTGAGCGTGGATATCCCCGCAAGCCAGTATTACAAGATAACCGTGCGCCACTGCGCAGGCAGCCACAAGGAGAATCCTCTGCTGTTCAACGGCCTGAAGGCGCTGGATATCTACTCCGAAAACGGCGACTGGGTGGAGACCACCGTGGACGGCATCTTCCTCGAAAAGGGCGAGAACAAGATGACTCTCGGCGCAGGCTGGAGCTGGTTCTCTCTCGATTCCGTCACCATAGAAAACGGCGAGCCGATAAGCGACAGCATATACGAGGGCATTGACGATACTCTCTGCAACCCCTATGCAAACCTCAAAACGCAGAATATCTATCAGTATCTGAAAGCTGTCTACGGTAAGAGAACGCTTGCAGGTCAGTGTACGGATTACGGCAACAACACCGAGACCGATGCGCTGTATCTCGGCTTAGGAAAATATCCCGCAGTGCGTACCTTTGATTTCATTTATGACTCCATGAGCTTCTGCCACGGTATGCCGCAGGCAAAGGATGTTGACCGTGCTATAGAGTGGAGCAACGACGGCGGTCTGGTGGTGTATGACTGGCACTGGTATGCGCCCTGCAACGGCTGTGCGTTCTATACGGATGATACATCATTTTCGCTTGCAAATGCAGTGACGGATATCGATCTTTCAAAGGTGACCGATGAAGAGCTTGAAAAGCTGTATGTGGAGGACAAGATAACCATCGAAGCGTACAAGCTCATCAAGGATATCGACAACATCTCGGCGCTGATGCAGCGCATGGAGGATGCAGGCGTAACCGTTATGTGGCGCCCCATGCACGAGGCAAGCGGAGGCTGGTTCTGGTGGGGAGCTTCGGGCGCAGACGCATACAAGTGGCTGTGGAAGCTGATGTACCACCGCATGACCGACTACCACGAGCTTGACAATCTGATATGGGTATGGAATGCGCAGAATGCTGACTGGTATCCCGGCGATGAATACTGTGATATCGCGGCGATAGATATCTACAGTCAGGCATACGATTACGGCACAAGCCCCAGCGTTCTTGCGGATATGTCCACATGGAACGACAGCAGCAAGAAGCTCGTTACTATGAGCGAATGTGCCACCATGCCCGACCCTGATCTTATCGTCAGGGATAACGCATACTGGCTGTGGTTTGCGGTGTGGAACTGGGATTATATCGTCAAGAACGGCACCACAGAGCTTTCCGACGCTTACACTTCCTTTGATATGATGGAGAAAGTATACAACAGCGATGCCATCATCACAAGAGATGAGCTGCCTGATTTCAACAGCATGGCATAAATAATAAAATCCAGAGAAGATGTAATCTCTTCTCTGGATTTTTTTATTATTATCTCATAGATAAATAGGAATTAGGAATGAGGAATTTCGGTGTCCCCTTCGGGGACGAATTAAAATGCGGCTACGCCGCAATGCCATGCGACGTTACGGCGCAGCCGTTTTAAAATCTGTCGGCGTTAGCGTGTTTGGACGTTCGTTCGCA
>JAZSEG010000168.1:0-1693 GCA_045531575.1 Oscillospiraceae bacterium | reverse complement strand
ACGCTGCGAATACCAGGCGTCCGCTATATGGAGCTCTCTCATATACATGCATACGGGTGAGGCGCTCATACACCTCGGTGATCTCGGGCAGGTCGGTGAAATCCAGATTCGGCTCGACGCCGTGGGAATACATATTCAGCGCCAGTGTTATGATATCTACATTACCTGTGCGCTCGCCGTTGCCGAACAGCGTACCCTCAACTCTGTCTGCGCCTGCCAGCAGGCCAAGTTCGGTATCGGCAACAGCGCAGCCTCTGTCGTTGTGGGGGTGCAGAGAAACGATGACGTTCTCGCGGCTGTGGAGGGTCTTGCACATATATTCCACCTGCTGAGCATAAACGTGGGACATGGATTCCGAGACTGTAACGGGCAGATTGATTATCACCTTGTTGTCGGGTGTGGGCTGCCAGATGTCGATGACCTTATTGCAGATCTCCATTGCAAATTCAGGCTCTGTGCCGGTGAAGCTTTCGGGGGAGTATTCAAAGCGGAAGTTGCCGGGGGTCTTTGCCTTATATTCATTCAGCAGCTTTGCGCCTGTTACTGCAATATCGATGATCTCCTCCTTGCTCTTTCTGAACACCTGCTCACGCTGAGCGACGGAGGTGGAGTTGTACAGATGCACGATGGCGTTCTTGCAGCCTTCCAGTGCCTTGAAGGTCTTTTCGATGATATGCTCGCGGCTCTGGGTCAGCACCTGAACGGAAACGTCATCGGGGATGAGGTTCTTTTCGATGAGCGTGCGGCAGAATTCATACTCGGTATCGGATGCGGCGGGGAAGCCTATCTCGATCTCCTTGAAGCCTACTCTTACGAGATAGCGGAAGAACTCCAGTTTTTCCTCTAAGCTCATGGGGATTATCAGCGCCTGATTACCGTCTCGCAGATCAACGCTGCACCACATGGGAGCCTTATCCACATACTCCTTCTGCGCCCAGTCCATGCAGGGGAAAGGTGGCATAAAATAGCGCCTTTCATACTTGTTTCTGATCTTCATGTCGTTAGTTCCTTTCTTTTGTCTGGATTGTAGTATATAGAACTGTTGAAGCTGCGATCGTAAATGATGCCGTAAAAACAAAAACAGCTCCATCTCATAAAGAGATGAAGCTGTAAACTCCACGGTACCACTCTCATTGGCAGATATAATATCCGCCCACTCATACACATCCATCAATGTGTGCCTCTGTAACGGGAGGACCCGAGATCACCTACTGGATAACGTTCAGCGATCCTGCTCAAGGAGGAGCTATGGCAAAGCCGTGTTACCGCCTCGCACCATCCGGCGGCTCTCTGGAAATCACGTCAGAGCTTTATTTCCTATCAACGCATTTCAACTATTCTAATGACAGTATACCACGCTTTAACGATTTTGTCAAGCGAAATATGTGTTTTTTGAAATTCGGGTTGCCCGCAGCTTTACTTTGCTGTTGCGGAAACTATTGCAGAAGCATCGCTCCACGCGCCGTCAACGTATGCATACACCGCATACTTGTAGGTGGTGCCTGCTGTTACAGAGGAATCATTGTAGCCGTATGTCAAGCTTGTGCTATCGCTGGCTGTAGTGCTGCGATCGTAGTAATTTACCCAACCTGTGCCGTCATTCCTGCGGATCCTGTACTTTGTGGCGTTGGGTACATTTTGCCAATTTACGGTGATCTTTCCGCTTTTTGCTGTTGCACTTACATTCTGTGGA
>JAZSEG010000188.1:0-8415 GCA_045531575.1 Oscillospiraceae bacterium | reverse complement strand
CCTCGTGCTGAGCGACGATCTCTCTGAAAATGCTGATAAGAAAGCTCTGATTCTTCTGCGGACAGAATCTTCCTATGTGACCGAATACCAGCGTATCAGGGGATATTTTAAGTTCCTCACGCAATGCGCTGCGCTTTTTTTCGCCGAAACGGAATTTCTCGGTATCTACAGCATTGCGGGTCAGTCTCGCCACTTTTACGGGAGGTGCCTCCTCATTCAGTGAGCATATAGGTACCGCACCATACATCCACCTTGCCGAAAGCTCAGAGCAGGCAAGGTATTCGGTTGCGTAACGCTTTGCGAATGGCTTCAGCAGTGATTTTGCAAGATTTCTCAGCCACTCTCTGCCGCCTGAAGCACTGAGATTATGGAGTATCCTCACCCGCACTCCTGCTTTTTTTGCCGCCTTCAGCGCAAAGCCTGATAATGTGCCGAGATGACAATGCACGATATCATAATCATTCTCCTCAAACAGCTTCGTCAGCACCTTCATATATCTGAACGGATGCTTCAGCGTGGGCAGTACGAACAGCCTGCCGCCCAGAGCCTTTATCTCTTCAACAGGCACTTTGGTGGAGCCTTTAAAGATATAGAAATCAAACTGCACCTTTTCACGGTCGATGGCACGGAAATAGTTCATAGCCATCTGTTCCACACCGCCGCCGTTCATCTTACCAAGTATCTGAGCAACTCTTATCACGCTGCACCTCCATTCCTCATGCAATTATTTGTTCCTTATATTTTAGCATAAAATCCCCTTTGGTGCAATAGTACAGCGAAAAATATCCGTACGCTGTATATTGATCCATAATTCAGGCAAAAATACTGACACGATCATGCAAACGATCGATCCATATCATGATCATGAAAGGAATAACAGCATGAAAAAGTCAAGAAGAACACTTCCTGCAGGAAAAGGCATGGCAATTGCCGTTGTTCTCGGCATTGCGGCGGTGAGCATCGCTTCCCTTGCGGCATACAGCCGTACTATGAGTCAGCTTACGCCCACCGAAAACGAGGATACCACATCGCAGAACACTTGGGTGTTTGAAGCGGATATCAGCGATGACAACGATGTTCCCGTAAACAACCACAAGAACGATGTACCAAAAGATGATGAAATACGGGAAGCTCCCGCAGAAGTAACAGAAGATGCTACCGAAGCCAACAAGCCTGTCGTCATCGAGGCACGCAACATCATGCCGGTAAACGGAGAGGTCTCCCACCCGTTCAGCAATGGAGAACTGGTAAAATCCGAGACGCTCGGCGTCTGGAAGACCCACGACGGCTGCGACATCCTCTGTCCGCTGGGTACGGAAGTCAAGTCAATGTCCTCAGGCATCGTAAAAGAGATCAAAGAAGATCCGCTGTGGGGCGTATGCGTCATCGTGGAACAGGAAAACGGTCTCGAAGTGCATTACTGCGGTCTCGCCAAGGAGCTTGACATCAAGACAGGGCAGAGCGTTCAGGAAGGAGCAATCATCGGAAAGACCTCCGACACCTGTCAGGCAGAGATCGTGCAGGAACCGCATCTGCATCTTGCCGTAAAGCAAGGCGGAAAATGGATCGACCCGATGTCCGTCATCTCTCAGGAATAATCCCGCAAGCCGCCTACAGCGGCTTTACATATTTTTCAATGACAAAATCCGCAAATACGCAAAACCTACAAAACAATGTATAGTTAACCAAGTTAAATTAGGGATTATGGTGAAAAATTAAAAATGTGCAAAAACTACTGTACATTTTAGCGAAAATCCTGTATAATGAATTTGATTGCGAAAGGAATTAAGACGTATGCAATAAAGAAAGATTGCAACAAATTACAGGAGAAAAAACTATGGATCTTTTTGACGTTCTATCACTCATCGGCGGTCTGGCGATGTTCCTCTTCGGAATGAACACACTGAGCGCCGCACTGGAAAAGCTTGCCGGCGGAAAGCTGGAAAAGCTGCTCGAAAAAATGACTTCCAATCCCGTAAAGGGCGTTCTGCTGGGCGCAGGCGTAACTGCGGTGATCCAGTCATCTTCCGCTACTACAGTAATGCTGGTAGGCTTCGTAAACTCAGGCATCATGAAGCTGAGACAGGTAATCGGCGTTATCATGGGCGCAAACATCGGTACCACGATGACAGCATGGCTGCTGAGCCTTACCTCCCTTGAAGGCGACAACATCTTCATTCAGCTGCTGAAGCCTTCTTCCTTCACACCTATCCTTGCCATCATCGGCATTGGCCTTATCATGTTCACCAAATCCGACAAGAAGCACAACATCGCAACTATCCTGCTTGGATTTGCAGTGCTGATGTTCGGTATGGACGCTATGTCTGACGCCGTTTCGGGTCTGAAAGAGGTTCCCGCATTCGGCGAACTGATGGTAAAGTTCTCCAACCCTATCCTCGGTGTTATTGCAGGTGCGGTGCTGACTGCAATCATTCAGTCCTCCTCCGCTTCTGTAGGTGTCCTGCAGGCACTGGCAACTTCTACAGGTAAGATCACTCACGCAACGGCTCTTCCCATCCTGCTCGGTCAGAATATAGGAACCTGCGTTACGGCTCTTATCTCCTCCATCGGAGCTAATAAATCAGCTAAGCGCGTAGCTATCGTGCATCTGCTGTTCAATGTAATGGGAACAGTAATGTTCCTGTGTCTGTTCTACCTCTTGAATGCTTTTATTGATTTTACGTTCTTAGATATGCCACTTGAAGGAACAAGTATCCCGATAATCCACACCACCTTCAACGTGCTTGCAACACTTCTGTTCCTGCCCTTCACAAAGCAGATCGAAAAGCTTGCCTGCCTCATCATCCGTGATGATCCCAACGCTGAAGAGGGCGATATGCCTATGCTGGACGAGCGTTTGCTCAAAACTCCCTCCGTTGCGATCGAACAGTGCCGCAGCGTGGCTATCAAGATGGCAAAGCTCACCCGCAAGACCATCCTCAGCTCGCTGGATGTTCTTGAAAACTACGATCAGAAGAAGTCTCTTGAGATCGTGGAAAATGAGCATACTATTGATATCTACGAGGATAAGATCGGCTCCTACCTGCTGAAGATCAGCTCCAAGGATCTTTCTGAGCATGACAGTAAGGTGGTATCCAAGCTGCTGCACACCATCGGTGATCTGGAGCGCATATCCGACCACGCCGTAAACGTTGTTGAGGCTGCCGAAGAAATGTATCAGAAGAAGATCAAGTTCTCCGATGCAGCATACGAGGAGATCAACGTTATCAAGAATGCTGTAGCGGAGATCATGGACAAGGCTGTTGAAGCCTTTATCAACTCCAACATCCCGCTTGCAAAGGAAGTTGAGCCTCTGGAGGATGTTATCGACGAGCTGCGTACAGACCTTAAGATGCGCCACATCGAGCGCCTGCGTGAAGGCAAGTGCACTATCGAGCTTGGCTTCATCCTCACCGATCTGCTCACAAATCTTGAGCGTGTATCCGACCACTGCTCCAACATCGCAGTATGCATGATCCAGGTCAAGGAAAACAACATGGATACTCACGAATATATGACCGAGCTGAAGCGCTCCGAGGATTCCGATTTCGTTTCTGCACTCAATGCGTATAAGCAGAAATACGCACTGCCTGCGAACGAGGCATAAAGAAAGAATACAGCAAAAGACCTCCGATATCACATCGGAGGTCTTAATTATTTATGCTCTAAAATCTATCACAGATGCCACTGCTCATTCAGGAATGCTACTCTGTTCTGAAGCCATTCCAGCAGCTGTTGGGCTGCTTCTGCGTGAGTCTTGCAAGCAGCTGCCTGACGGGAAAGCTCATTTGCAAAGGAGCTGTGGGCGATATTGTCCCATTTTTCATAATTTCTGGCAAAAGCGTCGCTGTATTGCGCAGTGTCGGTCACGATCATCTCACACGCCCTGTCGAACACGCCGTCATCATAAGCGTTAGTCCAAGTTTCCTTTATCATGTCCTGATACCATTCCTCATAGGCAAGCACCACAAGCCATGGATTCATAGTTTCATAGCTGCCACCGTTACCCGGTCCACCGTTCACATCAGGCACGATATTGGAGGCATAGAAGCCCTTTCCCTTTGCACATCTGTTCTTATTGCCCATAGCCGAGTCAAAATCCCAAGGTGCAGTAAAGGTAAGCTTGCCGTTGCCGTTTGCGCCCATGTCAACGCTCATATAGAAGCTTGACCAGTAAATATCAGCATCGCAGGTAAGCTCACTGATTATGTACAGATCCACAAGGGACTGCACATCTACTACCTTTTCTATTGCCTCTCTCGGAGTGAGAGAATCAGACTTCACAATGTTTGTGAGAGAATCGTTGAATTCGTACGCTGTGTCGTTATAGGCAGCCTCGTACATTATTCTGTAGATATTATTCACATAGGAAGCAATGAAATCATGCTGCTCCTGTGAATAAATATCGCTGACTATCGTAAAGCCTACATCCGTCTTGGAATCCGAGCTTGTTACAGGCAAGCACCGCATCATCGCACCACTGCCACCCATTCCGTCATACGGTATGAGTGCGGCATTGTCAGCATAATCCACATGGAATTGTTGGAGCGGATCTTCTGTGTAAAAATAGCCGTCAAACTCCAACAGATAGCCGATATCAGTGCCTGTGTAGTCCTTTTCCGCTTCGGTGATATTTACTCTGTTCTCGTTGATCTGCTGCATTTCAGCAAGCAGGTATATACCCCAGTACTGCTCGTTGATGTATACCTCAACAAGTTCCGCATCCGAAGCATACAATCCGTCCTTTTCCAGGATCTCACGGGATATGGAGAGCGCAGTCTTGTTTCGCAGCATGGAGCCATCCTTGTATTCTGCAAGGAGCAGCCAGTTTCTTGCCTGAGCGCCGTCATTAAGCTCCAGCATGCTCTGCTTTTCGGCAAACCTGATGCGCAGCGCCTTTTTATCATAGGTCGTGGTCCAGTTGCCACGAGCCTTCACCTCTGCATCAACAGCATCAAGAAGCAGCGTTGCCTTAGCATCCTTGAGGGAGACGGAGCATTCCTCATAGTACGGTGCAGGCGGATATACATAATCAGGAGTCCATGAGGCTATCTGCTCCGAAACGTGTTCGGAAACAGGCTTTGTCACAAAATCAAGAGCATCTGCGCCCTGATCCTTTGTCTGAATATAAAGCGTCGGCAGCGGCGCATCACCTGCGACATCCGTCATCTGACCGATATCAGTGGTTTTGGAATTATCCGAGCAGCCAATAAGAGTAATCGCCATCGTCAGCGATATTATCCAGCCTATGATCTTTTTCATATTCCTCTCCGATCACCGATATTATCTGATGAAGCTTGTGCGTATGGGCTTTTCGGGTTCAGGGAACTCTATACCCTGAGCCTTGCCTGCTTCGATACACTTCAGCAGCCACGCCATATTGCGTGCAAGGATGCGGACAGTCTGGATGCCCTCCTCATCCTGCAGAACTTCTTCGGGACGGTTTCCGTGCACCTGATTCCAGTACTGGGAGGATACCACAGGCATACTGCTGATGGTGAAATACTTGTTGAGCTGGTCAAATGCAGCGGATGCACCGCCTCTGCGGCAGCTTACGATATTTGCGGCAGGTTTTCCCATGAATGCGGATTTGCCCGAATAAAAAGCTCTGTCCATGAATGCGGTTATCGCGCCGCCTGCAGATGCAAAATGCACGGGAGAGCCGAATATAAAGCCATCTGCGCTCTTTGCAAGCTCCACGAACGGATTTACGGTGTCGTTATCGATGCAGCACTTGCCTATCTTACGGCAGGCACCACAACCAATGCAGCCAGAAACAGGCTTGTTGCCGATCCAGAAGATCTCGGTATCAATGCCGCTTGCATTGAACTCCTTTTCCATTTCGCACAGCGCTGTATAAGTGCAACCATTCTCATGGGGACTTCCGTTAACAAGAATCACTTTCATATTTACCTCCAATAATATACCAGGCATATTATACACATTGTATAATTATATTGCCGTTTTTTGATGTAATAAAGTATATCATTTCTTTCGTATTTTGTCAACAAAACGAATATTTCCGCAAGTACGGCAAACATTATTTCAGTAAAATATATTTGCGGAGAATACATTCTATGAGCAAACCAACCTTTTCTAACAAACTTGGATTTGTACTTTCGGCGGCAGGCTCTGCAGTGGGACTGGGCAATATATGGCGATTCCCATTTCTTGCGGCGGAATACGGCGGCGGAATGTTTTTGCTGGTATACGTTCTCGTTACACTGCTTTTTGGCTTTCCAATAATGTCTCTGGAGATCGCCATTGGCAGAAAGACTGCCGCAGCAAGCGTTATCGCATACGGCAAGCTAGACCGCCGTGGCAGCTTCATAGGCTGGCTTACGGCGGTCGTAACGCTGATAACGCTGCCGTATTACTGCGTTATCGGAGGATGGGTACTGAAATACGCTGTACTCTTCTGCACAGGAGAGGGCGCATTATCGGCAGAGCGTGGATACTTTACTCAGTACACCGCCCAGACAGCTGAGCCTATAATATATCAGCTGCTTTTCGTAATGATGTCCGCTGCTATACTTCTGTTGGGAGTGCGCAGCGGTATAGAAAAGGCAAACCGTTTCCTCATGCCCGCTCTTATAATTCTTGCAGTCACAGTTGCAGTATACACACTATCACTGGATGGCGCATGGGAGGGCGTAAAATACTATCTCACGCCCGATTTCTCTAATTTTTCCTTCAAGACTGTGCTTGCCGCAACGGGACAGATGTTCTATTCACTCTCACTGGCAAGTGGCATAATGGTGACCTTCGGCTCATATCTGCGAAAACAGGACAGCATAGAAAGCTCGGTAAAGCAGATCGAATTATTTGATCTTGGCGTTGCTTTCCTGAGCGGGCTTATCGTTATAACAGCATTGTTTGCGGTGTCAGGTGGAGAAAGCTCTGCAGTGGCGGCAGGCCCCGGTCTTGTATTTGAAACTCTGCCCGAGGTATTCACCGCACTGCCTTTCGGCGATGTTATCGGTGCGGTATTCTTCATTCTTGTATTCTTTGCTGCGCTTTCCTCTGCGATATCCATGATGGAGGTTAACGTGGCAAATCTGATGCAGCGTTTCGGCATGAAACGCAGAAATGCAGTACTGACTATGGCAGCCGTGTTGTTTCTGCTGGGACTTCCCTCTGCACTGGGATACAGTATATGGTCCGATCTTCGCCCATTTGGCATGGCAATACTTGATTTCATGGATCATGTAGGAAATTCGATAATCACGCCGTTGGTTGCGCTGATATCCTGCATCTTCATCGGCTGGATAGTGGGGCCGAACGTGCTTTCCGATGAGATAGGGCAGAGCGGCGAATTCAAGCGTCGCCGCAGCTTTGAGTTCATCGTCAGATGGATAGCGCCTGTGTTCATTACGGCAGTATTCATCGGAACTTTTCTGGGTATCTGATAAAAGGCATCCCGAATGGGATGCCTTTTTAACTCTGTATTACTCATTAAATAATAAAATGTCTACAAAAACTGTTATCATAAATAGCGAGGAGATATTATATCATCAACTTGAATCAGGTCTTTACGTGAACATCTGAAAATAAAACAGGTCTTATCTTTGAGATCTTTTATGTCATCAGCTGCTACATAGTATATATTACCATTATTTACAACTGATATCACCTCAATATTTCCCACGAACAAATTTGTATCAACAGTATTGCATAACAATAATTCCCTGTCGGTAGTTTCGCATATAATACGGTTTTGCTCTATAGCATCGTCAGACAAATCAAATGCAAGACCGAAAAGAAGTATTTTGCATTCATATATCTCCCCGACTTGCATAAACCAGAAATCCTTCTGATCTTCATGGCGCAGGTCCGAATCATCGAAACACTGATCAATCATTCCAGTTTCACAGTTCTCTAATCTGACATATCTGGTCATTAGCGCTTCTGATACAGACAGCAATTTAAACACATGATCACCTTCCCTTTCAACAATTCGTTAATGTGATAATTCAAATAGCCTCTGTGCTGATAGGGACGCACTTGCCTAACTTGAGCGAAATAGAATTTTGTCACAACATAATCAGGCAGCGACCCGCGAAAGCGAAGCGGTTTTGCGAAGCAAAATCGGTTTTCTTTAAGGGAAACCCGAAGCTGAGCTTCTTAAATCTATGTTGAACGAAAAAGATTTCACACTATAATCGGGAAACTACCCCGCGAAAGCGGAGTGGTTTTCGCCAAAGCGAAAACGGATTGCCATAAGGGCAATCCAAACGTAGCTTTTGCAATTAAAAAACCGTCCAGTGGACGGTTTTTTAATATGGTGCAGGTGAAGGGACTTGAACCCCCACGACCTTGCGATCACTAGCACCTGAAGCTAGCGCGTCTGCCGATTCCGCCACACCTGCATATATACGTCATTTCTGACAACGTATATATTTTATCATGTTCCAC
>JAZSEG010000292.1:0-6259 GCA_045531575.1 Oscillospiraceae bacterium | reverse complement strand
TCATCATCAATAAATTTGATTTCATCCACGGGCGGCAGACACGATGTCTGCGCAGTTGCCCCAAAAGGCGGCACGGATGCCGCCATAACAGGGCAACGGGCGGCAGATTGCCGCCCCTACGGTCATACAACAATTATTTTGCACCGTCTAATTCCGAATTGCACATTTCTGCAGTTCGCTTCGTGCTACTATTTCCTCAGGCAAAGGGGGACGGTCTCCTTTGCGATGCTTTTGAATTGTAAGGAGGACAATATGAACGCAAACGAAAAAACAGTTACCATGGCGACAGTTGCGCAGGCGGCGCAGATGTTCGGACTCTCAAAGTACCTTGTGCGCAAGCTTGCACAGCAGGGCAGGATAAACGCCATCCGCACCGAGGGCAGGATACTCATCAACGTGGAGCGGCTGAGGGAATACCTCGACACCGCATTCCTCTGCGATGAGCTGTAAGGGGGTGGCGCAATGATGACCATCCACCGTGACCCCCATCACTCGGACTTCACCTGCGTATCCAACAAGCTTATAAAGGATAAGCGCATCTCACTGGCGGCTAAGGGATTTATGCTCATGGTGCTCTCCCTCAGCGACGACTGGAAATTCTCCATGCGTGGCATGGCTAAGTTTGTCGGAGTGACAGTCGGCACATTGTACCGCTATGTGGATGAGCTATATAGTTACGGCTATGTTGAGAAGTTCACAAATGCAGGTATAAAGGGAAGATTCAGTGAGACAGATGTCGTGTTTAATGAAGTATCACGTTCCGAAAATGAATGTATTGAAAATGAAACACGTTCCGAAAATGAATGTATTGAAAATGAAACACGTTCCGAAAATGAATGTATCGAAAATGAAACACGTTCCGAAAATGAATGTATTGAAAATGAAACACGTTCCGAAAATGAATGTATTGAAAATGAAACATGTTCCGAAAATGAATACATTGAAAATGATACATGTTCTCAAAAACCGTATACGGAAAATGCGACACAAAATAATATCAATAAAAATAATAATATAATATCTTCTTCTTCATCATCCTCAACCACCACTGAAGCTACACCTCCCGAGGAGGAGGGGGAGGAGGAAAAGCAGAAAAGTTCAGGAAATATACCCAACGAGCCTTTGCTGAACAAGCCGCCGAGGAAATGCTACGAGGATGTATGTTTGCAGATAAATGCAGATAAGCTCAGGGTAGAATTAGGCAGGGAGATAACAGACATGGCGGTGGATATCATGTTCAGCTGCCTGAAAGCGATACCTGTCAGCATAGGCGGTCGGATAGTTGACGGGAACACGGTGTACAAGGCGTTCGCCGCACTGGATGAGGATGATGTACGCGCGGTCATCCTCGCCATGCAGGAGCGTGGAGACGCCGTGCGCAATCCCCGAAGCTACCTGCAGACCCTGCTCTACAACAAGGGCGCAGAGCTTGCCGAGAAGTACGACAGGGAACGTGAGCAGGAGCAGGAAAAGCGCAGCAAATGGCTCAGCAGCATCGACATGGACGAGGTCACCAAGGATATCCTGCGCAAATATTACGGCTATTAATAAAAATGCCCGAGGTTATCCTCGGGCGGAAATATCATCTTTTACGCTTTGTTTTCTTCTGCGGATAGCTCTTCTTCGGTGCGGGAGCGGATTTCTTCGCAGGCTCTGCGGCAGGCTTTTCGGGAGCCTTTTCCTCAGGCTTCTCCACAGGCTTTGCCTCGGGAGCAGGCTGTGCGGCAGGCTCCTCTGCGGGAGCAGATTCAGCCGCAGGCTTTGTCGCCATGTGATGCTCTGCGACAGGCTCGGAGGTCTATACCTCTGCCTTGATGGGTCTCTTGGGTCTGCGGATGTCCTCTTTCAGCAGTCTGTAGAAGATGGACGCCACAGGCACGCCCAGCAGCACGCCGAGGATTCCGCCGATGCCTGCACCGACTGTCACCGCAGCAAGCACCCATATTCCGGGCAGACCCACGGAATCTCCCACCACCTTAGGGTAGATGAGATTTCCCTCAAGCTGCTGCAGCACGGCGATGAATATCAGGAATATCAGCGCCTGAACAGGGGACTGGGTGAGTATCAGGAATGCGCCCACACCGCCGCCGATAAGCGGACCGACCACGGGAATGAGCGAGGTGAACGCCGTAAGTGCGCCAATCATCGGGGCATAGGGCAGCTGCAGTATCAGCATTCCGAGCGTACACAGCAGACCGAGTATCACAGCTTCGGTGCACTGACCCACTATGAACTTGTGGAAAGAATCGTCCGCCACATGGATGAGGTACTTTGCCTTGATGTACATTCTCGGCTTCATATACTTCTGCATCATGCGTGTGAACTGAGCGCCGAGAACATCCTTGCCTGCAAGCAGGTACACCGCAAAGATTATGCCGATAACGGTGGATGTGACGGTGGAAGCCACGGAGGACACGGTGTTTATCACGATATTCATGGCACTGCCGAGACCCGAAGTAAGCACCTTTGCGATATCTCCGAGCATTGACTGCCAGTCAACGGTGGAGAGGGATGCGATGATATCCTCGGGCACGATGCCTGTCTTTTCAAGCAGAGCGACCAGCTTTTCCATAGCGTCGGGGAATTTGTCTATCAGCAGGTTGATACACTCCACAAGCTGAGGCAGCACGAGCCATATAACGAGTCCCACGATGGCAACGAGGGTGATTATCGCCAGCACAAGGCACACGCCGCGCCTTGTTTTGGTGACTATCTTCTTCTGCGACTTCGGGAAATAGTGGCGCTCATAGAAGCTCATCAGGATGTTCAGCGGATAAGCGATGCAGCAGCCGATGATAAGCGGCACCAGTGCCGACAGCAGCGTGCCGACAAAGCCTGACACCGCCGCCCAGTAATAGATGCACAGATACACCAGTATCAGCGTGAGACCCACACGGAAGCAGGTCTTCCATTTTATGTTCTGCATGATGAATACCTTTCTTGTCTGTAAAATCAATATAGATATATTTTACCACTTTTGCGCCATTTGTCAAGGGATACCATTTGTTCTTAGCTTGATTTTTCCCGAAAAAAGTTATATAATGTTCCTTGACGAATTTCTGAAAGAGGCGACAACATGAAAGACTTAACTATAACAGACGTGCGCGTCCAGCAGGGCGACAGCGCCTTTCTGATAGACGACGGCGAGACCGCCATACTTTATGACACGGGCTTCGGCTTTACAGGCTTCGGCGTTGCGGAGAACATCCGTGCCGTGCTCGGGGAGCGAAAGCTCGACTACATCTTCCTCACCCACTCCCATTACGACCACGCCCTCGGCAGCGCATATATCCTGCGCAGATACCCCGAGGCAAAGGTGGTGGCAGGAGCTTATGCGGCAGGCATCTTCAAAAGAGATGGTGCGAAAGCGGTCATGCGAGACCTGGACGCAAAGTTCGCTGCAAAGTGCGGCGTGACGGAGTACGAATTCCTCGGCGACGAGCTGCGGGTGGACATCCCCTGCGAGGACGGCGACGTGATACAGGCAGGCTCGATGCGTTTCACCGTGCTTAATATGCCGGGACACACGAAATGCTCCGTGGCGTTCTTCTGCGAGGAGCGAGGATTGCTCCTCGGCACCGAGACCACGGGCGTCTACGACGGCGGCGAGAGCATCGTACCCAGCTGCCTTGTAAGCTACGAAGCCTCCCTCGCATCCATCGACAGGATGTGCAGCCTGCCCGTAAAGCGCATGGTTGCGCCGCATCTGGGACTTCTCACCGAGCAGCAGACCCGCTTCTACCTCGACAACGCAAAGCGCTGCGCAGAGGAAGCGTGCGACTTCTTCACAGAACGCATCAGGGCAGGGAACACAAACGAGGAGATAGTGGAGGATTTCCGTGCAAAATATCACCACGGCTACATCCGTGACATCTACCCCATAGACGCCATGGCGCTCAACACCACCATCATGGCGGAACTGTTAAGAATGAGGAATTAGGAATTAGGAATGAGGAATTAAGGTGTCTGCTTCGCAGACGGATTTAAAAACGGCTTCGCCGTGACCTTGCTCGTAACAAATACATCCACAAAATAATTATGCGCCGCAACATGCGATTAACGTTCTGTTGCGGCGCTTATATTATGTTGTTGTATTTTGGAGTAGTGAGTACAATTTAATGAAAAGGAACGTTACGGCGCAGCCGTATTTTGATACGTCCCCGAAGGGGACACCGAAATTCCTCATTCCTCATTCCTAATTCCTAATTAGTTTCAGTCGTGTCTATCGCAGTTTCTGCGCTTGCTGCTGCCTGAGCTGTGGAGGCTTCGGCAGTTGCTGCTTCGGCGGTGGACTTGTCCTCAGGCTTATCCTCGGCGTTATCGCCGTTCTCTGCCTCGGCGGTGGATTCTGCGGTGCTTGTCTTGTAAACGGTTATCGTTACTGAGGATATCACGATATCCTGCACGGGCTTTGACTTCTCGCCGTAGGCGTTGGTGGTAAGCTCCACGGAATTGAGCTTATCCAGCACATCGAAGCCCTCGAACACCTGACCGAATACGGTGTAGCCGCCGTCAAACAGGGGCAGACCGCCTGCGCCCATGTAAGCAGCCTTAGTCTCGGGAGTTGCGTTGGCGATCATATCCGCAAGGGCGGTGTAGTATTTTTCCTTGTATACATAGGTGTTGTACTCGGAATCGTCATCGCCTACAGTTTCCTTGAGCTCTTTGTTAGCCGCAGCAGCCGCTCTTATCTGCTCGGTGTCGTAGGTGCTGAGATCCTGAGAGGTCTTGTTGTTCACGATAAAGAACTGTGTGGAGTTATCACCGTTTACGTTTGCGTAGCAGAGAGCGCCGTAGATGTGGCGTGCCTTCTCGGAGGTCTCCAGACCGAACTTGCCGTTGGTGTTGATGAGAGCCTTTCCGCCGGTGCCGTCGCCGTTCAGCGAGCCGCCCTGGATGAGGTTGTCCTCATAAACTCTGTGTATCTTCAGACCGTTGTAGTAGCCCTGCTCGGCGAGCAGCTTGAAATTCTCCACGCCGTTCGGTGCGAGGTCGGGGAAGAGCTTTGCCTTTACAGTGCCGTAGCCTTCGATGCTTATCTCGGCGATGAGGTCGCCGTCAACAAAGGTCATCGGCTCGATATTGCCCACTGAGGATACAGGCTTTGAGCAGCCTGCCATGCTGAGCAGACATCCGAGAGCCACAACTGCACTGAGGATGATACGTCCTATCTTCATAATGCGCACTTCCTTTCACGCTTATCCTGCGTATTCTGTTATCTTCACTGTCTTTATTGTGATGGTGGTGATGGGTTCTGAAAGCTCACCGCCTGCGTTTTCCTTTACTGCAACATCGGAGATGCTGTCGATAACGTCAAAGCCCTCGTACACCTGACCGAAAACGGTGTAGCCGCCATCGAGAGAGGGCGTGCCGCCTATCTCGTTGTACTTTGCCTTTATCTCATCGGGGGTGCTTGCGTCAAGCTCTGCCGCCATTGCCTCATACTGCTGACGCATAGCCTCGTAGTAGAGATAGCCCTCGGCGCCTTCCTCGAACATTGCCTTGTAGCTTTCGCATATCGCAGCATTTTCCCTGAGTACCTGAATGTGGTCTGCGAAAGCCTGCTGTTCGTTGTTGTTCACGATATAGAACTGGCAGGTGTTCTGTCCGCCTGCGTTTGCGTAGCAGAGAGCGCCGTAGAAGTGGCGCATATTCTCGCTTGTTTCAATGCCGAAGCTTCCGCCGCCCGCAGCCTCGCCGCCTGTGCCGTTGCCGTTGAGGGAGCCGCCCTGCAGCATGAAGCCCTTTATCACACGGTGGATGTTGAGTCCGTCATAGAAGCCCTTGTTTGCAAGCTTCACGAAGTTGTCAACGCCGTTGGGAGCAATCTCGGGGAACAGCTTTGCCTTTATCGTGCCGTGACCCTCTATCTCGAACTCTGCGATAAGGTCGCCTGCCTTGAGTTCGATATCGCCGAGGTTGCCCACAGCGGAGGAGCTTGCTTCGCCTGCGGTATCGGAAACGGATGTGTTCGCATCCTTAGTTTCGCTGTCGGAGGCGGCGGTGGAGTCTGTCTTTGCACAGCCTGCGCTCAGCGCACAGCTTGCAGCCAGCAGCCCGCACAGCAGCATGTTTCTTATCTTCATCTGTTACACTTCCTTATTCAGTAGTCTCCGCATCAGCCGAGTATTCGGAGATGGTGACGGAGTTTATTATCATCTTGTTCACGGGGATGCCGTTCTCATCCGTGGGAGCGGCGCAGATATCCTCAATGACCTCAATGCCCTCGTAGGTCTGCCCGAAAACGGTGAAGCTGCCC
>JAZSEG010000205.1:0-10499 GCA_045531575.1 Oscillospiraceae bacterium | reverse complement strand
CCGCCGCCCCCACCAAAACGCTTGCCATGACTATGGATGAAAAGGGCGTGTGGAGGATATCAGTCAGCGGAGACCTTGACGGAGTATATTACACCTACACGCTGACCCGTGACGGAGTCTCCCGTGAAACGCCTGATATCTACGGCAGGAGCGCAGGCGTGAATGGCGAGAGGAGCATGGTGTTCTCGCCACGCTCCGTACATATTGACGGCTGGGAGAGCGACCGTCCCGTAAGCTGCAAAAATCCTGCCGATGCGGTGATATACGAACTTCATGTGCGGGACTTTTCCATGGATAAGGCTGCGGACTTCACGCATCGAGGAAAGTTCCTTGCATTCTGCGAATCGGGCGTGCAAAACAGCTTCGGAGAGCTTGCAGGTATCGACTATATCTCGGCACTGGGAGTGACTCATGTGCATCTGCTGCCTGTGATGGATTTTGCTTCGATAGATGAGAGCGATAGCGCAGAGGAATTCAACTGGGGATATGATCCGCTTCATTATAATGTCCCCGAGGGCAGCTATTCCACCGATGCGTATGACGGTCACGCAAGAGTACGGGAGCTGCGCAGGATGGTGAAGTCCCTGCATGACAGAGGCATCGGCGTGATACTGGATGTGGTGTATAATCACACCTACAGCGCCGAGGATTCGCCTTTTGAGCGCACCTTTCCGAACTACTGGTACCGCAGCGAAAACGGGCGGTATTCCAACGGTTCGGGCTGCGGAAATGAGCTTGCTACAGAGCGCAGGATGGTATCGAGATTCATCTGCGACAGCCTGTGCGCGCTTGCCCGTGATTACCACATTGACGGCTTCCGCTTTGACCTGATGGGACTTATGGATATCCGCACGCTTAACCGCTGTGCAAAGCGGCTGAGAAAGATAAACCCCGATATCATCCTCTATGGCGAGGGCTGGACAGGCGGCTGTACGCCATTGCCTGAAAAACGCCGTGCGGTGAAGCATCTTGCCTCTTTCACCGAGGGTGTTGCGATGTTTTCGGATGACCTGCGTGACGGAGTGAAAGGCTCGGTATTTGATGACAAGGACTGCGGCTACATAAACGGCAACCGTTCGAAACAGCGCAGAGAGCTGATAAAATCAGTGATGTGCGGCGGTGTATTTCATCCCGATGTAGGGCGTGAGGAGTGGCAGTGCTGGGCGAAAGTACCGCTCAGCTGCGTGAATTATGTGGAAGCTCATGACAATCTGACCTTCTGGGATAAGCTGTGCGTTTCCATGCCGAAAGCTGATGAAGCGGAGCGTATCCGTGTGAACAAGCTGGGAGCGGCGGTCGTGCTGCTTTCTCAGGGAATACCGTTCATGCAGGCGGGGCAGGAGCTGCTGCGTTCAAAGCCTGATGGACAGGGCGGTTTCGTGCATGACAGCTACCGCTCGCCCGACAGCATAAACTGCATAAAGTGGGATGATGTCACCCGAAACCGTGATGTGATGGAGTATTATCGTGGGCTTATCGCAATAAGGAAAGCACACAGCGAATTCCGCATGACATCAGCAGAGGACATCCGCAGCAGAGTAAGCTTTGAGAATATCGGCAGGAATGCCTTTGCGATGCATATAGGAGACCTCATCCTTGCAGTGAATCCTGACAGGACAGCCGCAGCACTGAAGCTGCCGAAGGGCGTTTACGTCATTCTTGCGGATGGCTGCAAGGCAGATACAGAGCCTTTCGGCGAAGTCAAAGGGAAGATATCTGTGCCGAGGCAGAGCATTCTCCTGCTTGACAAGGCAAAAAATGTCTGATATACTGTATTTATCAATTAAAAAGGAGTAAAATATGGCTGACAAAAAGAAGATAGATTTCAAAAAGCAGGTGCTGCCTGTCCTTCTCGTGATAGCGGCGCTGATAGTAGGATTTCTGTTCAAGGATGAACTGGCTGCGATACTCGGCACTGAGGGCGGATATTCCGAATATTACACCTCGGAAGCAGGTGTGATATACACCGCTGAAGCTGACGACATTGCCGAGACCGAAGTGATTGCAGAGCCGACGGCAGAAGCCGAAAGCACCACTGCTGCCACAACAACGGCTACAGAAGCCACTACGACAGCAGCAACTACCACTACCACTGCCGAGACAACTACCACTGCTCCCGTAGAGAGCGAACAGCCTGATGAGGTGGAGATAGAGTATTACTTCCGTTCTCAGGCACAGTATGAGCAGCATTACGAAAAGCACGGACATGAGTTCATCCCCATTTTTGGCGAGATAACCTTGGAGGAATACCTCATGTATGCTAATGCGCTCATCCAGAGCGATGACGAGGAGATACTCACAAAGACCGAAAAGGAGGACGGCGACTTCATGTACTTCCGCCCCTCCACTGAGGAGTTCCTTGTGCTTTCCACTGACGGCTATATCAGAACGTATTTCATTCCCACTGCGGGAATTGATTACTGGAACAGACAGTGAGGTGCGGCGAGATGCGTGAGTGTAAATGCTGCGGCTGCCTGACCATAGAAGATGAATTCGATATCTGCCCTGTGTGCTTTTGGGAGGCTGATCCTTTGCAGGAGAAATATCCCGATTATGAAGGCGGCGCAAATGATGTAAGCCTTATTCAGGCAAAAGAAAACTACCTGCGCATAGGTGCCAGTGAAGAACGGCTGTTGGAATTAGTAAGAGAGCCGTTTCCCGAAGAAATATCCATGAAAGAATAAAAATGCTCCCCGAGTTCTGAAGCTCGGGGAGCTTGCTGTTTATCATCTTTCGCTCTGCGAGGGCGCTGTGCCGTCTTCTATCATCGCCAGCATATACGGAACGATGTCGGGGTCGAACTGAGTGCCTATACCCTTGTAAAGCTCGTTTAGGATAACTTCATCAGGCAGTGCCTTGCGGTAGCAGCGGTCGCTGGACATTGCATCGTAGGTGTCAGCAACGCCGATTATCCTTGCAACCAGCGGGATATCCTCGCCCTTTTTCTGTTCGCAGTAGCCCTTACCGTCATAGCGCTCGTGGTGGTATCTCGCACCCTGTGAGATTCCGTCCAGTGCAGTGAAGTCCTTGAGGATATCACCGCCGATGGAAACGTGCGTCTGGATGATGCGGCGCTCCTCTTCGGTGAGTGCGTCGGGCTTGTTGAGGATGGTATCGGGGATACCGATCTTTCCTATATCGTGCATGAGGGCTATGTAGTAGATGCGCTCCTGCTCTTCCTCGGAGAATCCCATCCTGCGTGCGATCTCGACGGAGTATTCCGCAACTCGTGTGGAGTGACCTTTGGTGTAGGGGTCCTTTGCGTCGATGGTCCTTGCAAATGTACTGAGCGACTGGTGCATTATGTGCTTGTATTCATTCTGACGCTTGCGGATGGTATTGATCTTTATGCGTGCAAATATCATCGCCAAGCCTGCGGAAATGCAGATGACAAGCACTGTTATGAGTATCCAGAACAGCGGCTGCTCATGCACCTTTTTGGCTTTTGTGATAGGGATCTGTATGATCTGCGGTGTCTCTACGCCATCGGGATCGATAAGGCGGATGGTGAAGGTGTATTTTCCGCCGGGAAGGTTCGTGTAGCTGACCTTTAAGCTGGTCTCATCGGTCAGAAGGGTTTCCAGACTGTCAAAGCCTTCGAGACTGTACGCTATCTTCATTCGGGTGGTGCCTGTGTATGTGAGAGCGGCAAAATCAATGGTGATACGCTGTGCAGCGCTGGGAAGCGACAGATTTTCGGGATGCTCGTACACCACTCCATCCACCACGATGCTGTTGATTATTCCCTTAGGCAGAGCATTGTCTATCTCATGGAATGAAAAGGTGGCAACGCCCTGACGGGTGGCGATATATATCGTTCCGTCCTTTGTGGTATAGTTCCATGTGTTGGCGTTGAGGGAGCCTGTGAGTCCGTGCGTGAAGCCGTGCTCCACGGTATCTGCATTGCTTCCTGACAGAAGCTGAGCCTTGTCAACGGAAAGCACGCCGTTATTCTGCATCAGCCACAGCTTGCCGTCGATATCGTAAAGATCAAAGATGCTGCCGGGGCCCTTTTCGAAGTTGGAGAGCTTTCTGAAGCTTGCGTCCTTCCAGTAATAAAGGCTGCTGCCTGCGCTTATGAAAAATGCGGCAGGATCATCGCTGTCCTGAGCCATACGCAGCACTACGCCCTCGCTGAGACCCTCATCAAAGCTGTGATTTGTTACGTTGCCGTCCTTGATGCGGTAGATTCCGCCACCGTCACTGCCTACTAGCAGAGCGCCGTCGCTGCATTCCAGCAGGCTGAGTGAGGAAGAGGTTTCAAGACCCTCCTCAGTGCCATAGAAAGCGGTCACTGCATTGTCTCTGATGATAGCCACGCCGTTCTGTGTTCCTGCGGCGATGGAGCCGTCAGAAAGCTGCAGCAGCGTTCTGCCACGGGTGCTGTTGAGACCGTTATCGGCGTTGTAAGCCAGAACGCTTCCGTCTGCGGGGTCGTAGCAGATGACAGCGTCATCGGAATACATTGCTATCCACACTCTGCCGTTGTCGTCTGTGATGAGATGGCGGATGCGGATTCCGCTGAGCTTTTCCTCTATTTCGGCTTCGACGGGATTCCAGCTGCTGTCGAATATTTCAAGTCCGTCATCAAGACCTATGTAGAACAGCTCGCCGCTTTTGGTGATGGCATTTACAGTGGTATCTCCTAGTCCTGAATTGTCGTTAGTGTGGTCGAAGCAGCCTTTGGTGTATTTGATGACGCCGTAGCTTGAGGAGGCAAGCCAGTAGTTGCCCTCGTAATCCTTTGTGCAGTAGTTGACGGAAACGGCATTCTCGTCTGCACCAAGCTCTGTAAATCCGTTTGCGGATATGATACCGAAGCCTGTGAGACCGCAGACCAGGATATCTCCCGTGTCGGTGAGAACAAGCGCATTGTGAGTGGTAACTCCGCCTGTTTCGTATACTGTTACATCAAAGCTTTCAGGGGAAAGCGCTTCGGACGGAAATGCTATCCTTGCCACCTGCGCCTGTGTGCCTACGCAGATGTTGCCGAGTGCGTCGTTTGCTACGGAATAGAAGCCTGAAGCAAGACCAAGCGCATCGGGGGAGATAGTTGTAAGTATGTTTCCGTCGGTGTCAAGCACTATGCCTGATTCTGCATCTGTAGTTGCCCAGAGCCTGTTATATCCATCACAGGCTAAAGTGTAAAAGGTGTTGCCTGAGATATCCTCTGTCTCGAACGGGATAAGCTTACCGTCCTTTATCACGCCTATGCCTGAGTTGGAGGAGGCGTATATCGTTCCGTCGGAGATTTCCGCAAAATCACGGATGCAAAGGAAGCTGTTTTCGGCTGTGCATTCAATCTTTGTGAACACATCATCCTCCAGCACGAATACGCCTGCGTCGTTGGTGCCTATCCAGAGCCTGCCGTCAGTGCCTTCATACAGCGAGCGGACAGAGGATGAGTATATTCCGTTTTCCTCCAGACTGTAGTTGCGGAAGGTGCTGCCGTCATAGCGGATCAATCCGCCGTAGCTGCCTATCCAGATGTATCCGTCCGAGGTCTGGGTGATGACGTTCGCTTCGCCCGTGGGAAGACCGTTCTGTTCGTTGTATACCGTTACTACGGGATGTTCGCCGCCGATATCTGCGGCTGATGCAGGGATGCAGAACAAGGAAATGAAAATCACAAATGTGGCAAACAACGATACTCCCTTGTGAAGTTTTTTCATGTGGTATTTCTCCTTTTATGTGAAAGTATAACAAATATATCAGGTGTTATTTTATAAGCCGAGAATATTTTTATCCATAATAATTGTATCATAAAAATGCTGTTTTTGCAATAGTTATTACTTGTTGCGAGAAAATAAACCCTGCCGCAGAAGCGACAGGGTCACATATCATTTTTTCCAGACGGACGGCTTGAACAGAAGCAGCATGGGGAAAAGCTCCAGTCTGCCTGCCAGCATATCAAATATCAGCACCAGCTTAGAGAAGCCTGTGAAGAAACCGAAATTGCAGGTGGGTCCGACCTGATTCAGTCCGGGACCGATATTGTTGAGTGTGGCTGTCACAGCAGTGACATTTGTGGTAAAATCATACTCGTTGAATGAGATGAGTATTACCGATGCGGCAAACACCACCACATAGCTTACCATATACACATTTACTGAGCGCACTGTATCATGATCCACTGTGTGTGAATCTATCTTGATCTTTTTCACCATGTGCGGGTGAACCAGCAGCTCCAGCTCTTTGGCAAGGCTCTTGAACAGTATCAGGAAGCGTGATATCTTGATACCGCCGCCCGTACTTCCTGCGCAGGCGCCAATGAACATTATCAGCACCAGCACCGTTTTGGAAAGCTCAGGCCACTGATCGAAGTCTACTGTCATGAAGCCCGTGGTGGAAATGATAGAGGATACCGTGAATGATGAGTGCAGTATTGCTTCCCACACGGACTTGAACATATAGCTTATGTCGATCGTGATGATCGTGATGGCGGATGCTACCACGATAAAGAACGTTTTGACTTCCGTAGTAAAGGCTTCCCTGAACTTGCCCAGCAGTATAAGATAATAGCAGCTGAAGTTCACTGAGAACAGCAGCATGAATACCGTGATTACTATCTGAATATATGGTGAAAAGCTTCCCATGCTGGAGTTCAGGAATCCGAAGCCGCCTGTGCCTGCTGTGGCAAAGGCAGTGTTCAGCGCTTCAAAAATGCTCATGCCGCCGAAAAGCAGCATAATGAACATCACCAGCGTCATCACGAAATATATGGAGTAGAGGATGAATGCGGTGGTCTTCACACGGGGAACTATCTTGCTGACATTCGGACCCGTGCTTTCCGCTTTCATCATAGTCATGTTCTGACCACCCGAAAGGGGCAGGAATGCCATCACGAACACCAGAACTCCCATGCCGCCTACCCAGTGCATGAAGCTGCGCCACATAAGCATGGATTTAGGAAGCGCCTCGACATCGGGAAGGATGCTTGCGCCTGTAGTGGTGAAGCCTGAAACCGCTTCGAAAAGAGCGTCTACATAATTCGGTATCGCACCCGAAAGGAAGAATGGCATCGCTCCGAAGATACTCAGCATTATCCAGCTCAGGGCAACGATAACGAAGCCGTCACGGGTGTACAAGGTTGTGTTCTTTGGCTTCTTCAGCTTCATCAGGAAGCCTGCAAGTGCACAGAAAAGCGCTGTTCCCAGGAAAAACCAGAATGCACTTTCGCCGTACACCACTGCGGTGATTGCGGGAACTGCCATGAACAGTCCTTCAAATATCAGTATCCATCCGAGGATATATATTATCATTTTATAGTTCATAGATACCTCTGATGTTATTTCATGATATCGGTTATATCGTTTATCTCAATGCGGTCAGTTACTATTACCACCGAGTCTCCCGCCGTGAGTTCGTCATGACCACGGGGAACGATCACCTGCTTGCCTCGAAGTATCGCAGCGATAAGCACTCTGCCGTTGAATTTCAGCTCTGCGAGCGGCTTTCCTGCGATAGGAGAACCTTCCTTGATGTTGAATTCGGCAGCCACTATCCTGCCCTTCACGATGTTGTAGAGGGTCTCCATATTGCTGCCGATGGTGTTGTTCATTGCACGGACATAGCGCACGATGATCTCGGCAGTGATGTTTTTGGGATAGATGATGGAATCAAGATCCAGATGCTTTATAACGTCATCGAAATCGATACGGTTTATCTTTGTCACGATCTTTCCGTTGCTGATGCGTTTTGCGAAGATGGAAAGGAAGATGTTCTCCTCATCAAGATTTGTAAGAGCCACGAATGCTCCCGCTCTTTCCAGTCCCTCTTCCATGAGCAGTGCCTGCTCGGCAGCGTCTCCGTTGATGATGGTCACATCCTCAAGCTCTGCACAAAGCTCATCGCAGCGCTTCGGATTCTTTTCGATGATCTTCACGGCGGTATTGCCCGAGCGCTTCAGCAGCTTGCATAGATAGAACGCCAGCTCTCCGCCGCCGACTATCATAACATCCTTTACGGAGTTCAGCTTGTAGTTTGTCTTTCTGAAAAAGTCGTTTGCGTTTTTGGGTGTAGCGATAAAAGAAATGACGTCTTTTTCCTCGAACACCAGATCGCCGTTTGCGATAAGCGCTTCGTTCTCACGTTCTACCGTGCATATCAGAACATCGACGTGGAATTTTCCTGTCAGTTCCTTTACGGCGCATCCCACAAGGGGGCTTCCCTCGGGCAGGCGGAACTTCATCATCTCAACCCTGCCCTTTGCGAAGGTGTCTATCTTCATGGCAGAGGGGAAGCGCAGCACACGGGCGATCTCTGCTGCGGCTGCAAATTCGGGGTTGATGACCATTGCGAGACCCAGCTCATCCTTCAGATAAGGCGCTTCGCTGCTGTACTGAGGGCTGCGCACACGGGCGATAGTCTGACAGTCGCCTGCTTTCTTTGCGATAAGGCAGCAGAGAAGATTCAGCTCATCTGAGCCTGTTACCGCAATGAGCAGATCCGCATGCTCGATGTGAGCTTCTTTCAGCGTGAGGTGAGTTGCACCGTTTCCGATAACTCCCATTACATCGTATCTTGATGCTACTGCATTGACACGCTCGCTGTCGGTATCCACAACTGTTATATTGTTTCCTTCTTCGTTAAGCTGTTCTGCAAGAGTTTCACCGACCTTGCCGCAGCCAACAATGATTATATTCATATGTTCATTCCTTTCGGTACAGTAATCTGCACACAGATATAATATACACCTTTCATGTAGATTTGTCAACTGATATGTATTACTTCTCTGACCTGAAAAGATCGGCGATAACCGTCAGATGATGCAGAATTGTGCTTGATTTTATTGTGATCATATGGTATACTGTTAAGTGTCATAATGGCGTAGTTATATGTTGAAAGGGTGGTTTGATGTTTTGCCCTAATTGCGGCGCTCAGATGAGCGATGATATGAAATTCTGCACTATGTGCGGATATCAGCTGCCTGCTGTGGCAACATCGAGTGCGGCACCTGCACCTTCCGATGATGCGCCTGCCATGCTCTTTGCACCGTCAGGCGGTGCGGAATCTGTTGCTGCTAGTCCTGCTATGGCGGCAGAAGTATCACAGCCTCCCGCACGGCAGCCACAGCCGCAGTATTATCAGCCTGTGCAGGGAAGAGAAGTCCCTTTAAGCTATATTGCTGAGCCTGTGCGAAAGAAATCGGTGGCAAAGATCATCATATTCTCTCTGCTTTTCGGCCTGTTTGTTCTTGTTTTTGGATTAGCGACAGCGACTACGGGTGTAGCCAGAGACGTGCTTACGGGTCATAATCTGTCTGATGCGGTAGCGGATTCTCAGCTGAGTGAGATCGTGATCGGTGATATCATCCTTGATGCTTCTTTCGGGGACTTCCTGGCAGAGCAACTTGAGAACAATGGTCTGAATAAGGAGATCTCAGAAGCTGTCAGCAAGGATATCGATATGTTCATTGATGAGAATATCGAAGATGACACCACCATCGGCGAGCTGGTAGTTATGCTGGCTGATGATGAGGACATCAAGACAAAGGATGTGGAGAAGCTCATTGCCGCTTCAGGTCTCACTCGTGCTATTGCGGATGTTGTGGCGGCGTATGAGGAGCACCTTGTCACAGGAGAGGATGTCACATGCCTTTCCGTATCGAAAATAGTGAAGATCATCGAGAGATTCTATGAGGAGTTTGACGATCGCACGGATGCAAATTATACTATTGATCTTGATATGATCGAGAATACCATTAAGGATAATGATGATATTCTCAAGGATATCGCTCCGCAGAAGACAATTCCGGGAGTCAGCAAGTATACTTCTCTTGCATTTTCACCTGTAACGATCATCCTGCTTGCGGTCTTTACTGTTCTGTTTGCGGTGCTTGTTGCAGTCACATCAAAAAGCATCCCTGCGGCGTTTGTCACAACAGGTGTGTGTTCGATGCTGATAGGCGTTGCGTTTATCGTATCCACATTCCTTGATAAGACATTCCTGAAGCTTATCGGTCTGGAATATGATGTTATAAACACCTTTGTGAAGGAGCTTCTGGATGAGGCGCTGTTTTCTGATATATTCAGATACGGTATCATCATCGCAGTTGCAGGTGTTGTATTGGTTGTTATCGGCGTTGTGATCAGTGTGACAGCTTCTGCTGTTGCAAGGAAAAAGGCGCTGAATTAATAAGATTGTTTTTGGAGGTATATAATATGTTTTGTCCCAATTGCGGGAAAGAAATTCCCGATATAGCAAAGTTCTGTCCTATGTGTGGCACAAATTTTGCTGCAGCTGTCGAGCAGAGCGCTCCTGCTCCCGAAGCAGAACCTGATGACGCTTCCACAATGATCTTCGGATCTGCAGTGCCTGAGTCCGATCCTATCACTCAGTTGCAGGAGGAGCCTGTTGCAGAGGCAGAGCCCGAGGTTGTTCCTCAGGAAGAGACAGTTCCTCAGGTTGAGGAAGCTGCACCCCAGTATGAAGCAGCGCCGCAGTATGAAGCAGCTCCCACACCTCAGTATCAGGCTGCACCCCAGTACGAGGCAGCA
>JAZSEG010000175.1:0-2895 GCA_045531575.1 Oscillospiraceae bacterium | reverse complement strand
CTATCTTCATATAAATTATCCTTTCGGGATGTGAATGTTCTGAATATGATATGCGCCGCAGCGCGGAAAATACATAGTTACCCAAGTATAACCTTAACTATTATAGCATAGATTTTAAAATAATAAAAGGGGTTTTGAGATTTTTTCCTTACTTTTTTATACATGGGAGGTAACCGATATGACAGAGAAAGAATACGAAAAGCTGCTAGAAACGGCAGGCAGAAAGCTCGGCGCATCGCCTGAGAAGCTGCGGCAGACCCTCGAAAAGGGGGATATCGCTTCCCTTTCGGGAGGTCTTTCCAAGGCAGACAAGGCGAAGCTGCGTGCCGTCCTCGGCAACAGGGAGCTGATGGAGAAGCTGAAAAAGGCGAACTCGCCGCAGGAGGTCATGAAGCTGCTGAGCGGCATGTAACGCCTGCGCAGCCGCCCGAAGGGAGGTATCATGGACAACATAGAGGAGCTTCTCCGTGCGCTTGCGGAGGAGGACGGCTCCGAAACGGAGCAGGAAAAGGATACCTCGGCACAGGGCGGCGGAGGTCTGTTCGGAGACCTCGACCCAAGCATCCTGCTGACCGCCATGAGCCTTTTCGAGAGCATGAACAAGCAGGATGACAGCGAAAGGCTGCTGCTCGCCCTGAAGCCGCTGCTGCGGGAGGAGAACAGGGCGAAGATCGACACGGCGGTGAAGTTCATGAAGCTGTTCTCGCTGCTGCCGCTCATAAAGGACAGCGGCATGCTGGGAAAGCTGCTGTGACGGAGGTGAAGCTATGGTGTGGTACAACGGCGGCTCGGCGCTGGAAAAGGCGGTGGAGCGCCACAACAGCGGCGCTGCTCTCCCCGAAAGGGAATGCGGCTGTGCGGCAGAGGAGCATTCTCCCCCGCCGCAGGAAAAATGCCCCGAATCAAGGCAATGCAGCTGCACGGCGCAGCCGCAGGGAGGTATGCTCGCCGCCCTCACAAAGGACAGGGATCTTCTGCTGCTCGCCGCTCTGCTGCTGATACTTATGCACGAAAAAGCCGATAAAAAGCTTATTATGGCGCTCGCTTTTGTGCTGTTTGCGTGAAAATTTCGGAAATTGCAGTCAGGTACTTGAAAAAAAACTGCGTTTCGTATATAATGATAGGTGTATGAATATTTCAAAGGCGATAACACAGTCAGAGTAACCGTGTCATCCGTCCCACAGAGAGCCGCAGGTGCTGGGATTGCGGCGTTCGGGAGCGGCGAAAGTGCGGCTGTCAGCCGATGGGGGGAAATTAAAGTATCTCCATCCGTATTCTCTGCGTTAAGGAGATAATGAGGGATTTTACGGCTTTCAGGCTGTCAATAATACCACATCTGCTTCTTCCTTGCATCTGCGGCATTCTTGACACCCTTTTCAACGGAGGCTATAGAATCTGAAACGAAGTGGAACAGCGACATCTCGCCTTCGTGCCGTTTTATCGGTACGGAGGCTTTTTTAATGCACTTTCTTTATGGAGGTACACAATGTTCAAGAAACTCAGGGAGGAGATAAACTCCATCAGGGAGCGTGACCCTGCGGTGCGTTCCGCATGGGAGGTCATCTTCCTCTACCCCTCTTTCAAGGCGGTGAGAGCCTACAGGCGTGCGCACTGGTGGCACGAGCATGGCTTTTACTTCATAGCACGCTGGATATCCCAGAATGCACGCAACCGCACGGGCATCGAGATACACCCGGGTGCGCAGATAGGCAAGGGTCTGTTTATCGACCACGGCGCAGGCGTTGTCATCGGCGAGACCACCATCATCGGCGATAACTGCACGCTGTATCAGAACGTGACCCTCGGCGGTACGGGCAAGGACGCGGGCAAGCGTCACCCTACCCTCGGCAATAATGTGATGGTCGGTGCGGGAGCGAGAGTTCTCGGCCCGTTCAAGATAGGAGATAACTCTAAGATAGCCGCAAACGCTGTGGTGCTGGAGGAGGTCCCCCCGAACTGTACGGCGGTGGGCGTGCCTGCAAGAGTCGTGAAGCGTGACGGCATCAAGGTGGACGTCTCCCCCAACAGCGATCTCGACCAGATCCACATCCCCGACCCCGTTTCCCAGCTCCTCTGCGAGCATCGCATGAAGATAGAAGCGCTTGAAAAGAAGCTTACGGAAATGAGGAATGAGGAGTGAGGAATGAGGAATTATGGTGTCGCCTACGGCGACATATCACAATAACGGCTACGCCGTAACGTCGATCAGGATTGCGGCGCAGCCGCTTTGAAATCAGCGGCGAAGCCGCACCGAAATTCCTCATTCCTAATTCCTAATTCCTCATTATTTTCCCTACTGATAACAAATTATTTTTTTGGAGGTATAAAATAAATGCTCATTTACAACACCATGACAAGACAGAAAGAGGAGCTTAAGCCCCTTACCGACGGCACAGTGAAGATCTATGCCTGCGGCCCCACAGTTTACAACCTTATCCATATCGGAAATGCGAGAGCGCTGTGCGTGTTCGATACACTGCGCCGCTATCTTGAATTCCGTGGCAACAAGGTATTCTATGTGCAGAACTTCACCGATGTGGACGATAAGATCATCAAGAAGGCAAACGAGCTTGGCATCACCGCTCACGAGGTATCCGAGAACGCTATCAAGGAATACTTCACCGACGCTGACGGTCTGAACGTGCGCAGAGCGGATGTCCACCCCAAAGTTACCGAAAACATGGATATCATCATTGATATCGTAAAGACTCTTATCGACAAGGGCTATGCTTACGAGGCTGACGGCGATGTGTACTTCTCCACCGCAAAGTTCAAGGAGTACGGCAAGCTCTCCCACATGCCGCTTGAAGACCTGCAGGCAGGCGCTCGTATCGAAGTCGGCGACAAGAAGCGTGACCCCATGGACTTCGCTGTGTGGAAGGCTGCAAAGGAAGG
>JAZSEG010000038.1:0-3087 GCA_045531575.1 Oscillospiraceae bacterium | reverse complement strand
CGACATGGCTACGACCCGACTTAGGTAATGGGCGGCGAGGTCTGGGAGGCTTGGAACGACGCACACAAGGCGGCTGACGCTATCGAGGACAATGCTGTTACTGTTGCGTATTCCTACATCGGCCCGAAGCTGACTCATCCCATGTACTTTGAAGGCTCCATCGGACGTGCAAAGGCGCATCTGTACGAGACCGCAAACAAGCTTTCCGACAAGTACAAGGACAGCGGCATAAAGGCATACATCTCCGTCAACAAGGCTTTGGTGACACAGTCCAGTGCGGCTATTCCGATAGTTCCGCTGTACATCTCCATCCTTTACAAGGTGATGAAGGCGAAGGGCGTGCATGAGGGCTGCATCGAGCAGATGTACCGCCTGTTTGCTCAGAAGCTGTATGCAGGCGAGCCTGTTGTGGACGAGCAGGGCATGATCCGCCTTGACGACCTCGAAATGACAGATGATATCCAGTCTGAGGTAAGCGATATCTGGGAAAAGCTTGACGGCGAGAACTTCAAGGATTTCACCGATATCGACGGCTACTGGAACGATTTCTACGAGCTGTTCGGCTTTGGCATAGATAACGTGGATTATGAGGCGGATGTGGAGGTCTGACAGACCTTTCTCCGCAGAGATATAATTAGCAGAAAGGAGAAGCACCATGAAAATTCCTAAGCGCATAGCTTCATCCGTCATCAATGCCCTGAAGGGCGGCGTTGTACCGAGAACGGGTCTGGGGTATATCGCAGTGGGCCGTACTGCTGAGATAAACGCTCTGCTGCATGATGTGGATATCACTGAGCAGGGCGGAGCGTTCTTCCGATTCATCGTGGGTCGCTACGGCAGCGGCAAGAGCTTTCTCCTGCAGACCATGCGAAGCCATGTGATGGACAGAGGCTTTGTCACCGCTGACGCTGACCTTTCGCCTGAGCGACGTCTTATGGGCAGCAAGGGGCAGGGTCTTGCCACCTACAGGGAGCTTATGCGGAATCTTTCTGTGCGCACAAAGCCTGACGGCGGCGCAATATCCCTTGTGCTGGAGAAGTGGCTGACGGGCATACGCAACGGTCTCATCGAGAATGGCATGGCGCCTTCCGATAGTGGCTTTAACGAGGCGGTGGAGCGTGCTATCCACCTGAAGATAAACGACCTGCGTGATATGGTGCATGGCTTTGACTTCGCAAAGGCGCTGGATATATACCACCGTGCCTGCACAGAAGGTGACGAGGAGAAGAAGAACTGCGTCATCCGCTGGCTGCGCGGCGAGTACGCTACACGCACCGACGCAAAGCGTGACATCGGCGTGGATACCATCATCACGGACGATAACTGGTACGACTATATCAAGATACTCACGGCTTTCTTTGTGAGCGCAGGCTACAAGGGCTTCGTCATCATGATAGACGAGCTTGTGAATATCATGAAGATACCGCATTCCGTCACACGTCAGTACAACTATGAAAAGATACTCATGATGTACAACGATGTGCTTCAGGGCAAGGCTTCGCACCTCGGTATAATCATGGGCGGTACTCCCCAGTGTATTGAGGATACAAGGCGTGGTGTGTTCAGCTATGAGGCGCTGCGCTCACGACTTGAACGCGGCAGGTTTGCTACCGATGAGACTCACGACCTGCTTGCCCCCATCATCAAGCTGCAGCCGCTCACCTATGAGGAGCTTACCGTGCTGACCGAGAAGCTTTCGGACATTCACGGTCAGCTTTACGATTATACCCCACGCATCACTCTTGACGACCGCATCGCTTTTATAAAGGCGGAGTTCGGCAGAGTTGGCGCAGAGCAGAATATGACTCCCCGTGAGATGATAAGGGATTTTGTGGAGCTTCTCAATATGGCTATGCAGAACCCCGATAAGTCCATTGCTCAGCTGATGGGCGAGGAGACCGCAAAGCCTGTTCTCCCTGCGGCAGAAACTCAGCAGCAGGGTGTTGCCTTTGAGGAGGTCACCGACCTTTCCACCCTTGGCTTTGAGACTTTTGATCTGTAATAAATAACAGGGCGGCCGATGGCCGCCCATACCTGCATACAGAAACGAATTGAGATCGTTTGAGGTGTTGATATGAGTACATTCTACCGCTATGCCGAATTGAAGGCTGCGCCTTCAACTCTGCGTTCATCCTCTGCCGACGGAGGGTCGGCAGTTTCCTTCGGAAAGCGGACGAACGCTTTATTTACTGAGATCATCTGAGGTGCTGATATGAGTACATTTTACCGATACGCTCCTTTCATTCAGGATTATATTTACCGTAATAAATGGGAGGAATTGCGTCCCATACAGATAAAGGCTGCAGAGGCTGTGTTCGATACCGACGAGAACCTGCTGCTCTGCTCGGGTACCGCAAGCGGTAAGACGGAGGCGGCTTTCCTGCCTGTGCTGACCTGCCTGTGGGAGAATCCCAGCGCCAGTGTGGGAGTGCTGTATCTGAGTCCCTTAAAGGCTCTTATCAACGATCAGTTCGAGCGCCTTGAGGGGCTGCTTGAGGAGGCTGACATCCCTGTCACCAAATGGCACGGAGACGCATCCCAGTCCGCCAAGAAGCGTGTGCTGAAGCGCCCGCAGGGAGTTATCCAGACCACGCCCGAATCTCTCGAGAGCATGCTTATGCGCAATTCAAGCGGTGCGTACAGGTTGTTTTCGGATCTGCGTTTCATCATCATTGATGAGGTGCATTATTTCATGGACAACGACCGTGGCGTGCAGTTGAGCTGCCTGTTGGAAAGGCTTGCAAGGCTGATAGGCTTCCACCCGAGGCGGATAGGACTCTCAGCCACCCTCGGCGAGCCTGCAAACGCAGAGCGATGGCTCTGCACAGGAACAGGCAGAGGATGCATTACTCCCATCACGCAGGAAAAGGGCAGGAGCATACGGCTTTCGGTGAGATTCTTCCCCATAAAACAGAAAATACCGAATACCGACAGTAAAATCCTGCTTGAAAATTACTATTCGTATCTATATGAGAGCACGGCAGGCAGGCGGTGCATCCTTTTCTCCAACAGCAAGGGAGAGGTGGAGGAGAGCATCGCCCACATGAAGCGCATCAGCGAGCAGCGCCACGGCAACGACTGCTATCT
>JAZSEG010000244.1:0-21152 GCA_045531575.1 Oscillospiraceae bacterium | reverse complement strand
CCGTAATCCCATGTGTTTGCGAGACCGCCATAGATCTCACTTCCGGGATAAACGAAGCCTCTGCCCTTGCAAAGTGCAACGATCTTGTCAAGTGTCTTTTCTGTGTTTAACATAGTTTATATTTCCTTTCTTGCCCCTCGTGGCTTGAGGGGACGTAGTACTAAATTATTGTCCTGCCTGGGCGTTTGCGAAGTCAAGGGCAGCACTCACCGCATTATACAGATCATAGGATTCGGAGTTTTCTTCATCGTAAAAAGCATTGGTCGTATCGGAACATTCCTGTATCCGCTTCTGTACGTCGGCAGGTAGCTCTTCAAATTCAAGCCCTTGATATTCGCTTGTCAGCTCTGCAACGTTTGTTGTTGCTTGATAGAGGTTGCGTTCTGTCTGAATTGCTTCTGATATGTCGTTATGATATGACATCATCTGTTCCGGAACATCCATATTTTCGATCGAAGATAATAACGATAAACAAGTGTCGGAAAGGGACAGAAGGTTACCCGATGCACCGTTGAATAAAACGTCAGTAAGCAGGTATCCGTTCCAAGAATACACATCCCATAAGATTTCCAGTTCCGCCGAATAAGCCTTGTATTCCCCGTTCGGCAAACTGGAGAATGCGGCCTTGCGGACGTTTATCCACGCCGAGCCTATGCCTCCGCTTTCACTGATCCTTTCCTGGATATCGTCAAGCTTAGCATTCAAAGCATCAAACTCGCTTTTGTCTTCGGGCGAGAGAGAATCGGCATTTTCCATATAACCGACATAATCCCTATAACCTTCCTCGTATTCTTTTTCAAGACCGACAACATAAAGAAATTCGCTGTGAATTTCTTCAAGATCAGACGGGCAAACCGATTTTTCCAGTTCGCCGAGAGCTTCTATTTCACTTTCGAGATGTTCTTTTGCCGCTACCCAATCCTCAAATGCACAAGCGTTTCTTGCCGAGTAATAGCCCTGTAAAAACATTTCCATAGAATAATCGATCTCTTCGATATAGAACTCATATTCCTCTGCTTCAGCCTGCCCCGCAACCACTGCCGAAGTCGGACCGTCCGCCCCTCCGACAATGCTTACGGCTGCGTTTTCCTTGCCGCAGCCTGCAAACAACAGCGTCATCACCATCAGCGAAATTGCTAAGATCGTCTTTTTCATACAACCTCCATCAGTATCTTCGCCCGTAGCTTGTAGAGACGATATCGACTATATCAGTAATTCATTGCCGCATCAAATGCTGCGACCCATGCATCGCTCAGCGAATATTCAGGCTGTTCGTAATATTCTGTTATAACAGCATTGATACGCTCAACCTCCGCTTTTTCCTCAGCGGTAAGGCTGTTCTCACGCTTTGAGAACTCCGCAAGCATCTTTGCGGAGCTGTAAATCTCCTTTTCGTACTCTGCGGCCGTGATAAGATCCTCATGATACTGTGCGATCGTAGCGGGAGGCACTGCTGCTATAAGTCCATCCAGTGCTGCGATGCAATTCTTGCTTGCCGCAATGGTACCGTCAGCATCGGCGCCGAAATATTCTGTGTCGAATTCTTCACGAGCCACAACAAGCAGGTCATAATTATACATGAGCTCCTCAGCATACATATCGTATTCCCACGGCTCGGCCTGTTCCGCAACCACTACAGTGGTCGGACCATCCGCACCGCCTATCACACCGACTGCCGAACTCTCGTTACCACAGCCCGTGAGCATCAGCATCGCTGCCAACAGCAGAACAGATAACTTCTTCATGTTATTACCTCCCAGATAATATCATTGACTCAGCAATGCATTCATATCCTTATAGAAACTATAGAGCTTGTTCTCCTCTCGCATCATCTCGATAAACTGCTCGAGCCACTCCTTTTCAGCTGCGGTGAACTGTCTTCCCGAATACGCAAGCTCACAGCACCTGCAGAGATCAGATATAAACATCTTCTCCTCTGCCACAAGCTTATCTATCTCGGCTTCCATGTCAGAATACGGCACTTCAACTGCTGCGATACGATCAAGCGCCGCCTGAGTCTCCTCCAATGCAATATAGGTATCCTCGCCTACCGCCTTGTCCGAAAACGAATCCAGAAATACGGTACAGCTGGGGCGATATTCATTGTTCAGAATATCCCGTATCTCGCGCTTATAGGCATAGCACGAAACGAAGCCGACTATGCTGGCAGTAACGCCCACTGCTGCAAAAACAGCAATGAGCGCCTTTAATATCAACTTATAGCTTATCTTGCCATCAGCCATTCAGTTTAACAATCCAACCCATCTCATCGGCGATCTTGCCGTACTGCATGCCTGTCATTGTATCATACAGCTTCTGGGAGATCTCACCGATCTTGTTGCCGTTGATCTCCATAACCTTGTCGCCCCACTTCAGGTGACCTACGGGAGAGATAACAGCCGCTGTACCTGTGCCGAATACTTCCTGCAGCTTGCCTGCATCATAAGCGTCGGAGATCTCCTGGATGGAGATTCTGCGCTCGGACACCTTCATGCCCCACTTCTTGCACAGCTCCAGAACGGACTTTCTTGTGATACCGGGAAGAATGGAACCCTGCAGCTCAGGAGTTACTACCTCACCGTCAATGATGAACATAATGTTCATAGCGCCAACTTCCTCAACGTACTTACGCTCAACACCGTCAAGCCACAGTACCTGAGAATAGTTCTGCTTGTGAGCCTCATCCTGACCTGCAAGAGAAGCAGCGTAGTTGCCGCCTGTCTTTGTGTAACCCATACCGCCCTTTACTGCTCTTACATAGTTTGTCTCAACATAGATATCAACAGGGTTGAGACCTGTGCTGTAGTAAGCACCGGAGGGAGAGAGGATTATCATGAACAGGTACTTATCACCGGGGCGAACGCCGAGGAAGGGGTCAACAGCGATGATGAAGGGACGGATGTACAGGGATGCGCCATCGTTATGGGGAACCCAGTCCTTATCAACCTCAACGAGAGCGTGCAGTGCCTGCAGAGCGTCCTCAACGGGCAGCTCAGGGATAACAAGTCTCTCAGCAGACTGGTTGAGACGCTTGAAGTTCTCCTCGGGACGGAAGAACTGGATGTCGCCGTCGGGAGTTCTGTACGCCTTCATACCCTCGAAGATCTCCTGACCATAGTGGAATACCATGGAAGCGGGAGAAAGTGCGATAGCACCGAAGGGAACGATCCTGGGATCATGCCAGCCCTTGCCTGTGTCATACTCCATGATGAACATGTGGTCGGTAAATATCTTACCGAATCCGAGCTGGGATTCATCGACGGGCTTAGGTCTGGGCTTAGCTGTTTTTGTAATACTGATATTCATAATTGTTTCCTTTCTTGTCCACGGAAGCTGATTGGTTACTTCCGTCATTTCGGACATCTGCTAATAATACATAATATATTATAGCACTATTCTTTATAAAAGTAAAGTTTTTCCGAGCAAAAAATCCGCTAAAAAGCACCCCTTTGCAGAGGTGCTTTTTAGTTTATTTTATGGTGATAGAGTTTACGATAGCATACGCTTCCTCAGCTGTTTTCGTTCTTATGATAAAATTATTCGGCTGATTAAGATCATCGGAACTGTACATCTCTGCTGTCACATAATAATAACCCTCATCAGCGTGATGGCTGACAGACACAAAGCCGCACATCTCATCGGTTTCATAAATGTAGTAATCTCCGAACATCGGCATCTGTAACTTCAATATTCCTGCAATACCGAAAGCTATAGATCTGCCCATGTTCCAGAATCCACGGTCGCTTTCATCCAGCAGATGAACACACTTGTAAGTATCGTAAGCGGTATCGGGAATTCCATGGCCAAGTGCGTCAAACCACTTCTCCAGGACAGATATGATTAATTCATACTGTTCATCGGTAACATCTTCGTAATGGCCACGGTAGAATGGGGTCAATTCTTTGAGATCATCCTGCGAAACCATTATCATAACAGACCGATAATTATTGTCTGGATCATAATAATAGTCCGCGGAATAATGGTCAGGCATATCCTTCTGCACATAATTGGCTGGAATTCCGATGGTGCAGTTTTCCGCTTCCACGATAACAAGACTGTCGTCTGTTTCATCGTACTCAGTATAATACTCTGCAGCATCCCCCACATCAGGAACAAACTGATTCAGAACCACACTCAGACCAATGCGCGGAGCAAGCACACAGAACAGCACCACAGCCAGTATTATAGAACACGCAACTATCAGCACTATCCTCAGCTTTTTGTTCTCCTTTTTCCGATGCTTTCCGATGACATTATCTGCCTGCTCGGCAATAGCGCTTTCAAGCTCCGTATTTTCGAGCTGCTTCGCCACTTCGCTGCAGCGCTCGCATTCAGCAAGATGCTCCTCCACCACTGTGCGGCTCTCCTCGCTGCACACTCCATCATGATACAGCGCCAACAGATCCTGTATTACATCGCAGTTGTATTTACTCATATTCCCTCATCCTTTCCTGAAGCTTCAGTCTGGCTCTGTGATATGTAACCCTCGCCCACGATTCGGTCTTGCTGAATATCTTTGCAATATCCGCAAAGGACAGCTCACCAAACACACGAAGCTGGAACACTTCCTTGTAAGGCTCCTCCATGGCATGCAGCGTGCGGTGTATCTGAAGCAGGGCATCCTTGTCCTCAAGCCTTTCAACAAAAACCTCATCCGCCTCGATATCATCCTCAAGAGGCACAGATCTGTTCTGCCTGCGAAGCTCATCCATGCAGGCATTCTTTGCAATAGCACAAAGCCAAGTAAGTTCTGACGAGCGTCCCTCGAACTGTTTTTTGCTGCTCATAGCACGGAAGAAAACATCCTGTGTTATCTCCTCTGCCGCAGTGCTATTCTTCAGGATAGTCATTACATAGGAGAAAACATCCATATAGTACGTTCTGTACAGCTTTTCATGATCCACCGAACCTCACCTCTTTTCGTCATTTTATCCGCTTTCATAGATTAGACTGAGTGAAACTCATTTCGTTACAAATTTTCGAAAATTTTTTCAGAACAAATATGCAATTCAGCGATATAAAACCAAACCACCGAAATGATCGGTGGTTTGCAGTGATTTTAAACGTAATAAGGATTAGGCTTACACAGTATCAGAATAAGATCGACCAGGCATCCTATGCCCCAAAAGCCTACCGTGAAGATATAGATGATACCCATTGCGATCCTGCCCTCATAAAACTTATGAATGCCAAGATAGCCGAGGAAAAAGCACAATGCAAATGCCATCCACTTATCCTTAGGCTGCTTGTATGTGCCGAGAGCAGGATTATAATTGTTGATTATCACAGGGCCGGGCTGCACCTGCTGTTGCATCGGCATTTGTTGCATGCATTGGCATCTGCTGTACAGGCACACTCTGACGAAGCGCCTCTATCTGCCTGCCGCAACATGTACATAATACCGCATCGATATGCACCTTTCCGCCACAGAATTTGCAGAATTTAATCGGGTAGTTGAACTGCTCGCTAGCATGCTGCGAAACCGTTCCTATAGATGTATTATGATACGAGTTATCCATATTAATTACCTCCCGATAGGTAAGATGCATATTGACATTCGCCTTGTGAATTAATTATACATCACAGTCCACACTTATGTCAAGAGCAGAAATGCCGCTTCCGAAACTGAACGGAAGCGGCATACGCTATATGTTTTATAAACAGGATGTCAGTATCAACCTCTGAAGTAGTCTACGCCGCCCTTGAACAGAAGCTGTTCCTTGTTGCCATCAACGTTCTTTGCAACATTGGGAGTGAGACGCTCAGTATGACCCATCTTACCCAGCACACGGCCATCGGGAGAGATGATACCCTCGATAGCGTACATGGAGCTGTTGGGATTGTATGCAACATCCATTGTGGGATTGCCCTTCAGATCAACGTACTGAGTTGCAACCTGACCGTTAGCGATAAGTTCCTTGATAACAGCCTCGGGAGCTACAAAGCGGCCCTCACCGTGGGAGATCGGGATGTTATGCAGATCGCCTACCTTTGTGTGCATCAGCCAGGGAGACTTGTTTGTGCAGATGCGTGTCATAGTCAGCTGAGACTGGTGACGGCCAATGGTGTTGTATGTCAGAGTGGGGCTCTCCTCGGTCAGAGGTACGATCTTTCCGAAAGGAACAAGACCCAGCTTGATGAGTGCCTGGAAGCCGTTGCAGATACCAATCATCAGACCGTCTCTTGTGTACAGCATCTCCTCTACCGCTTCCTTTACAGCAGGATTGCGGAAGAATGCGTTGATAAACTTTGCAGAACCCTCAGGCTCGTCACCGCCGGAGAAGCCGCCGGGGATAGCGATCATCTGGGACTGCTTGATGAGGCGTGTGAACTCAGCTACGCTCTCCTCCATATCCTTTGCAGACAGGTTGCGGATAACGAAGATCTCGCTGTCGCCGCCGTAGCGGTTGAATGCGTTAGCCATATCGTACTCGCAGTTTGTGCCGGGGAATACAGGGATAAGCACCTTAGGCTTTGCGATCTTGGGGCTTGTGTGATTTGCCAGCAGTTCACATCCCTCATTGTATGCGATGATCTCAGGAGCGGGCATCTCAGGCAGCTGCGCCTTGAAGATAGGCTCCAGAACTTCGTTCCACTTCTTTTCGAGGGAAGCGATATCCAGCTTAACACCGCCGCAGGTGATCTCGTAATCGGATGTGGTCTCACCGATAGTGCGGATGCCGTCGATATCGCCGTCCATCTCAAGAACGAATGCACCATATACAGGTGTGAACAGCTCGTCATCTGTAAGAGCCTCAAGCTTTGCACCTACATGGTTACCGAGAGTCATCTTGAACACGCCCTCTGCCAGACCGCCGTTTGCAACAGACCATGCAGAGAGGATCTTCTTCTCCTTGATGAGCTTTGTGATCTTTCTGAATACAGCCTTTACACTGTCAAAGTTCGGCAGACCGTTCTCATCGTACTCGGGTGCGATGTAACCGATCTTGCTCATGGGGCACTTGAACTCTGCGGAGATGATATCCTCAGCCTTAGCTGTGGAAACTGCGAAGGAAACCAGTGTGGGAGGTACGTCGATATCCTCGAAGGTACCGCTCATGGAGTCCTTACCGCCGATAGCGCCGCAGCCCATCTCGAGCTGTGCCTTGTATGCGCCCAGCAGTGCAGAGAAAGGCTTGCCCCAGCGCTCTGCCTTGCCCTGAGTTCTCTCAAAGTATTCCTGGAAGGTCAGCCAGCACTTCTCGCTGTCGCCGCCTGCAGCAACAACCTTTGCGATACTCTCAACAACTGCGCATACAGCGCCATGATAAGGAGACTGTGTGGAGATTGCAGGATTGAAGCCCCATGCCATTACGGATGCAGTGCTTGTGGTAGCGTTGATCATTGGGATCTTTGCCGCCATTGCCTGTACGGGAGTCTGCTGTGTTCTTCCCGAGAAGGGCATCAGCACAGTAGCGCCGCCGATAGTGGAGTCAAATCTCTGTACAAGACCTCTCTGAGAGCATACATTGAGGTCGGTAACAAGGCTCTCCCAATCCTTTGCATTATTGGTGCGGCCTGTGGAATAGGATACATTTACAGCAGGAACTGCAACATTTGTGTGCTTCTCTGCGCCGTTGGAATTCAGGAATTCTCTGCTGATATCGCAGATGGTCTTACCGTTCCAGTTCATGCGGAGTCTGGGTTCTGCCTTTACGATAGCAACAGGTGTGGACTCAAGGTTCTCCTGAGAAGCCAGCGCACGGAACTTGTCAGCATCCTCTGCAGCGACTACAACAGCCATTCTCTCCTGAGACTCAGAGATAGCAAGCTCAGTGCCATCCAGACCGTCATACTTCTTGGGAACTGCATTCAGATCGATCTCCAGACCATCAGCAAGCTCACCGATAGCAACAGAAACGCCGCCTGCACCAAAGTCGTTGCAGCGCTTGATGAGACGTGTAGCCTCAGGATTTCTGAACAGTCTCTGCAGCTTTCTCTCCTCGGGAGCATTACCCTTCTGGACCTCTGCACCGCAGGATTCAAGAGACTGCACACTATGGGACTTAGAGGAACCTGTTGCACCGCCGCAGCCGTCACGGCCTGTGCGTCCGCCCAGCAGGATGATAACATCGCCGGGAGCGGGTCTCTCACGTCTTACATTATCAATAGGAGCAGCGCCTACAACAGCACCGATCTCCATTCTCTTAGCCATATAACCGGGGTGATAGATCTCCGCAACATGACCTGTAGCAAGACCGATCTGGTTACCGTAGCTGGAGTAGCCTGCAGCAGCGGTAGTTGTGATCTTTCTGGGAGGCAGCTTGCCCTTGATGGTCTTTTCAACAGGGAGCAGAGGATCGGACGCGCCTGTTACACGCATTGCCTGATATACATAGGAACGTCCGGAAAGCGGGTCACGGATAGCACCGCCGAGACAGGTAGCCGCACCACCGAAAGGCTCGATCTCTGTAGGATGGTTGTGAGTCTCATTCTTGAACATCAGCAGCCACTCTTCGTCCTTGCCATCAACGTCAACTGTGATCTTTACGGAACACGCATTGATCTCTTCGGATTCATCAAGATCCTTCAGCTTGCCGTCCTTCTTCAGCTTCTTAGCAGCGAGAGTAGCAATATCCATCAGACAGATGGGCTTGTTGCCTCTGCCCAGCTCCTCACGGTCAGCCTTGTACTCTGCGTATGTATCAGCAATATATGCGGGAGCGATGTCTGCATTATCAATAATAGTACCAAAAGTAGTGTGACGGCAGTGATCGGACCAATAGGTATCGATCATGCGGATCTCAGTGATAGTGGGATTTCTGTTCTCGCTCTTGAAATAATCCTGGCAGAACTTGATATCATCATTATCCATAGCAAGACCATACTTCACAACGAAGTCTGAAAGCTCCGCATCAGTCTTGTCGATGAAGCCATCGAGAGTCTCAACTGCTGTGGGGATCTCATACTTTACTTCAAGGGTCTCGTACTCCTCAAAGCCACACTCGCGGGACTCAACTGCATTGATGAGATAGTGCTTGATCTTGTCGAACTCCTCATCAGTGATCTTGCCCTTCAGGATATAGATCTTTGCATACTTTACAACGGGACGGTCACCCTTGCACAGCATCTGGATGCACTGCGCCGCGGAATCCGCACGCTGGTCGAACTGACCGGGCAGGAACTCCACTGCAAACATACGCTCGTCAGCCGCAAGAGCAGGAAGCTGCTCAAAAACCTCATCGACGGGCGGCTCAGAAAATACCGTAGGGATAGCCTTGTCAAAATTCTCCTTGGGAAGCTGCTCTGCATCATAACGGTTGATGATGCGTACATCCTCAACGGACTTGATGCCGAGAGCAACGGTCAGGTCGGATAAGCACGCCTTGCCGTCAACCGCAAACTGCGGCTTCTTCTCCACATAGATACGATAAACTGCCATTTCTTTGTTCCTCCATATATTCTAAAAAGGTCTTTGACCATTTTTATAATCATTATTATATAAGTTCTGCCACGCAATAATCAGCAGTGCTGTCTGTGATCCTCACCCGCACAAGTGAATGTCTTTTCAGAATCTCACTGTATATTCTGACAGGAATATAACTTTCTGTAAAGCCATTGCTATATTCATCGCTCTGCGGTTTTTCAATAAGCACTGTGCCTTCCCTGCCTATGCAGCTTTTCAGGAATTGCGCCTCAAGCCTTGCAGACAGCTCATTCATGCGCTTAGCCCTGTCAGACTTGATATGCGGCAGCACCTGCTCGGGTCGCATCGCTGCCAGAGTTCCCTTGCGGATAGAATACGGGAATACATGTATCTTCGCAAAGCCGATCTTCTCGGCAAACGCCATGCTTTCTTCGAATTCCGCTTCCGTCTCGCCCGTAAATCCGACCATGATATCGGTAGTTATCGAGCATTCGGGAAAAGCAGCTCTGAGCTTTTCGCATACCTGGGCGTATTGCGTGGTATCATAACGGCGACGCATGCGCTTCAGCACCTCGTCGCTGCCGCTCTGAAGTGAAAGATGGAAATGCGGACAAAGCTTGTCTACCATGCGCAGCTTTGCGATCTCCTCGTCGGTCATCATATCAGGCTCTAACGAGCCAAGTCTGACTCGCTCAATGCCCTCGACATCTGCGGCCTTCACTGCGTCACCGAGAGTCAGCCCAAGCTCCTGCCCGTAGCAGCTGAGATTTATGCCCGTAAGCACGATCTCCTTGTTGCCGCTCACTGCGGCAAGCTCCGCCTGCCTTGTTATCTCATTTATCGACATGGAGCGAACTCTGCCCCTCGCCGTCGGAATTATGCAGTATGAACAAAATCTGTCGCAGCCGTCCTCTATCTTGATGAACGCTCTTGTGCGGTCAAGATCAGTGCCTGCACAGCGCAGATCAAACTCCCTCGGAAGCTCCCCCACGATAACTCTGCGTTCAGGTGCTTCGAGATATTTCTCCACGACCAACGGAATATCCGCCTTGCTGCTGTTACCTATTATAATATCTGCGGCATTGTCTGCGGCATCCTCGGGATATGCCTGTGGGAAACATCCACACAACACGACCACCCCATCGGGATTGTCCTTTTTACAGCGCGATATCAGCTGACGTGCCTTTTTCACGCTCATGCCCGTGACAGCGCACGAATTAATAACCGCCACATCAGGCGTTTCTCCCTCAGGAGCTTTTTCAAAGCCTCTTGCAAGCATAGCTTCCGTGATAGCGGCGCTCTCACAGGAATTGACCTTGCAGCCAAGAGTGTAAATATAAAAGGTCATCCCAAGCTCCTTGATCGAAATTACTCATTGACAACTCTAACCGTCTTTGTGCATAGTGTATATTATAGAACGTCAACTTTGGTCAAAATAACTAAATGTTTTTTCTATACATTTATATTATACTTGATTATTCCGAATTTTGCAATAAGCTATTGACTATTTTTTGTTTTGTTGCTATATTTATATTGAGGTTAGCAAAAATAACCGAAAAGACAGACAAAGACTTGTACACAAAGACAACAAACAGAACAATCTCAAACAATGAAAGGCGGCGATTTTAATGAAGGAACTCAAAATTCTGCTTGGCACGATCGAAGATGTAAAGGAATTTGTGAACATCACCAACAAGTATGAGTTCGAATGCGATCTCGTATCCGGACGATATGCGGTAGACGCAAAATCCATCATGGGTATCTTCAGTCTTGATCTTTCCAAGCCGCTGAACATGGTGATCAGGGGCGAGGGGGCATCGACAGAAGCACTCACAGAAGAAATGGGAAAATTCCTCGCAAAGTAAGAGACGACAAAATTCACGTTGACAAAACACGCAGGGCATGCTATCATAATAAGACCCTGCTTATGAAGAAAGGAAGTAAAGCTATGACAACAACAAAGATCTGCATCAACACAATCAATGACGTAAAGAACTTCGTAAACATCGTAACAAAGTGCGACTATGACGTAGACATCGTTTCCGGCAGATACGCTATCGATGCAAAGTCCATCATGGGCATCTTCAGCCTGGACCTCTCCAAGGAGCTGACACTGAACATCCACAGCGACAACTGCGGCGCTTTTCTCGACGAGATCAAGAGCTACGTTGTAGAGTGATCTGACAAAACCACATTAAAAGGACTGCTTCGGCAGTCCTTTTGTTTTTTATTGTTTGCACTTGTAATTTTCACAATTATAGTATATAATAAGGTAAAAATCGATTTAACATATTAGTATATTGAAAGGATGGGATACATGAATATGAACGAAAATATACCGGGATCAAGTGAAAACCCTAAGTTTGTCGCATCACCGCAGACTCCCGCCGCAACAGGTATGCCGCCACAGGCACAGCCTGTTCCCCAACAGCAGGTGCCTCAGCCACAGGGCATGCAAGGGCAGCAGCCATTCTATTCTCAGCAGCCAAACGCTGCACAGCCGTACGGAGTTCCTCCGCAGCAGGCAGCTTTCAATCAGCAACCGATGATGCCGCACCAGCCTATCCCAAACCAACAGGCAGGTGCGCAGCAGTTCGATCCCGCACAGCAGCCTGTATATTATACTCCGCCTGTACAGCAGGGCGGATCTGCTGCGCCGCCTTTATACCCCAATCAGTACGGCCAGCCGATATACCCGAATTATCCCACTCCGCAGGTCAGCAAGCGTGAATCCTTCATCGGCATAAACCTTCTGAGTAAGATCGGCGTTATCTTCATAATCATCGGCGTCATCGCTTTTTCTGCCGTATCGGAAGAATTCCTCTCCCCCGCTATACGCACAGTGATAATTTTTGCGCTGGGTCTTGCCATGACTGCACTCGGTGAAGTCTTTTACAGGAAAAGCTCCGTTATATTCGCCCGCGCCCTCACCCTCGGCGGAATAGCCGAGCTGGCTATCTCGATACTGATCGGTTTTTACGCATATGAATCTCTTAACGAATGGGCATCGCTGCTTATCGGCGCAGTAGTCGCCGCAGGATCCGTACTGCTATCGCTGCGTTATAAATCACAGACTATAATGACAGTGACCGTTATCAGCAGTGTGCTCCCATGTTTTGCGTCATTTATGGCAAGCGGACCGTTGTTTGCGTCCCTCGTATATCTGATACTTCTGCAAATCGCAACGGTCATCATCTGCAATCACAAAAAATGGTACATTGCTCCGTATTCGCTGCTGATATGCAATTTCTTCCTCGCAATAGCGATCGGTATTAATCTGAACGACCTTTATGACGGATTGTTCTCTGCCCTCCTTACCACAGTATATATCGTTATAGCTGCGATGCTGTATATCGTAAATTCTGTGGTCTGCTCCTTCAAAAACAAGGGAATGCCCCACACATATGGTATTCTGGAATTCATCACTGCAAATGCACTCCTTGCGCTGGTATCATTTATCCTTTTGATAATTGCCGAAAACATAACAGCATTCGGCTTCCTCGCACTGTTTATCGGATGTGCTTATTTTGCTGTAGTCGGCGTTGCCAAAACAACATTTGACAGCTGCAAGCTGATCGGTCTTCTCCTGAACACCGCAATTATCTATATCTGCATTTCGATCCTGTGTGTATTCCCCGAAGACCTCATTTATATAGTATTCCATTTCTTTGCCGCTGCTTTGCTGGTCATCGGTCTCTTAAAGAATATAAAGCTCGTCAAGACCTGGGGCATCATCACCTGCAGCATTGCTGAATATATCTTCCTGAATTTCTCCATCTTCAGCATCGGAGAAGATATCTACATACTGCACTTTGCCGTGAACACAGTTCTGTGGCTCATTATCATGGCTGTGCAGGCGATCCGTAAGGCTCGTGGCACCGGCGTGAATGTATTCTCCATCTCTGCACTCTGCAACACTGCATTGTTCGGACTTTACATGGTCATCAACATCGCTATAAGATTATCCGATGAAGGACTGCTGAGCGGCTTCGGCGAATCCCTCGCATTCGTCATGCTCTTTGGCTCCCTTGTGTGGATGATACTCGGATTTGTGACAGGCAAGCTGAAATTCCTCGGAAAAGCCGCACCTGTAACCGCTATAATCTTCTATCTGATAAGCTTATGCGGTCTGGGCATAACAAACCTTTGCTCCTGCATCTCTTCCCCTGCAGACAATGTAATATGCCTTGTAGCATCTCTTGCCGTGAATGTGGTTTCAATGGCAGCTGCACTTGACGTTACCCTTAACATACGTTCGCTGGCACCTAAATTCTCCAAGGCCATCGGACTCGTGGTTTCCTTGTACGCCATGCTCTGCATCACCTTTACTCTCGGCGCAAACGAGATCATGGTGTTCACAAATTGCGTGATAAGCTTCATGTACCTTGCACTCGCCATTGCCTGGATAATCGCAGGTTTCATCCGCAAAAACGCAGTGCTGAGAAGATTCGGTCTTGCACTCACACTGCTCGCCTGCGCAAAACTGTTCCTGTTGGATTTCGCAGGCATCGGTCCCGTAGGCAGAACACTGATGTTCATACTCTTTGGCGTGATCCTGCTGACAGTCTCCTTCATCTACGCTATCTTTGAAAGCAAGCTGAAAAAACAGGAGCAGGCAGAGCTTCTCCGCCAGCAGCAGCTTCAGTACCAGCAACAGCTTCAGTATTATAACTATTATAATAACATCAACAATAACAACATAAATAATAATAATAATATCCATCAATAACAAAACAAGGGAGCCGAAAAGCTCCCTTGTTTGCTTGTTATAAGAACCGCACGCCGTTACCCAAATCAAAGATTTGGACGGCTGAGCGAACCCTGAAATATATGTGTTGCTTCGCAACCGACAGCTTCGCTGTCATATCGGAATTTCATTCCGATAACATATATTATCAGATCTTGGACATTGCGAGGTACGCTCGTACCTTGTTGACGATAAGCTTGTCGTTGTCATAAGCGAGATGTGAGGGCGCCTGACTTATCTCCACCCAGCGTATCTCGGAGATCTCCTCCTCCTGAGGTATGCATTCAAAGCTCGTGGCACGGGCAACGAAATAGACTACCTCCTTGCGGGTATCACGGCGAGGATTGAACACCACAGTCTCACGGAAAGAGGAATCGTCGATGGAAATATCGATATTCGTTTCTTCCTTGATCTCACGCACGGCAGTCTGAGTCTCAGTCTCGCCATCCTCCATGTGTCCCTTCGGGAATGACCAGTAGCCTGACTTTATGTGCTTAATCAACAGGATCTCTGTATTACCGTAATGCTTACGGTAAACGATCGCACCGCATGACTTTTCATAATTCATGCCAGTTTTCCTTTCATAATGATATATTAACTATATTATATCATACAATTGTCCGTTTGTCACGTTTTTTTGCAAAACTATTGTTTTTAATTTTTCACATACTTTTTCATCCGATACACGAAGTGCCGTCAGACCGCACCACCACTCGATCTGTCGGCATTTATCATTTTAACACGATAAAGTTTCGTGGTCAATTTACCTGACGACAGCAATCACAGCGATCGAAGTTTTGTAAACTTTGCCAACAATTTCCCAACCGTTGATTTTAGTTAATTTTACAAAAAGAACGACGTGATTTTACAGATATTTACAGACAACTGCTTTGTTTTCAAAAGGTTACAAAATGGTTACAAAGCTTTTTTGTGCAACAATCACAAAAACAGCACTGTGTTTTCGGTTGACATTTACGAAACAAAAGTGTATAATAGCGGACGGAACATAAAAAGGGCGGCAGAGTATACCTCTGTACAAAATAAAGAATGCCCGGAACGGCAGCAAAGAGCTGCCACAGAACATCAGGAGGAAAGATGAAACCACAAATAGTTAATACCAGGATGAACAGGCTCGTAAAGCAGAGCAAGCTCATCAAGGCGGTACTGTTCGTGACAACTATCATGATCGTTGCAATGATGACCGGTTCACTTTATTTCCGTGACCGTGTATACATCACCGACAACGGCGTGACCAGAGAGTTAATGACCTCTGAAACAAACGTGAGCGCAATACTCAGCTACGGCGAATACACAATAGGCGAACACGACCGTGTATCCTACCGCATGGAGGACGAAAACACAGCTTACATCACCATCCAGCGTGCATTCGATGTAAACATCAGCGTAGACGGCAAGATCATCACCGTTCCCGCAATCGACGAGAATGTACAGCAGCTGCTGGATAAAGCGAAAATATCCCTGTCAGAGCATGACATCATCAGCTGCGATCTGAACGACATTGCAAGCGAAGGCATGATCGTTGAGATCACCCGTATAAATTATCAGCTGCGTGCCAACACATCCGAGATCCCTTACGAGACAACATATATAGATAACTCGAATATGGTGATCGGCGATGAAAGGATCGTAACTCAGGGCGAAAACGGTGTAAGGACCTACGTCGTTAAGGAAAAGTATGTTGACGGCGTGCTTATCGGTCAGGAGCTCAGCTCCGATAATATCACTAAGGAGCCTGTGACAATGGTCATCGAACGCGGAACCGCTCTTGCAGAGCCTTACGCAAAGATGGACGACCCCACAAAGCTCACACTGGTGAATGGTCTCCCCGATGAGTATACAAGAATCGTATCAGGCAAGGCAACAGCTTATACCGCAGGCTACACAGCTAAAACAGCCAGCGGCAGAAAGGCTGAGATCGGTACAGTTGCAGTAAACCCTAACGTAATCCCCTATGGCAGCGAGCTGTATATCGTTGCACAGGACGGCAGCAGAGCTTACGGCTATGCAATTGCAGCCGATACAGGTATCGCACTTATGGACGGTACCGTTGCTGTAGATCTCTACTTCGGAAACAAATACGATCACTATTATGACAGCTGCCGCTGGGGCGCTGTACAGGTAGATATCTATGTACTCTCCGAAGGCGAGGGATATTGATCTTCATAACGAAAAAACTCCCGCAAGTTTGTCTGTTATCCTTAACGGAGAAATGAGAGTGGTATGTAACCCGAAAGGCACAATTGCCTTTCGGGTTTGCTTTTTATGCCGGAAGCAGTGCCATTTCACTTACTTCGTCCGTCGCTGCATCAGCCCTCTGACCGCTGCCCGCCTGAAACGTATAGTGAATCACAATCCTGTTTCCGCAGGTTCGGGAGTACTTCTCCGCTTTCTCATAAACCTCAATCCTGCGAATGAACACTCGCAGCAGCTCAGGTGTCAGCTCAGGCATCTCAATATAGGTTTTCGCCTTAGCGATAAACTCTTTGACATACATCTCTCGAAAGTCCATCTCATCCAGCTTCTGCGTGATGCACTGCAGTTCCTGCCGCAGCTCTGCCTGTTCCAGCTCATAACCACTCGCCATTGTATCATAGCGTTCTGGGGTGATTCGTCCTGTCACTCTGTCCTCGTACAGACAGCGGATGATGTTGTCAAGCTGGCTGATTCGTGCAGTAATCTGCGTTTTTTGCCGTTCAGCTGTGGCATAGAATCGCTCTGCCTCCGCTTCGCCGTTTGCTGTTGCCATCGCATAGAACTCCTCCGTGTTTTCCCTTGCGTATGCTGTCATCTGTCGGAGTGAGGTCAACACAATCTCGTTCAGCACGGATTCTCGAATATAATGTGAAGTACAATGGCCGTTGCCCTTCGTCTGGTATCCGCCGCATTGGAATGCATTCAGCTTTGGATCGATTGTTTTGCCTCTGTGCAGATACAGCCTTGCACCGCACTCCGCACAGAACAGGTAGCCGGCGAACTTGTCCATTTCACCCTGCACATCGGGACGCTTTCTCCCAGAAAAATGCTTCTGCACCGTATCGAACAGCTTTCTGCTGATAATCGCCTCATGCGTGTCCTTGAAAACCAGTCGCTTTTCAGGCGGATTCTTCAGCCTTTTCTTCAGCTTGTTGCTCTTGGAATAGGTCTTGAAATTGACCGTATCTCCGCAATAAAACTCGTTGGAGAGCATCTTGCGAACCGCCGTGATCGACCAGCGATAGGGTTTATCAAGGTTCGGATTTCCCGACCGATTGCCTGTCGTTCTGAACGCATACACGCTCGGACACAGGATTTCCTCACGCTCGAAGGTTGCACAGATTCTGCGGATGCCAATTCCGCTTGCGTACATCTCAAAAATGCGTTTCACAATCGGAGCAGTTTCGGGATTCGGCACAAGCTGCTTCGGATTGTCAGGATTCTTCATATATCCGTAGGGAATCGTCGTCCCCACACGCTCTCCACGCTCACCCTTTGCACGCTGTACGGCACGAATCTTCTTGCTCGTATCTCTGGCGAAGAAATCGTTGAAGAAATTCCGCATTCCCGACATTTCGTTGATGCCGTTGATGCTGTCCACGCCGTCCGTCACTGCGATAAATCGCACATCATAGGACGGAAAAGTCAGTTCCATAAGCCTGTCCGTTTCCAAGTGATCTCGTCCCAGTCGTGATTGGTCTTTCACAATGACCGTGCCGATTTTCTCATTCTCAATGTCTTTCAGCATCTGCACATAGGCAGGTCTGGTTGAATCCACGCCGCTGTAGCCATCGTCCACATAGAACTGACAGTTGTGGAAGCCGTGGTCATCGGCATACTGCTGCAGAATCATCTTCTGGTTTTCGATGGACTGCGACTCACCCTCACGCATATCCTCCACGGAAAGTCGGCAGTATAACGCTGTAATCAAATTTCGGTTTGGTGTGTTATCCATTTTATCAATCCTCCTGTTCGTGTTGCCGTTTCGCACTCGTTTTCAGCGTGCCGACAAGGGAAACTGTAAGTTTTAGTTTGCTTTGTGTCGGCACAATTGGGTGCAGCGGCTCGCTGCCAAACCGAATAGGATACACCAACAGTATAAGCCCATTCGGTCGGGAAGTCCAGAAAATTTTCTGTTAACTTTTTGATTCCTGAATCAGATATTTCAGCTTGTCCGTCGCAGTTTCCGGCGGATTTTCTGTATCTGCCAGCGGCAGGACTGACACAACCTCATAGGTCTTGCCGTCGATGTGTATTTTCTTTTCCATATACAGATTTCTTCGTCTGTATGGGATTGTATTGATTTCGATTTCCTTTTCCATGGCATCATCTCCTTTACATGTGCATTCCCAACGCTTCCTTGCGTCGGGTTTCTTCAGCGAGCAGCTTACTGTCATTGTGCCTGTCAATGTCCTCATCCTCTGTCGGCTCATCAATTATCGCAGCCACATCTGCAATGCCAGCGATAACATCAACAACACCGACTGTGAAATCACAACCCACCTGAGCATTTTCAATTGCGTTCTGTGCTTCCATTCTTCTAATTCTTTCCGCTGCGAGGAGTATTCCTCGTTCAGTTTCCCAGCCTGTAATGACAGCTTCTCCGACTGACTGATTAAGCTCGTCAGCGAATTGGTGGTCTGTTCTGCTGTGGATTTCTGAATCCTCCTGCATTCGTCCTCCACCTGATCGAACAGTACTTTCTGATTCTGAAGGTGCATTTCGATTCCACTTCTGGTCATCAGATCGCCCTGTGACTTCAACAGTTCTTCCTGCACCTCGCAGGATCTTTTCAGCAGACTGATCACTGCCGTCCAGTTCCGGTTGTCCACCGCCACCATGGGCATGGTTTCTTCCGCCGCCTGCAGGTCGGATTTGTTCCGTTCCATCAAGGCATTCACGTCTAATTTTGAACTCATATTCCATCAACTCCTTTGTAAATTTCTCGCCGTGCAGCTTTGCACAGCGGCACTTCCTACCGTTAGGACAAGTGTAGGTGATATATTTCCGTGAGTCCTCCCACCTCACGCCATACCCCAACTGCTTCATCATGAAGACAAATTGCTTACGGCTTTTTGCTTGCTTCATGACCTCCGTGACAGCATTCATCAGCTGAAACTTCCAGCTCTCGCCACGCACAGCCGAGCGATATTCACGGTCTGACAGCACATCTTTTTTCTTCTGCGGTTGTTTGTCGAGCACCGCTACGCTATACTTCATGCAGATTTCATCGGACAAATCCATCAACTCCTGAACCGTATTTCCGTTGGAATGATACTTTCTGCCATCCTCAAAGCTGACAGAGTTGAACACAATGTGCGAATGAATATGCTCTCGGTCGATGTGTGTCGCCACCACGCACTCGTATTTTCCGAACGCTTTCTCCGCAAGCTCCACTGCAATCCGATGTGCAAGTTCGGGTGGAGTGTCATCACCTTTCGGAAACGACTGCACCAGATGATAGTACATCCGACCGCTATTCTTGTGGTAAGCATTCTTCGTTGCAAGCATTTCAGCATAGGCAGTCGGTGCGGAACAGTTCAGAGCCGTTACATATTGCTTGTCCTCAGACTTGGTTTTCTCTGTCCTTGTAACGTAGGCAAGGACATTTTTCATACCTCCGGCGGTCTGCGTTTTGATGTTGATGAAATGGATAATCGGCATCAGCGCACCACCTTTGCAATTTCACACAGGGCGGCGGTTGCTTTCTCATGCTGTGCAATCAACTCATCCAATCTCACTGATTTCAGTCGTCCCATGTTGCCCAGTACTGCAATCTGATTGAGATTTCTCCCAATAGATTTCTGCTCTTTCAGCACATCCGCAAGCCCGTCAGCAGTTACAATTTTCTTGCCGAGTGCCGACCGCAGCACAAAGTCACTCAGCGTCAATCCGTGCTGACGAGCTTTGCTGTAGATCCGCTGACGCTCATCCTCGGTGCAGCGGATTGTGATTGTTACGTTTCGTTTTCTCATGGCATCACTCCTCTCGATTCCATAAAAGGGGTTCGGGTTCTCCCGACCAGCTGCGTTCGGTGGGCCGCTGTGCGGACTGCCGAATGCGATGCTGGCTCTCAAAAGAGAACTCTCCCGAAGTCCCACATTCTTCTGTATAATTCAAGCATTTTCATTGCGGGCATTATGCGCCCACAAACGTTCCACGTTCGCCTGTGTGCCGCTGCGTGCCGATTCCCGATAACCTGCCCCACGGTAATCCCGAGGGCACAAATCGCTCATAAAACGCTCAATGACAATGCAGCCGTTTCGATAAAGTTACTGTCACCCAAAGCCGTTCTACCGTCACCCATTTCGGAGTTACCGTCACCCGTTTTGCTGCTGCCACCGCACTGAAACAACGCAGAATCGGCATTCTCAGAATTTTGGGTGCCGGTAGAATCCAAGACCTCCACCCACAGAATTCTACCGTCACTACTGTCACCCGAGGCGATATATTCCAGCTCCAATATGCGACAGCCATGACTTCTGCGGAAGTTGAACAAAACACCATAGCGCTGCAATTCTTCTGTATGCTGAATCAGATCACGGCTCAATCGGTTTGGGAAATATTTGCGATTGAATTTCTGATACAGCAAATCACACAGCGTTGTTGCAGAACCAATGAACGACCGCTGTTCCATCATGAAGTCATGAATGGCGAAAGAGAAAATATCAGGCGGTGTCGGTTCGATTTCATCGCATGGAGTCCAGCGGTGATCATGGAACAGAACTCTGTACTCCTGATTTTCAATGTCACGACCGACACAGTACAGCTTTGCTTCACAACTTCCACGTTTGGATTCCAACAGCACCATGCTGCCATCCACACAACCGCTGATACCTGTACTGCCTGAAATCATATTGAACGGATCGCTGTCATAGCACTTGCGAGTGTGATGCACAAGCAGAATTGTGATTGAAAGTTTATCTGCAAGACTTTTCAGAACAGATAATTCTTTGTAATCTGCACCGTAACCACAATCCTTTTCGTTACGCACCATCTGTAAGGTATCAATTACAATCAGCTTTGTGTCAGAATGCTCTGATT
>JAZSEG010000218.1:0-8363 GCA_045531575.1 Oscillospiraceae bacterium | reverse complement strand
CTGTTTAATATCCTTTTTTGTGAGGTCTGCAGCAGCTGTGGCAGTGCCGTCAGAGCCTATCCTTATACGGCTGCGAGCCAGCAGCAGGAATGCCGCTCCTATTATGAAAAGTAGTGCAGCAATGATAGATATCAGGAGTATCGGTCCTGTGTTGTCTGCTTTTATCAGCACAACAGGTCCTCCCGTATCACCGCCGAGAGCGCCCTCTGGTACGGAAACACGCTCGCCGATGGTAGTACCTACAGCGGCGTCGTACAGAACGCCGTCAATATCAGAGACGAACACAAGTCCGCCGAATCTTCCATCAAGCTTTTCAAGGCATTTTTCCATAGTGCCTTCGGGCGCATAGATAATGATCCTCTCGGTCTCATAGCCGAGGGAGATATAGCAGTCACGGAATTCTTCACGCAGCTGCTCGTAAATAGCCTCACGTTCATTGTAGCTGTAGGATGCCTGCTCAAATACCACCCAGCAGGAGCTATCCATAACGGATAATACCTCGTCGATGTTTTCCTGCGACATATCTGTAAGACCCACACGGAACTGCACCACAAGCTCATCGCCCTCTGCGAGGAATTTATCATACGCTCCGATATAGGAAAGATATTCGGGATATCCGAATTCGTGGTAATAGTATTCGGGATTCTTGTTCAGACCTGTGCCCTGCAGACCCTCGGGTGTGCGGTATTCGATATCTGCCTCCTCGTGAGGCGCGGGAATGTAGTCCGAGGGTGCTGCGATAGTCTGCTGTGTGCTTGCCGCAACGCTCGTTTCGTAATTCGCCGAGGCTGTTGCCGCAAGTGTGAAGATAAGCGATAATATAAGTGCTGTTATAGCGGTCTTTTTCATGATGTACCTCCGTTCAGGATGTCCCTCAGCGTTTTCAGCGCCTTGTTGTAGCGCCAGAGAACTGTGCCGAGGGGAGTTTCGGTAGCTTCGGAGATCTCTCGGAATTTCAGACCTGCATTTATGTGCAGGGTAACGATGCTGCGCTGCTCCTCGGGAAGCTGCATGAGCGCCGAAGTGATATCGGTGCTGTTCTCTGTTGTGGGTGCTGCGATATCGCAGTGCTCGTCTATGTCCTCGTGGGACGGCTCACGGCGGAGGATATCTATTGCGGTGTTCCTTGCAGCCTTGAATATGTACGCCCGTGGCTTTGCGATATCCTTCGGTGGTGCGCTCTGAAGCTTCATGAAAAGCTCCTGCACGGCATCCTCTGCGAGATCTCTTCTGCCTGTTATGCGCAGGGATATCGTGTATATCGGTGTGCTGAGCCTGTCATATATCTCGGCAAGGGCGTCTTTGTTGCCCTCTCTCAGCCTTGCCAGAGCCTGCCGCAGCTCGGCGTCTGTCATAACGATCACTCCTTTCGGCGGAAATATTTCTGCCTTCATAAGCTATATCGCTGCGAAGATGAGGTTTTATTTGCGGTTCCGAAAAAATAAGCGGCATCGCAAGGATACCGCTGTGATCAAGTCTGTTCAGCTTTGGGTGTGGGTGCTGCGTGCTTCTTCGCAGAGTTTGAGAAAAGCATTGCGGTCTTTGTTGAAGAGCGTATCCATCTGATGCGAGAATGCAAATGTATCAGCCCCGGGGAATATGTTAGGGATATGTGCATACAGCTTTTCGGCAAGTGCTTCCACATAAGGAACATCCGTGCCATCTACATAGAATTGCTGATTTTCCGTGAACACCAGCAGACGAACCACAAAGGATGAGCGCCCCTTTATACCTACCTGTGCGCACAGCCAGCAGATCTTCTCACGGGGGATTGCCTTCAGCTTGCCCAGACCGTTATCCAGCAGCAGATATGTGGGAGTGAGGATGACCTTCTCGCCGTATGGCTTGCCGCCATCTGTGAAATTATATATGTATTCGTCTACTAGCAGCTTTCCTTCCGCAGCCTCGCCGTCTATGACCTTTGCCGCATCTTCCTTTGTCCTGTCGTTGAATGGAAGTATCAGGCACTGACCTTTTGTTGCAGTCCTGATGGAACCGATAAGTCCCACGGTGCAGACGAACAGCATAAATGCAGCAAGTCCGATGAACAGGCCTGCAAGCTTCTTGTCAGACGGATCGCTCATATCCATAGAATCCTTCAGGGCGAAAGCTACACCGCCGCCCACAATTATGAAGAATATAAGTGCAGCCGAAAACATCTTTCTTTTTTTCTTGTTTGCTTTTTCCGATATCTGTGCAAGATAGCTTTTTTCCATGACATATTCTCCTTTGCGCTACGATATTGCAGTAATGATAGTATGCTTATAAGTATATCACAAATCAGTTTTAAAGTCAATCAAAAAGTTTCCTTAAAATTTCGCCAAAACACTTGAAATGCGCATGAAAGTAATATATAATATTAGATGTAGAATTTTTACTGATCTTATTATTTATCATATATATCGAAAGGAATGTGTGTAATGCTCAACGAAAAGGTTACTATCACCGTGTGCGGCTCCACTTACAGATTAAGGACAGATAATGCGATGCAGCTTACGAGTGATGCTGCTGAGGTGGAAAAGCGCATAACCGATTATTGCCATGCAAACGAGTCTATCGAAAAGACAGATGCGGCTGTTTTTTCCGCACTTGATCTTGTTGCTGAGATACATATTCTGCGTGCTGAGTGCAGCACTCTTGAACAGGAGCGTGACGCCCTGAAGAAGACTCAGGAGGAGAATGCAAAGAACGCCGAAGATTACAAGGCTCTCAAGGCTGCCAGTGAGGAGCTGAAGAAAGAAAGCAGCGAGCTTGCGGATCTCCGCAGCCGTTACGGCGAACTGGAGCGTGAGGTATTCAAGCTGAGAAGTCAGGCAGGCTCCGCTGAGAAGAACAGCAAGGAGACAGAGTCCCTTAAAAAGCAGCTTCACAGCGTTGAGGAGCGCAATAATCGTCTGACTTCCGAGGCAAAGGATGCAGCAGCAAAGCTCAGCGAGAAGGAGCGCAAGCTGACAGAGCTTTCAAAGGAGAACGAGAGCCTGAAGAAGTCTGAAGCTGAACTGCAGAAGAAGCTCAGCGAGGGCGGTGCAGCAGCAGAGGATATCAAAAAGGCCGAGGATCGCATAAAGGCTCTTGAAAAGGAGAATACAGAGCTGAAGTCCGAGGCAGAGAAGACTGCTTCCAACAGCAAGGCAGTAAACGATCAGGTAAGCGAGCTTAATTCCACCATCAAGAATTATGAGGAAGCCTGCGCAGACGCCGCAAACCGTGCTTCTGCCCTTGAAAAGGAAAGAAATGAGCTTAACGAGAAGATAGCAGAGCTTGAAAAGTCTGAGACAGAGCTGAAGCAGCAGCTGCGCAGCAGCGCCGATAAGGTGGCTGATCTCAGCGCAAAGGCAGACAAGCTGGAGGAGCTGATGGTGAAGTTCTCTCAGACAGAGAGCGAGAACGCAGCGCTGAAGGCTTGCAGCGAGAGCGCTCAGGCATCTGTGGAGAAGCTTGCACAGCTCGAAAAGGAGTGCGAGGAGCTTCGTGCTAAGGCTGAGGAAGCAGAAAAGGAAAACAAGGAGCTGAAGCGCACGAATTCGTCGCTCAATAAGCAGCTCAATGAAATGCTCGAGGATGGACAGCTTACATTATGAGTGAGATCTTAGCTCCCTGCGGAGGGATGGAAAGTCTTGCTGCGGCGCTCAATACGGGCGCTGACGCAGTATATATCGGAATGAAACAGTTTTCGGCGCGTAAAAACGCCGAAAATTTTTCTGCTGAGGAACTGAAACAGGCGTGCGAGGAGTGCCACAGACGCGGCGTTAAGCTGTATGCTGCTTTGAATACGCTGGTGTTCGACAGTGAGGCGGAGGAATTTGCAGAGTGCGTGAGAACAGCTGCGCAGTGCGGTGTTGACGCACTTATCATACAGGATCACGGTGCTGCGGCTATTGCCCGTCAGGTGTGCCCCGAAATGCCGCTGCATGCATCCACGCAGATGACGCTTAACAGCGTGTGTGGCGTAAAGGCTGCGGAGCAGTGCGGTTTTTCCCGTGTTGTCATCGGACGAGAGCTTTCAGCGGAGCAGATAAGGAATATTGCAGATAATACCACGGCAGAGCTGGAGGTGTTCGTTCACGGAGCGCTCTGCGTTTCGGTGAGCGGTCAGTGCTATATGAGCAGCATCTTCGGCGGCAGAAGCGGCAACAGAGGCCTTTGTGCTCAGCCTTGCCGACTGGATTTCACCTGCGGCGACAGGCATAATGTCATCTCTCTGAAGGACAGCTCGCTGATACCGCATCTGCCCGAGCTTGAAAAGCTGGGCATAGCCTCTTACAAGATAGAGGGCAGGATGAAACGCCCCGAATATGTGGCGTGCGCAACGGACGCCTGCTATAAGTCGCTTAAAGGCGAGGAATATGACAGGGAACGCCTTGGGGATATCTTCTCCCGCGGCGGTCTTACGGACAGTTATTTTGCAGGCAGCATAGCCGATATGCAGGGCATCCGCAGCAAGGACGATGTGGAGAACTCCGCAAAGGCGCTGAACGGCATCAAGGCTCTGTATAAGGACGAACTGCCGAGGTTTTCGGTGGATATCCACATCACCGCATACAAGGATGAGCCGATAGAGGCAAGCGCAAAATGCGGCAGCATCTATGCAAGCGTTACAGGCGCAGTGCCGCAGGCGGCGCAGAATGCTCCGGCAACGGAGGAGAGCGTATGCTCCCGTATGAGCAAGCTGGGCGGCACGCAGTTCTATGCAGGAGAGATAACAGCGGATATCGACGACGGACTGTTCATCACGGCGGCTGACCTCAATTCGCTGAGAAGAAGCCTTTGCGAGCAGCTTGACAAGCTCATCCTGCAGAAGAACACACCGAAATACAGCGTGAACGAGCTGCAGCCGATTTCTCAGGCAAAACGCAGAGAGCCGAAGCAGCCAAAATTCCGTGCCGAAGTTGCTGATGCACAGCAGCTTTCTCAGGCGCTTTCGCTGCCGTTTGAGCTGATATATGCGCCGATGAAGCTGCTTTCTGCGGCTACTCCCGATAAGGACAGAATTGCCGTGCTGCCGCCGCTTTTCCTTGCGGATTGTGAGGATGAGGTGCGAGCAGGACTTCGTGAGCTGAAAAAGTGTGGCTTCACAAAGGGCTGTGCGATGACTCTCGGACATGCACAGCTGCTAAAAGAGGAGGGGTACACCGTTCTGGGCGGCTATCGTATGAACGTTATCAGCAGCAGGAGCGCTGATTTCTGCAAGGATTTCGGTCTGAGAGATATCACGCTCTCCTTTGAGGGTACGGTGCAGCAGCTTTCGGATATCGTCTGTGATATGCCGAGGGGAATACTCGCATACGGACGTTTGCCGCTGATGCTGATGCGCAGATGCCCGATATCAGGCGGTAAGCCCTGCGGTGCAGAGACTCCATGTGGTAAGAGCATTACCGATCGCCGTGGCAATGAAATGCCGATACTCTGCGGCGGCAACAGTGTGGAGCTTTTAAACCCCGATATGCTCATCATGAGCGACAGGCAGAGGGCGCTCTCGCAGTTCGATTTTGCAGTGCTGAGATTTACAACGGAAACAGAGCTTGCACCTGTTCTGAATATGTATCTGAACAACAAAAAGCCTGAGGGAAGCCTCACCAGAGGACTGTATTTCCGTGGTGCAGAATAGGTTTTTCGACATTCGGTAAATGACCGTTGTACTTTATTGTGATAAAACGCCAAAAAAAACTTGCTTTGTCAGAAAAATTAATATAAATATTATATTGCCCTCAGAGCAAAATAGTGTTATAATTAAAGTTGGCACAATATGCTTATTTATAAGTGTTAATATAAACAAAAGGAGAAAATATAATGTTCGGTTTTACAAAGGATATCGGTATTGATCTCGGTACCGCAAATACTCTGGTATACATGAGAGGAAAGGGCATCATCATCCGTGAGCCTTCCGTAGTTGCAGTGGATAAGAAGCTGCAGTGCGTTCGCTATGTTGGCCAGGAGGCTAAGGATGTTATCGGCCGCACACCCGGCTCTATCGTGGCTGTACGTCCTCTGAAGGACGGCGTTATCGCTGACTTCGATACCACCTCCAGCATGCTGGAGCAGTTCATAAAGAAGGCACTGAAGGGCAGAGGCAGAGCGAGAGTCATCATCTGCATTCCCTCTGGCGTTACCGCAGTTGAGCGCCGTGCCGTAAAGGAAGCTGCTCAGAATGCAGGCGCAAAGCGTGTATCTATCATCGAGGAGCCTATGGCTGCGGCTATCGGTGCAGGTCTGCCTGTTGCAGAGCCTGTAGGCAGCATGATCGTAGATATCGGCGGCGGTACCAGTGAGGTCGCAATCATCTCCCTCGGCGGCATCGTGACCGCACGTTCCGAGAGAGTTGCAGGTGACGATTTCGATCAGGCTATCATCAACTACATCAAGAAGAAGTACAACCTGCTGATCGGTGAGAGAACAGCAGAGAATATCAAGACAGGCATCGGCTCCGCTTACAAGACAGACGACAACGAGCCTGTAATGGATATCAAGGGCAGAAACCTGCTGAACGGTCTGCCTGAGAATATCACAGTTACCAGTGAGGAGATCCGTGAGGCTATCTCCGAGCCTCTCTCCCACGTTATCGAGGCTATCAAGACCACACTGGAAAAGACTCCTCCCGAGCTTGCTGCGGATATCATCGAGAGCGGCATCATGCTGGCAGGCGGCGGCGCACTGCTGAGAGGTCTGGATATGCTCATCCATGAGGAGACAGGCATGCCCGTAAAGATCGCAGAGCGTCCTCTGGACTGCGTTGCGGACGGTACAGGCAAGGTGCTGGAGAATATCGACAAGCTTGAGGATGTTCTCAGCGAGGATGATTCCATCTATTGATAAGATCTGAAGGGTGCGGCGGGAAACCGCTGCGCCCTGTATTTTAAGCATAAAGGGGGATAGTGATGAAGGAGTTTTTCGGAAGCCTGAAATTCAAGATACTTATCTGTATTGCGGCTCTGCTGCTGGGTCTTATGACATATATCGCAGTTTCGGGCGGCTTTGCAACTGTTCCCGAAAAGGTGCTTACCTCTGTCACATATCCGTTCGTATCAGCAGCGAATTCTATCTCCGATTGGGCGAATGGCATGCTGGATACCCTTGTCAATGCAAAGAACTATAAGGCTGAGAATGAGCAGCTCAACGCTCAGCTCACCGAAATGTACAAGAACACCATGGATTATGAGGCGCTGAAGGAGGAGAATGCTCAGCTTCGTGAGATGCTGGGACTGAAGGAGGAGAACGAGAGCTTCGTCTTCTCTGAGCCGTGTGATGTAGTAGCAAGAAATGCAAACGATATGTACGGCGGCTTCACCATCAACCGTGGCAGCAGCGACGGTCTTTCTCTGAATGACCCCATAGTAACTTCCGTGGGACTTATCGGCAGAGTGACAGAGATCGCTCCGAATTACGCAAAGGTCTCCACTATGCTTTCGCCGCAGGTCAATGTCGGAGTGTTCACAATGAGGAGCAAGGCTACGGGCGTTCTCGAAAACGATCTTACCAATGCCGAAAACGGAATGTGCCTTATGAGCAATATCCTGAAGGATGCGGATATAAAGCCGGGCGATATCATCGCTACATCAGGTAAGAGCGGTCTGTTCCCCGAGGGTGTGATAGTCGGCACCGTAAAAGAAGTGTACGATGATGCAAACGGTCTTTCAAGGCATGCTCTTGTGGAGCCGCTGGTGGATTGCTTCGATGTTACCACTGTTTTTGCCGTGATAGGCTTTGACGGCAAGGGACTTTCCTTTGATACAGAGGATCAGTATTGATGAAAACTAAGATAATTTCCAGAAGCAGGGCTCGTTCACGCAGAGTAATGCTGCGTGGTATTCTGCGCTGGCTTCTTTATGTGGCGGTCCTGCTGCTGTTTTATGTGTGGGAGGTAAATCCGCTCATACGGGGCTTCTGCCCGCTGCTGATGATCCCTCTCGCCACTGCAGTGGCTACCCGTGAGGGAGAGCTTGCATCAGGTATTTTCGGCGCCTGCTGCGGTCTGATGCTGGATATGGCAAGCGGTACCATACTGGGATTCTCCTCAATGTGGCTGCTGGCGTGCTGTCCTGTGATATCGCTGCTGGTGCAGTATCTCATAAAGAGCAACTGGATCAGTCATTTCGTGCTGAATCTGGGTGTGTGTCTTATCATGGGCGCTATGGATATGCTGTTCATACATTGGGTATGGGAAGGCGCAGAATCCGCTGTTGCTTTCAGAAATGAAGTGCTTCCCGCATATCTCGGCGCAGTTGTGGGTTCGATTCCCGTATATCTTCTGGTGCGCTTCATCCACAGGAAGCTGCGCTTCAGAGTCGAGCGCAAGCCCGAGGAATCCTCACTCACTAAGGATGACAAGGCTGATATTGTGAGAGAATAATAAATCGGAATTTGAA
>JAZSEG010000297.1:0-7702 GCA_045531575.1 Oscillospiraceae bacterium | reverse complement strand
TCAATACCCTCACATACCTCATAAGCCTCTTCTATCAGATCGGTGCGAATGCTCTCATGCGTCTGCACTTTATCCCAGGGACAACCGTTCTCGGAACGCAGCAGCGCCATTATTTCAAGCAGATCGTCAATATTATATTTTTCCTTGAATTCAAACATTTGCAGATCTCCTAAATAAAGCATTGCGCAATACAGCGAGCCGCATTACAAAACGGCTCGCTTTACTATTCTACCCTATTTCCACTGATTTTTCAAGCCCTTTTTGTCTTTTTTTTTGCTTTTCCGATTTAATTATCGGACTTGTACGAAAAACGCCCGTCAATATTAGTAATAATCCATAAACAAATCCGCCGAAAATCACTGAAATTACAGTTACAATCGGCTGTATAAGCCGATCCGCAATGTTGTTATACAACCATGCCGCACAAAATGCACACGCCGCTGCGTTAAGAATGATCCTTATAAGTTCATTCGAAAAGTGTGACGTTGGTGTAGACCTCTTTACTAATATAATGCCTGCAACAGATACTGCAATATAGCTGCATACAGTGGCTATCGGAGCGCCTGTTATATTAATGCTCGGTATAGTCAACAAAACAGGATTCAATACGGCTTTTATTACTACAGCACCCACCATCAGCCATAACGGGATATGCGCCTTTCCGATAGCCTGAAAGAAGCCAGAAACCGCCGATGCGGTGATCATGAATATTCCGCCTATGCACAAAATAGCGAATCCCTGCACACATACCGATATTTCTTCGGGTCTGCTGGGATAAAGCATCGTCAGGATCGGTTCCGCAAGTGCGGCGGCGCCGAAGCAAGCAGGACAACCGATCAGAAACGACATTTTAAACAGCATCATCGTTTTAGATGCCAATAGTTCTTTATCTTGCTTTTCCCACGCCGTTGCTATTTCCGGTATGGATGTTTTCTCTGTCATTCCCGCAAAAGACGGTATCAGCATAAACAGCGACATCGCAATGCCTGAATAACTTCCGTACATGAAATTTGCAAGATCATCTCGCCTGATACCCGAATCTAACACATTTGCAAAACATCGCTTGTAATAATCAAAGTTTTCAGCTATCGAGGCGTCTATAGAACGAGTAACGGTCAGAAGATCTATAAATGAAAAGCAGTTCATGACCAGCGCAAATGCAGCAAGCGGTATCAGATCACGAAAAAGCTCTGACGCTATGCTTCTCATTCTGTCTACCTGTTGTTCTGATGTATTAACAGTGATTTTACATGCTTTTCTGTCGTGCAGAACAAGTGCGATCAGGCCACATATCTCACTGAATGTTACAGCGGAAATCGCTCCTGCAGCAGCCAATGGTAAAACCGCCTGATACGCATCGTTATATGTATTGTAATGCTGGCCGAAAACGTCTATGCCATTTACAAAGCAGTATTTTGAATATAAGATGATACCATAGGATATTGCAAGACCTGCAATCGCCCGTGATATAGCCTCAGTTACATTCGCAACCGATGTCGGCACTACGTTGAAACACCCCTCATAATATCCACGATACACCGACGCAACACAGCAGAATAATACTGCAGGCGCAATCAGGATAACGGCAGGTCGGCTTTCAGGTGAAGCGGCTATATTACCGGTGAAATATGATGATAATAACCATATGATCAGCATTCCTGCCGCACCGATAGCTGTAAAAAGTATCAAAGCTGTACGCTTTATTTTAAGTGCGTTTTTATAACGCCCATTTGCCATATTACGTGATATCTGTCTCATCAGAACAGTCGGAATACCTGCCGCTGTTACAGCGAATACAGGCGAATATATACCATAAGCCGTCGAGAAATATCCCATTCCAGTACCGCCTAAGATATTTGCAAGAGGAATTTTGAAGATCGCTCCCACTATTTTCGTGACAGCCATTGCTGCAAAAAGTAATAATGTATTCCGTAAATATACCTTGTTCGTCATATACATACCTGTCCTTTCAGAGATATTTTATTATGCAAGCTGCTTCAATATGATAATGTAACCAAAATCCTGCGGTGACATATAATGAAGCGAAACAGCAAGAATTTAACCTACATCAGTGAAAGGAGAATTTATATGGAATTCGAACACAAGAAAGAATCTTATAAAAGAGTTGGATATGCATATGTTCCGACCCAGAAGCTGGATAAGGTATATTCGCCCAGAGTTGCACTGAAAGCAGGCACGATCTTTCCTGAGCTGAATATCACTATTGACGAATATGAAAGGGGCTTGTACAATGGTAAATAACACGAATTATCGCCGCCCTCATCCACAGCACGAGAATACACCCGCAAGATCCACCGCCAGTAAAACTGAGCTGATGAACGCAATTATGGAAGCGGATTTCTTTGCGCAGGATCTGAAGCTATATCTGAATACTCACCCTGATGATAAGCGAGCTATTGAGATGTATCGTGAAGCCTGCAGACAGTACAAAGCATGTAAGGCAGCCTTTGAAGATTGTTTCTGGCCGCTTACAGCATGCAGCGCAGGAATGAACGATGATTGCTGGGACTGGCCGGAAGGCGTATGGCCTCCAAAGAGCCTGTAATTACGGAGGTGCAGTATGTTTATATTCGAAAAAAGAACACAGATCCCTGTAAACATCAGAAACAGGAATCCAAAGCTTGCAGGAATCATCCTTAGCCAGTACGGAGGTCCCGATGGTGAATTGGCTGCGTCTCTGAGATATCTCTCGCAGAGATTTACAATGCCCGACAACATGGGTAAAGCTCTTCTCACTGACATCGGCACTGAAGAACTTGCTCATCTTGAGATCATCGGCAGTGTAGTTGGACAGCTCACTGACGGCGAAGGCGCCAAGAGCTTTGACAGGTATGGCAAGGGTGATTATTATGTAGATCATTCCAACGCTGTATATCCAGCGAATGCTGCAGGAGTGCCCTTTACAGCTTCATATATACAGTCAAAAGGAGATCCCATTGCTGATCTGATGGAAAACCTCGCAGCAGAACAGAAAGCCAGAGCCACCTACGATAATATCCTCAGGCTATCTGATGATCCTGATGTCAATGAGGTAATGAAATTCCTGCGTGAGCGAGAGGTGATCCATTTCCAGCGTTTCGGCGAGCTTCTTGATTGCTACCAGAGCAAGATAAAATGTTAAGCGGCAAGCAGGGAAGAGCATAATATAAAACGGTATCACTGATTAAGCAGCGATACCGTTTTAGTGTAGTGTGTTAGAATTGCATCATTTCTTCTTGTTAAATGCTACATTATTCAAAGGATTATTGCGCATTGCATCCTGCATCTGCGCATTAGAAACATGAGTATATATCTGCGTGGTATTGAGGTTTTCATGACCCAGAACATCCTTCAGAACTCGCACATCAACACCATTCTGATACATCAGCGTAGCCGCTGTATGACGCAGTTTGTGCACTGATAATCCCATATTATCCAGTCCGCAGCTCTTCAGACAATCATCTACTATCTGCTGAACACGACGATTTGATATTCTCGTGCCACGACGGCTCAGGAATAGCGCTGTATCCTTTGTACTGAACGGTCTCATACCTTGTTCGGCACGCTGTTCTTCATCGGTTACCGTTGGATCGATGTAATCCATGTAAGCGTTTACACAAGCGTTATTGAGATAGACGATCCTTTCTTTACTACCTTTTCCAAGAACTTTAAGTGTGTAGACCTCGTTGCCATCAATATCATGTGTACATCTGATATCAGTAATATTTATGCCTACTAACTCACTCAAACGCATACCGCAGTTAAGCAGGAATACTATTATACAGTAATCACGCTTCTGGAACGGAGTATCTATGTTTGCCAGCATCTCCATTGCTTGTTCTAATGTAAGATACTTAGGCAGCGCAGGCTTCGGCGATGGTAATTCGAGATTAGTCATAGGATTGACTTCAAATAGTCCCTTATTATTGGTCAGGAACTTAAAGAACTGCCTGAGTGCAACAGCCTTACGATAACGAGCTTTGTGTTCGTTGGATTTCTCAGTTTTGGTAAACATGAGATATTCCTGTACGATCATAAGATCTACAGACTTGATATCAGATTCAGAAATATCCGATATATCTATCTTTGAATATTCATCCGGATCAGATGAAGCTCTGCCAAGTTTTATTTTATAGAACCTCAGGAATGATCTGATATCTGTATAATAATTCAGTACAGTAAGTTCTGAACGGTTTTTAACAAGACGCAGATACATTATATAATCTTTGAGCAATTGAGGCGCATCACTATATTTGTTGTTATTCGCCATTTCTCCTCCTCTTTATTTCGTAAAATTTCTATTTTACGAAATTACATGTATTTCGTTTCCTACCCTATTATACACCTTTAGCACTGATTTGACAAGACTAACAACTATATTAATCCACAATAAAACCATCTGCATGAAGCTGATTTATCATATCATAATCTTTTATTGTCATTGCATTACAACGTACCAAAAAAATAACAAATAACTTCAAATCGATAAGTAAAACCATGTTTTTCAACAGCGTTAACGAGTTCGCCATAAGACATATCTTTTTTTTCAATCATTACAGTATTCATTTTTATCTCCTATCAATCATTATTCACCGTCAACATATACGCTCATAGCTTCAGTGCATATTAAATAACATATATTTGTTAAAGGTCTGTCTGTGTTGCTATGATCAAGAATGAAAAGCGCAAGTGCAACAACAGTATCATCTGTTATTGTTTCGGCTTCTTCAAACATTTGGCAATATGCTCTATTGTCGCCACAAGTGAAAAGCTGATATTTAATGCAAAGCTGTCTAAGCTTTTCGTTATTAACTTTTCTTGTAATTGTAATGTTGTGAAATTTCATGATCTAACACCTCAATTTTAATTAGTACATTCATCCAAAGTATTTATCATTTCTTCAAGATTCTCAAAAGCTTCTTCTAGATTGTATGCTATCTCTTCAGCACGTCCGTAACGTTCAGAACCTTGCAGGTTTTCAGGTATATTTTCAAATGCTTCTGATTCTTCGTTTACTATCTCTTCAAGATCCGAATAAACCTCAGATAACTTCGCAACAATAGCATTTAATCTTTTTCTTCGATATACATTCATCTTTATTTCTCCTATCACTTGACTTTTATTAAAATATGTGATACAATCTAAACGATGTAACTAACGGAGATTTATTCACCGTTTAGATTATATCTTGATGGTATGTAACCGCTTTGCTTGACCGTGGAGCGGTTATTTCTTTTTATTCAGCATTCTGAAGATCATCAAGCTGTTTCTGAAGCTTTTCATTCTTACGAACTAGCTCACGGTTTTCAGCTTCAAGCGTTTCTATCAGAATTTTCTGACGTTCACTTTCTCTTGAAAGCTGCTCGATCTTCTCAACTGCGTTAGGCATTGAGTGCATTTCCTCACTTCCTTTCGATCTGTTCATGTTCTCCTTTCTTCCGTAATTATATTATAGCATACATGCATGTATTTGTCAAGCATGCATGCATGATTTCAGAAAGAAATATTGTACAAAGTTCATGCATGCATTTTGTGTATTTTGACATGCATACATGTCTTGAAAATCATTGTAAAAACTGCTATAATATCCATGAGGTGATATATTATGCCAGTATCAAAAGCAAAGCTTGAAAGTAATGCAAGATACCGTGAAAAGCAAGCATTTATTCAAATCCGTGTTACCGATGAAACAAGGGAACGATACAAAGCCAAAGCAGATAAGGACGAAAAAAGCCTAAATGCAATGGTTATTCAAGCCATCGAGGAGTATATAACAAACCACGGACTATAACCCTTTACCGCCCTTTTGGGCGGTTATTTTCTGCGGAAAATCCCGAGAAGTACACGGCTCAGACCGTAGCCAATACCACGAAAGAAACCTAATACAATTTGTTTAATCATGCTTATCACCTTTATGTATCAAACTGTAAACCTTAGCTTCTATCTTATCAATTACACCGATGTAATCAAGGAATAAAAACAGAATAACCGCAAGGAAAAATGTAAAAGCATTAAAATAACCGAGTACATCAGACATATTTTCACCTCTTCCCTTTTCTCCTATCTGTTGCTCTACAAATCGCCTGTTGCGTTTTTACTGTGTCCTCTCCGGTACGTATTTCCTTGACGAGCCGGCGGAACATATCCGGAAGATACTGAACAACGAGATCACAGCAATCTATGTAATTTGCGCAGTGTGAACACTTGTCGAAGCCTGTACACATTGCGCAAGGCGTGTATTTCTGCTCAGAATAGCGCTTTTTGCACTTTTCTTTATACTTACACTGCCAGTAATCACACACCATATAAGCGCCTTTTTACCTTTCCATACATGCCGTGAGAATACACAGGATAACCACATTTAGCGTTATATGTAGGTATACCGCTATTGAAATCCTCTTGCACAGTATACAAGAGCGCATCCGTCAATTCTTGCATTGTGCGCACTCCCTGAAAGCTGTATTTCAGTTTGTTTTTATGCGAGGTTATCCAAATAACATCATCAACAGCGTTGTAAAACAGCATCTCGAGGTCTTCCCTGCTGTTCGGTGGCTGAAACTGACCTTTACACTCTGCAGGCTTAACAGGTTGCCTGAATTCGCTTACATACTTGTTCAATTGTCATTTCCTCCATCGTACCATCTGCATTCGTCCAGTACACGCTATTAGTGTTTAGCGTAGCGCCTGAACGTGTATACAATGACGAATCTGCATACTTGAAGCACAATTCATCATCGTATTTCAAAGGCTTGAACTCCTTGCCCTGAACTTCATCATAAGGAGTATCAAGAAGAACGGTTTTAGGCTCACGCTGTATATTCTTACTGCTCCAAAAGTATTTACCGAAAATCTTATCAGAGCCTTTAGTTATGTATTTCATAACGTAGTTAGCTACACGCATGATATTATGATCTAAATGCACAGCATCCGTAAAACCATAATTCCAATCAGCGCAATTATATATAACTCTACCCTTTTTATCACGCTTACCGCTATTACGCATATCCAAAGCGCCATTTATAAGCGCATGGGCGTGCAAAGCGCCATCTTTATGATATTCAGGTATAAGTACGTATTTCAAGCCTTTGCGATCAACCATGTGATTTAACCACTTGTGCAGCTTCTTTTTGAATGTCTCCACACTGTAGCGGTCTATCTGCTCTTTATCAAGCGTAAACGTAATAAAATACTGGAATCTATTACATAGGGTGATGTTGCGGACACGGTCTCTGTGTCTGCGTACATATTCCTCTGTTCTGTCTCGTGTTGGTGTATCTTCTGTATTGGTCTTTTCTTTTAATGCGATCTCGGCTAATATGTTTCCTTTAGGCTGCTCGGGCGCTCTTTCTATGCCTTTTTCCCAGAATACAGCCTTTTTGCAGTATGTGATTTTTGTAGAGCCGTCAGGATAGATCTGCAGTTTTGTATTGTGCTTTAAAACATCCTCAGACAGAGAAAAAGAAGTACAAGGCATTTTCTTTCTCACTTTCTTATTTTTTGTTGTTTATTTTGGGGAAATTTTCTCTTTGGGTACATTTCGGGGCTAATATCAAGTAGAAGAAGCGCCCCACGCCGCCACCACCGTGCAGTTGCACGGTGGTGGTCGGTCGTGTGTCACTTCTTATTGCTTGAATCAGCCTGAACGACAATAGGAGAGGTAGAGCCTGAATCAGCTGTAATCTGCTCTGTTCTAGGCTTCCAT
>JAZSEG010000253.1:0-5687 GCA_045531575.1 Oscillospiraceae bacterium | reverse complement strand
CTTCCTAAGACCGCTTGGCCTCCGACTTGTCAGTTGCGAAGCAACAAACATGTATTTCAGGGTTCACACAGCCGTCAAAATCTTCGATTTTGGCAACGGCGTGTGGTTCCTATAATATAAAAAATGTTCTCCAAAGAACTGAAAATATCGGGAAAAGGCAGTCCGTTCGGGCTGCCTTTTATGTATACAGATATCCCCCGAAGAGCCATTCTGAGCTTCTCGGGGGATGTGTTTTTATGTTTCGTGCATATCGCTGTATAAGCCTGTTTTTTCTTTCAGAAACTCATATAGCCTGATAAGCGGTATATCTGTTTCCTTTGATTCAAGCTTGTTAGTCAGCATTTTGTTTGCATCGATGCGGTCGTGAAGTTCGATCTCATCATCTGCGGTTATGATAATAAGCTTGATATATTGGAGTGTGTCATATCTTGAACGCACAGAATACGGCTCGCAGACCAGCTTTTTTATATCGGAAAGATTGATGGTCTTGCTGCTGAAATGCTGATAATGCAGAATGTCTTTGTCTGCAGTTATGACCTGAGGCTTTTTCTCATAAGCCACGAAAACGGTAATGTAAAGCCCTGATGCTACAAGGAAAGTGATGAGTCCGCCCCAAGAAAAGGCATGTATCACAAGACACAGCCATATCATCAAGACAAAAAAGCCTATACCTATCAGCATGCGGTATAACTCACCGCCTCCGCAGTGCAGCTTTATTTGGATGTTATCGTCCATTTTATGCTCCTATAAATCACTCAGCAAACTTCGGATACTGTCCTCCGTAAATGCCTGTTACCATCAGCGACAGGAAGCGGAAATCTGAGCTGAGGTCGATCTCCTCGCCACTCTGCTCGCCTTGAATGCGCACGGTGGGTCGCAGCACGTTCTGGTTGTTCTCGATAACAAGACCGTGACGACCGTCGGAGAGACTTACCATTGTACCGATGGGGTAGGGATTGAACGCTCTCAGGAAAGCGGAAGTCACATCGAAATCGAAGTGTGCGCCGCTTGCACCTAGGATGTATTCTTCAGCCTCTGCCACAGACCATGGCTTGCGGTAGGGGCGGTTTGAAGTGAGGGCATCAAAAACATCGCACACGGCAATGATACGGGCGATAAGCGGAATATCCTTGCCGCAGATGCCCGTGGGATATCCCGAGCCATCATACTTTTCGTGGTGGAAAAGCACTCCAGAAAGGATATTGGAGCTGAAATTATCTGTTCCGCTGTTTTTGAGGATATTATATCCGATATGCGGATGACGCTTGATCTCCTCAAATTCCTTATCGGTGAGCTTACTTGGTTTGATTATGATCTCGTGATCTATGCTGGATTTGCCTATATCATGCAGCAGTGCAGAAACGATGACCTCTTTTGTGTCCTTTTTGGAAAGACCGAGGTTCGCTGCAACACTGGTGGCAAGCATTGATACACGCAGACAGTGTTTATATGTATAATCATCATAGTTCTGCAGGGCGATCATCTGATTGCCGAGATAGGTGGCATCGTTGGCGATATCCACAAGGATATCATCTGCGATGTCGTTTACCTTTTCCACAGCCTCCTGAGAAAGTTCCTTGATCTCGTGATTTTCATCAAAGATATTATTCAGTTCAGTCAGTGCATGGCTGATGTGCTGATTCTTTACTTCTTCAGGCGTAGGCTCTGCAGGCGGCGTGATCGGCTCATCCGCTATCGGCAGTTCCTCTTCCATGAGTATGAGCTCTGCTTCTTCCATCAGCTCCTGATGGTGAGCAGTCTCAGCCATTACCGCCTCTTTATCGCCTACGATATGAACGGATTTAATGCCCTTTTTGCTAAGCATGACGATCATTTCCGCTGTAAGGAAGGTGCCACGCATAAGAAGCGTTCTGTAATCGGTGGCAGAGGTGGAGGCTACATCCTTAGCAAGGACCATACCCTCTCTGAGGTTTTCTACCGGTACAATAATCATAATCTCACTCCAATGCTGTTATAATGGTCTGCATTTACCACAGTGGGTTTGTGTATGTGCCGTTCTGCACGCTCTTTATCAAGGTGAGCTTAGCCTGCTCGACGTCTGCGGCATATGTTATGCCGAACCATTTGCTGTCCGTAGTGAGATTCAGCATCATGTATCCGCTGCTGCGTATCTCGGCATCAACCGCATCGGCTATAGTAAGTTCAGCCTTAGGCTCATCCGACTGAAGCGTTTTCAGGAAATCGGAGAAATGACGTTCCAGTTTCGGCATGAAATCCGCTCCGAAGCCCCACATGCTCATTGAAACTGTATCGTATTCGTCAAGTGTGCGGGTCTCGCCTCTGTAGGTGCCGGTGATGGCACCATCTGTACCACGGATGATGCCCTTTGTTTCCTCTACACTGCGAAGAAGTCCGTTATCGTCGGTTTTGCATACTCCACGGTTTACGGCACCGTGATCCGAAAGGGTATTCTTCAGCATGAAGCCTACTGAGCAGCCGTCCGCCTTGAAGTTTTCCAGGAATCCTCCCAGACGCAGGAATGCGTCTCTGCCGTAAAAGTCATCCGCATTGATGACAGCGAACGGTCCGTCAAGCACGTCACGGCAGCACCAGAGCGCATGAGCTGTCCCCCACGGTTTTGTGCGTGATGGGAAATCTCCTGTTCTTACAGGAAGATCGGCTACGGACTGGTATACATATTCTACCTTGATGTGTTGAGCTGTTCTTTCGCCGATGGTGCTTTTGAACAGGTGTTCGATATCTTTTCTTATTATGAATACAACACGGTCAAAGCCTGCTTTTATTGCATCGTATACAGAGTAATCAATAAGCAGCTCGCCCGAAGGTCCCAGCGGCTCCAGCTGCTTTATGCGGTCGCCGAATCGGGAACCCATGCCTGCGGCAAGCACTACCAGTGTGAGGTTAGCCATGATGTGAGATCTCCTTTCATAAGGGGAGTTTGTGTCATTTGGTTCAAAGGGTGGAGAGAAGTCTGTAGCTGCAAGGAAACCATATAACGGCTAGGCTTTAATGAGTTGCCCATTAGGGAGCGGCATCCGTGCCGCTCTTTTGGGGCAACTCTACAAACATCGTGTTTGTGCCTGCCGTTGTATGGTTGACGCAGCAGATGCGGGCTTATCTCCAGCCTTATTACTTAAGACCTGCAATAGATTCGTTGATCTTTGCCATCTTTTCCTCTGCCTTTGCAAGCTTCGCACGCTCGTTTTCAATCTGCTGTGCAGGAGCCTTTGCAAGGAAGCCGGGGTTGTTCAGCTTCTTGGAGAGGAATTCGATATCCTTCTCTGCTGCCTTCTTCTCCTTCTCGAGACGAGCGAGCTCCTTCTCCTTGTCAACCAGCTCGCCCATAGGCATGAATACACGAGCACTGTCGGAAACAACGGTCATCATACCCTCTGTATCGGAAACGGTATCGGTAACTGTGAATTCGCCTGCGCCTGCCAGCTTCTCGAAGAATGCCTGACAGCTCTTGAACAGCTCGGTGAACTTGGTCTCAACGATCATTGTTACCTTCTTGGAGGGAGGAACATTCAGTTCATTGCGCTGTACACGGATAGCCTTGATAACGTCAACGATCTTGCTGAACTCATCCTGCTCTGCAGCGAAGTGCAGCTTCTCATCGTACTCGGGCCATACAGAGATCATGATGCTCTCTGTTTCAGCACCGGGCATGGATGCCCAGATCTCTTCTGTGATGTAGGGCATGAAGGGGTGCAGAAGCTTCAGAATGCCCTGCATGATGTATACCAGAACGTTCTGCGCAGCGAGAGCGGTCTCTCCGCCTGCAGCGATCCTGGGCTTTGTAAGCTCGATGTACCAGTCGCAGTAGATATCCCAGATGAAGTCGGTGAGATTCTGAACTGCGATACCCAGTTCGTAAGCTTCGAGGTTGTTTGTAACGTTCTTGACAACGTCGTTGAACAGGCTGAGTACCCACTTGTCCTCGATGGGGAGGTTTTCGGGAAGAACAGCCTTGTCGAAGTCCTCGGGCAGGTTCATGAGGATGTATCTGGATGCGTTCCAGAGCTTGTTTGCGAAGTTTCTGGAATTTGTTACCTTGGTCTCTGTCCAGCGCATATCGTTACCGGGAGCGTTACCTGTAACCAGAGTGAGACGGAGAGCGTCAGCGCCGTACTTGTCGATGATCTCGAGAGGATCAACACCGTTGCCGAGAGACTTGGACATCTTACGACCCAGCTCATCACGAACGAGACCGTGGATAAGTACATCCTTGAAAGGCTTAACGCCTGTATGCTCAAGGCCGCTGAAGATCATTCTTGCAACCCAGAAGGGGATGATATCGTAACCTGTTACCAGTGTGGTAGTGGGGTAGAAGTACTCCATCTCAGGAGTCTTTTCGGGCCATCCCATTGTGGAGAAGGGCCAGAGCGCAGAGGAGAACCATGTATCAAGGGTATCCTCATCCTGCTTCATTGCAGCGCCGCACTTCGGGCATACGGAAATGCCGTCGAGGGTGATCTCGGTGTGGTTGCAGTCCTTGTTCTGGCAGTAATATGCAGGGATACGGTGACCCCACCACAGCTGACGAGAGATACACCAGTCACGGATGTTCTCCATCCAGTAGAGATAGCCGTTCTCAAAGCGCTTGGGAACATATCTCAGCTCGCCGCTCTTTACAACGTCAATAGCAGGCTGAGCAAGCTCCTTCATGGAAACGAACCACTGATAGCTTGCACGAGGCTCAACAGTTGTGCCGCAGCGCTGGCAGCAGCCAACGTTGTGCTTGTGAGGCTCTACCTTTACCAGCAGACCCTGAGCTTCCAGATCGGCAACCATTGCCTTTCTTGCTTCGTATCTGTCCATGCCTGCGTACTTGCCGCCAACGTCGGAGCGGATAGTAGCGTCGTCGTTCATCATGTGGATGAGAGCGAGGCCGTGGCGCTTGCCTACTTCAAAGTCGTTGGGGTCGTGAGCGGGAGTGATCTTTACGCAGCCTGTACCGAACTCCTTGTCAACGTACTCGTCAGCAACGATGGGGATCTCTCTGTCTGTCAGAGGGAGCTTCAGCATCTTGCCTACGAGGTGAGTATAGCGCTCGTCCTCGGGATGAACTGCAACGGCGGTATCGCCCAGCAGGGTCTCGGGACGGGTGGTAGCGATCTCAAGATATCCGCTGCCGTCTGCCAGAGGATAGTTGATATGCCAGAAGAAGCCGTCCTGCTCCTCGTACTCGCACTCGATATCGGAGATGGAGGTCTTACAGTTGGGGCACCAGTTGATGATACGCTCGCCGTGGTAGATCAGACCCTTGTTGTAGAGGTCGATGAATACCTTCTGAACAGCCTTGGAGCAGCCCTCATCCAGTGTGAAGCGCTCACGCTCCCAGTCGCAGGAGGAGCCGAGCTTCTTCAGCTGCTCTACGATACGACCGCCGTAAACTCTCTTCCACTCCCATGCTCTTTCAAGGAAGCCGTCACGACCGATGTCGTCCTTTGTTACACCGTCCTCCTTCATTGCTGTTACGATCTTAGCCTCGGTAGCGATAGAAGCGTGGTCTGTACCGGGCAGCCACAGAGCGGAGTAGCCCTGCATCCTTCTCCAGCGGATGAGGATATCCTGCAGAGTGTTGTCCAGAGCGTGACCCATGTGCAGCTGACCTGTGATGTTGGGCGGAGGAATTACGATAGTGTAGGGCTTCTTCTTGGGGTCGATCTCAGCGTGGAAATAGCCCTTTTCCTCCCAGTTCT
>JAZSEG010000192.1:0-7535 GCA_045531575.1 Oscillospiraceae bacterium | reverse complement strand
CCCTGCAATGCACCGCAAAGACTCGCTACACAGGCGCAGAGATCCCCTGTGAGATCACTCCCCTCGACGATGGCAGAGTGCGAGTGGTGTTCGCTCAGCAGCAGAGGGCCGCAGCCGCAGGGCAGTCTGTGGTTTTCTATGACGGTGATATCGTCGTGGGCGGCGGCATTATCGAGTAACTTACGGACAGAGGTCCGAAAAAATACAGAACAAAGAAAAGACAACGGAGGTACACTATGTTCAACATAGCAGTAGCACAATCAGGCGGACCTACAGCCGCTATCAACGCATCCCTGACGGGCGTTTTCAACGGCGCTGAGATGTGTCCCGACATCGATGAGATCTACGGAGCGGAGAACGGTATCGAGGGCATCCTGAACGACCGCCTGCTCAACCTGAGAAACATCCTCATGGACGAGCATGACAAGGAGCTTCTCATGAAGACTCCCTCCACGATACTCGGCTCCTGCCGCTTCAAGCTGAAGGATTTCGAGCAGGATGAGGAGAGCTATCTGAAGATCCTGGACACCTTCAACAAGCACAATATCAAGGCATTTTTCTATATCGGCGGTAACGACTCGATGGACACCGTAATGAAGCTTGACCGCTATTTCACTGCGCAGGGCATCGACATCAAGGTGGTGGGCGTTCCCAAGACCATCGACAACGATGTGACCGAGACCGACCATACCCCAGGTTTCGGCTCTGCGGCTAAGTATGTTGCCACTTCCATGCAGGAGATAATCCGTGACTGCCGTGTCTACTCCATCCCCTCAGTTACAATCGTTGAGATAATGGGCCGTGACGCAGGCTGGCTGGCGGCTTCCTCCTGTGTGCTGCGTGCAAACGGTGAGCCTGCACCCCACATGATCTATCTGCCCGAGAGCGACTTCTCGCCCGAGAAGTTCTTAGAGGACGTAAAGCAGGCGCAGCTGAGATACAAGGCTGTTATCGTTGCGATATCCGAGGGCGTGAAGTGCGATATCGCAGTGGATGACGACGCAGCCGTGGACGCTTTCGGTCATGCGATGCTGGGCGGCATCGGCAAGAAGCTTGAGAAGTTCATTGCGGCAAACATGGGCTGCAAGGTGCGCTCCATCGAGCTTAACGTTATGCAGCGCTGCAGCTCGCATATTGCTTCACTCACGGATATCACCGAGGCTGAGCGCATCGGCAGAGAGGCTGTTGCGGCTGCCATCGAGCGTGGCGAGAGCGGCGTGATGATGTGCTTCAAGCGTATCAGCAACAACCCCTACCGCTGCGAGGTAGTTTCCGCTGAGATCGCAAAGATCGCAAATCAGGAGAAGAAGTTCCCCAAGGAGTGGATAAACCTCGAGGGAAACAACGTTACAATCGACGCCCTCAACTACTTCCTCCCTCTCATTCAGGGCGAGCCTGTTATTGAGTACAGGAATGGTATACCAGTGCATTTCAGGCTTAACCAGTAACCTCTTAATTACAGCAATCATTTCTGTTTTAGAAGCATATATCCCCTCTCGGCTGAGAGGGGATATTTTTTATGCAAGGGGATATTCGGTGCCGTTTATGGAGAGTGCTGTTACTGCGGAAAGATCAACTGCGTGTTCTGTCGCCTCGCTCATGAGCCTGTATTCAAGCGACATCGTGAATGTTACATAATTATCCTCACAATGCATATTATAGCCACCGAGGAAAACGGGAATCTCTGTACCATCGGATTTCACAAGCTTAACATCGTTACTGCACATAAATGTGTTGATGATGTACTCTTCCCATGAATATTCACCGAGATCAAAGCCGCCGCTGAGCACGCCCTCTGTGGGACGGATATCAATGTCTGTGATGTCAGTTACGAGCGGAATATCCCTGCCTGTCAGCAGAAGAGCTTCTCCGTCTGCGACAGGATTTATGTTGTACAGAATATCACACTGAGCAGACACATCAATCGCCGCAAGCTGTTCAAGCGACTTTTCGGACGGAACATAGGTGAACTCTATCTGAATATCAAATCCATCACTGTCAGGTGTAAAACCGTAATCATCAAGCAGCATACTGATGCGTTTACCTGTCAAGCCATCATCAGAAACAAAATCATCCCTCTGCATACCGATATCAAAGGTGTAAAGTACAGAACCGTTGTCTTTGATTTCGCCCTTATAGCCGAGAGACAGATGTTTCGCATCTGCTTCGCCGTTGTCATAGGAAAGCTTCACATCACGAAAATCGGGCATACTGATATCATGCGAGCGGGCAAGCTCTATCATGGAGCCGCCGTCCTTGCGTGACACTTCAACACTTGCCAGGATGCTGTTTGCATTGCCCGTAACTCCGTTCAGCACAACATTGTAATTATTATCCGAGCAGGTTATCACCACATCGTGGGCATCGCCGATAAGCTCATAGCCGAGCTGCTCGCTTTCTGCCACTATCTTATTGCCGAACAAGGTGTCAAAATCCAGCAGACCTGTCACAGCAGCTGCGGTAACTCCGCAGGCAAGCACCGCAGCCGCCGCACTCGCAATCACTATAGGCTTTCTTATGCTGATCTTTTTTGTTTCGTTATTCATATTTTCCGCCTTTCTGAGCGCTGCTTCCAGCAGCTCCTTATCGCTCATGGAGGAGGAAATCTTATCAAATAATCTGCTATATTCTCTTCTCAAAACAAGTCCTCCTTTGAGAGCATCTTCCTCAGCTGCGCTCTGGCACGGGTGAGCTTCGTTCTGACCGCTGCAGGGGTGGTGTTTCTCAGCAGCGCTATCTCCTTAACACTGTAGCGCTCGTAATAGAAAAGATACACGATGATGCCGTGATCTGTTTTCAGCTTCTTCACACTGTCAAGAAGCACCTGTTCCCTGCTGCTTTCAAACGGGATATCCTCAGTAAGCTCCGCACGGTGCCTGCGCCAGCCTGATTTCAGCAGATCCTTTGCAAGATTTATCGTCACACGGATGAGCCACGCCTTGACGTTTTCATCCTGCAGAAAGGTCTGTTCGGAGATGAAAAGCCGCATAAACGCATCCTGAGTGATATCATCCGAATCCTCACGATTCTTTACGATACTGTATGCAAGCCTGAACACCGTGCCTCGGTATAGCCTTATGTATCGTTCAAGAGCCTCTTCTGTCATGCGTTCATCTCCTTTGTTCTCAAAAGCGCTTTCATTTATAAGACGATACAAAAAAGAAAAATGTTTCACATAATTTTTGCGCTCCACCGTATCGGGGGAGCGCAATTTCTTATTTCATTCTGGTCTCAATGCTGTCACGGATGACCTCGCAGGCGCTTATCCTTGCGAACTTCGGAAGCTTTTCGTTCACCTCGGTTAGGATATCCTCGCCGTTACATTCTGCGGATGCGTACAGCGCCGCCCATATCGCACCGTCACGTTCGTACACCTTTACCCTGTTAAGCTGCGGATATTCACTGAACAGCGCTTCAAGCTCGTCGGGATAGACGTTCTCGCCGTTGGAGAGCAGTATCATCCTGCGCTTTCTGCCCTTTACATACAGCTTATCGCCGCTGAGATATCCTATATCTCCTGTGCGGAACCAGCCGTTTTCATCCAGCACCGCAGCAGTTGCGGCAGGCGCATTATAATAACCCATGAACACGTTTCCGCCACGCACGATTATCTCGCCCTCGGAAACGCCGTCGGGGGCATCTGTCTTTATCTCCATGTTTTCAAGGACAGTGCCGACGGACTCAAAATCCGTTGCGTTCGTGTACTCGCAGCTGATGAGCGAGGATGTTTCTGAAAGTCCGTAGGCCTCCAGCAGATTCATGCCGTTTTCCTTTAAGAACTTCCTTATCTCGGGTCTGAAGTACGCTCCACCGCTGAAAAGATAGCGGACATTTCCGCCGAATACTGCGGCGGGCGGTATGTTCCCCGCAGTACAAGCCGCATACACCTTTTCATATATCAGCGGCACGGAGCAGAAAACAGTGGGCTTCACCATCTGCAGCTCCTCCATGATGAGCTTTGTATCGGAGCAGATATAAAGGCGCATTCCCGAAATGAGCGAATACAGGAAATTGCAGATGCCGCCGTAGGTGTGGCTGAGCGGCAGGAAGAGATAGTCCTTGTCCTCGTGGCAGAACGGCGCTCTCTTTGCCAGTACATCCCAGTATGCGAACATATTATCCTGCGAGAGCATCACAGCTTTCGGCATGCCCGTCGTACCCGAGGAAAATATTATCTTGCAGCAGATATCCGTCGGCAGCGGTGAGGGCGCTGTTTCTCCCTCGGTTGTAAGTGATGGGATATCGTCAAAGCAGATGAAATCAAGCTGCGGATGGCGCTTTTGCAGCTCCACCACCGTTTCACGCTTCTGTGCGGAATATATCACCGCAGCTGCGTCAAGAAGCTCTGCGGCGTTTATGAGATCTCTCGCCTGCCACTCCTTTGAAAGCGTTGCGGATACTCCTGTGTACCCCATTACCGCTATATCTGCGACCATATAATTATAGGAATTCTCGCCGTAAAGTAAGATCTTCTTTCCCGAAAGACCTCTCCTGCACAGCGCACCTGCCAGCGCACGGACATCCGATGCAAACTGCGCAAAGCTGCGGCCGACAAAGGCATCGGCGCTGCGCTCGAAAATATAGTCGTCCTCACCGAAACGCTGCACGCCCTCGGTCAGAAGCTTGTCTATACAATAACTCATTTCAGCTGCTCCTTTAGCTTATTGTAATTTATCTTGGTGTGATGCTTCACATCACAGGGGATGCTTTTGACGATGTGCATCTCAAAGGACGCAATTCCCAGCATTCGCACGAACTCCGCAACGGCTGCAGTATCATGCGCTTGCGCTCCTCTTTGAAGCACTACCCATATTTTGCCGCTATGCTGCAGCACTGCGCATTTCGGTATCACGGGAAAATGCGCTATCAGCTGCTGCTCGATGCAGTTGGAATACACACGCTCGCCGCTTATCTCAATATATCGACCGCTCTTGCCGAGGAAATACAGCACGCCGTTTTCCTCCGCTGCGATATCATTGGTGTGATGCCACAGTATGCCGCTGTCGTCCGTCTCCTTAGTGGATGGGTCGTTTATGAGATAGCTTTCGAGCAGCGCTTCGCTCGTTACAAGGATCTCTCCGTTATCCGAGAGCCGCACACGCACGCCGTTCACGGCTCTGCCGAGGATGGAGCGCTGCTCTGCTCTGAGAGTGGCTATGAACTCGTCAAGCTCTGCCATGGCAATGATGCTGCACTCCGTAGAACCGTATATCACTATGCAGCGGCAGGGGAACTTGCTCCTTATGCGGTGCGCCTCGTTAAGATTAAGTATCGCTCCGCCGAAATAAAGCGTTTCAAGCTGCGGGAAGATATTCTCTGCCTTTAAACAAAGGTCGGGCGAGGTTATCATCATCGTGACCGTCTCAGACCTGAACAGCGACAATACCCTGTTGAGCTTCTTTGCCGACCATCTGCCGATATTAAGCTGCGGCATTACGGTGGTGTAGCCGTTTAGAATATTCGCAAAAATGTAGATAAAAGACGTGGTAAGCACCGTCTGATGCCCCTCGGCGTCTATGTTCGCATTGATAAGCTGCAGCTGCTGCATCAGGTCGAGATGGCTGCGCACGGCTATTTTGGGTCTGCCTGTGGAGCCTGTCGTCATGGTGAGCAGCGCAGGTGTATCCTCGGGGATATCGCTGATATCAGGCGCATCAACGGCATTGCGGGATGCCCTGTCTATATTGATGACCTGCTTTATCTTATTTATCTCGCCGAAAAGAAATCTGATATGCTTTGTGGTATCCGATACAAGCACCATGTCGGGCTTGTAATCCGCAAAGACACTGCGCAGGCTGTCCTGACGTGCGTGGATATCCACATACATTATCGAAGCGCCTGTCTGCAATGCGGCAAGCATGAACACGCACAGCTTATATGACGACGCAGCAAAGGCGAGTATCCTGTCGCCCTGTTTTGCTCCGCTGCGGCTGAGATGCGCACGCATACATTGCACATCCTCATAAAGCTCGGAAAAGCTGCGGCGATGCACTTTCCTGCCCTCACGGTACACCACTGCGGTGATATCCGCATTTTCTCTGCACACGCTCTCAAAGCGTTCAACTATCCTGCTCATCATTGCCCTTTCTGTATAACAGGAAATCACGGTAGAACCATGAATTATTCTGTCTGAACAACCGCTCGGAAAGCTCCTTATCGCAGGCGAATGCACCATCGATATAGCGGCGGTTCTGCATATTCCAGTAAGCGGCTCTGCCGTTCGGGGAAAGCATTTCCGCAAGGCGCTCGGTATTGCGTGTGAACTCCTCTTCGCTCATGTACTCAAAGATATCCGAAAGGTTTGCGAAATCCACCTTTTCCACATCCAGCGAGAGCATATCGCCGTTCACGAGCGTTATCCTGTCGATATTGCGGCGGATGATATCGAAGTTCTCTCTGCGCAGATACAGCGGCAGAGCGCGCTTTGAATATCCCCCACGCACGATATAGCTGATATACGGATTATCCGCATTGGATGTGCTGCTGATTCCGAACTCGAAGCGGCCACGGATATCCCTGCCGCTTTCCTCTTTTTCCTCCACATGGTCGTAAAAGCTCTTGTCACGTCCCAGCTTGCCCATTACCTTGTATCCGAAAAACACATTGAAGATGGCGTTAAGGCGGCGGTTATTTATGTATAAGTCATAGAACTCACGCTGCTTTTCGGGATCATCCATGGCTGCAAAGTCACGGAAGATCTTACGAGTGGAGAAAAGCGGAATGATGCGCTCTCTGAATATCCTGAAAAAGCCTTCGAACTTGCCGCAGTGGATGATGCCGCCCGAAATGATATCGGGGTGGCTATCAAAATACTCTCTTGCCGCATCGGAAAGCGCTTCGCGCAGACGGCTGTAGAGCGGCAGGAGCTCTCCCCTGCGCACGCCGAGAAGCGTGAGCATCTCCTTATAGCTAAGGCAGCGGAAGCACGCCATTTTAAGCTCGCAGCAATAAAGCTGGGTGGGGTTCAGGTCAAAGGCGTAGATGCGCTCAGGCTCCTTTATCAGCATGGCGAGGGTGTTATCGCCTGCGGATGCTACGGATATGCCTGTTTCGCCCTTGCGGATATCAAGGGCATCCAGCAGGATGTTCGTATCCTCCCAGCAGTTGGAATATCGTATAAAGGAAAAATCAGCCTTGCTCATTGGTATCTCCTATTATCTCGACTGTACCGTTTACGCCGTCAACACGCACTTTCATGCCATCCTTTACGGTGGTGGTAAGTCCTCTTATGCCTGCGACGAGGGTCATGCCCATCTCTCGTGCAACAACAGCGGAATGCGAAAGCACGCTGCCACGCTCGATGATTATCGCCTTTGCCATGGGGAAAAGCACTGTCCATCCCGGGTCGGTGCGCTTTGCCATGAGGATGTAGCCCTCAACCTCTGCGCCTGTCGGATCTTCCACCAGCTTCACTGTGCCTTCGATCACTCCGCCACCGCCTGCTACACCACGGAGCACTCCGTCTCCGCAGACCTCCTGACGGGAATAGATCGGGAGCATATTCTCCTCGCAGATCTCGCCGTAGAAGTACATAC
>JAZSEG010000043.1:0-4103 GCA_045531575.1 Oscillospiraceae bacterium | reverse complement strand
TCATCCACGGGCGGCAGACACGATGTCTGCGCAGTTGCCCCAAAAGGCGGCACGGATGCCGCCATAACAGGGCAACGGGCGGCAGATTGCCGCCCCTACGGTCATACAACAATTATTTTGTATCGTCAAATTCCGATTTATATCTTTCCTCATTAATTAAAGCGAATTTGCCACGTTTTCTATCATTGCCTTGTACTTGCTCCTGATAGACTCGGGGGCAACTATCGTCACCTTGCCGCCGAACTGGAACAGCCATCCGAAGAAAGGCGCCTCAGCCTTAACACGGGTGTTGATGGTGAAATGGGAATCGTCGTCAGGGATGATCTTGGTGTCCTTGCCGAAGCGATCCATCACCACGTTCACGAGATCGTTCGTGAAGCGCAGCTTGACCTCGCTGGATTCTCCCGCAAACATGGAGAAGGTGGAGCCGAGATATTCCGACATCTTGAAATCGCCCGGCAGGGGATAAGCGCATTCCTCCTCAATGGTTACATTCTCCATCCTGTCCACACGGAAGTTCGTGATGGAGGCGCGGTTGTCGTAATAAGCGATGAGGTAGTATTTCTCATCATCCCACACCAGCTGATACGGCGTGCAGACACGGCGCTTGTCACGGTATTTCTTGCGCTTGTTGGTGTCGTAATCGAAATATCTGAAGGATATCTTCCTGCCCTCACTGATGGCACGGTTGATGGCGTCAACGTTTATGTATACCGCCTCGTTCATCGCCTTGATTCGTCCCGAAACGAATACCTGACGGCGCAGCTGCTTTGCCTGATGCGTGCTGCAGAGCTTTCCTATCTTATCGATCAGCTGTGCGGATTTCTTTTCCGTGAGGAATTTCGAGGAGCTTACGGCGTCTGCCAGCAGCTTCAGCTCAGGCAGCTCGAATTCACGGCTTACCACACGGTAATCGGCGTTCCTTCCTCTGCCGTCCACTATATCAAGACCGAAGCAGCGCAGCGCTTCGATGTCTTCATAAAGTGCCTTTCTTGCTGCGGAGATGCCGCAGGCTTCGAGCTTTGCGATTATCTCGGGCATAGTGAGTGCGTGATCTTCATCCGTGCATTCCGTAAGGATACGATATAAATATAGGATCTTTAGTCTTTGCATAGGACTTCGTGCGGTGTCGGGCATGGCTGTGTACCTCGCTGTAAAGTTTATTTATAAAATAAGTATAAGAATAATTCAATGTCACCATATTTATATTTATATTATCATTATATCAATTATTATATCACAAAAATTGTGTCATGCGCAGTACATTATGCAAAAAATTGATATTTTTCAGCAAAAATATAGAAAATTATACTGAAAATTGAGTAATTTTGACGATAAAACTATCGGCGGCGCCTTGCGTTTGCAGAAAATATACAAAATGTTAAAAAAGTTACGAAAACCCCTTGACAATGCGATTTGTTTGTGATAAAATATATTTACCTCGAATGGGGCTTATTTTTTTGTGCATTTTTTTATGTACATGCCCCGTTAAATCTGCAATTCCGCAGCTGAGGGAGGCAATAATGCCTGAAAAGGCAAGAAAATAGGAGGTGCCGAAAGTGAGAGTTAAAATTACACTGGCGTGTACAGAATGCAAACAGCGCAACTACAACACCATGAAGAACAAGAAGAACGATCCCGACAGACTTGAAATGAACAAGTACTGCAGATTCTGCAAGAAGCATACTCTTCACAAGGAAACAAAGTAATCAGGAGGAGTCATAATGGCAAAAGATATCGATTTAACTAAGAACGTTAGCGATGAAACTCCCGATGAAGAAGTGAACGAGTCTGCGGATGTGAAGGCTGAAAAGCCTGCCAAGGAATCCAAGGACAAGAATGCGAGACCTTCCAGATCTTCCAAGAAGAAAAAGAAGGGTATCGTCAAGTACTTCAAGGACGCTAGGTCCGAGTTCAAGAAGGTCGTATGGCCTTCGCCGAAGCAGACAACAAACAACACGGTTGTTGTTCTTATCATGTGCATCTTAGCCGCTATCTTTATATTCGGCATTGATTCACTCTTCGGTCTTCTCAACAGACTCCTGCTCGGTCAGGGGTGACAATTTCTAGGGGGTAAATATGGCTGACACAGAGGCACAGTGGTACATTCTCCACACATATTCGGGCTATGAAAATAAGGTTGCCAGCGACATCATGAAGGTCGTAGAGAACAGAGATCTCCACCACCTGATCGAGGATGTCTATCTTCCCACCACCACCGTTACCGAGGAAAAGGATAACGGCAAGGTAGTTGAGGTGGAAGAGAAGCTCTATCCTTGCTATGTGTTCGTTAAGATGATCGTTACGAACGAGTCGTGGTACATCTGCCGCAACACCAGAGGTGTTACAGGCTTTGTAGGCCCCGGATCCCAGCCAATCCCTCTCAGTGAGGAAGAGGTCAAGAACCTCGGTATTGTTTCGAAGGACACTTCAGTTTCCTTCGCAGTCGGAGATATGGTGAGTATCAAGAACGGTCCGCTTGAGGGCTTTGAGGGTACTGTCAAGGAGATCGACGCTGATAAGCAGACAGCGCTTATCGATGTTTCGATGTTCGGCAGAGTCACACCCGCTACACTTGAGATCGCATCGATCCGCAAAATCTAAAACTTCTCAGTTTTTTATGGAGGTAGAATAACATGGCACAGAAGGTTACAGGATTTATCAAATTACAGATCCCTGCCGGCAAAGCTACACCTGCTCCCCCTGTTGGTCCTGCACTGGGTCAGCATGGTGTAAACATCATGGCATTTACAAAGGAGTTCAACGAGCGTACAAAGGATAAGGCAGGTCTTATCATCCCTGTTGTTATCACAGTTTATGCTGACAGAAGCTTCTCTTTCATTACTAAGACTCCCCCTGCAAGCGTACTCATCAAGAAGGCTTGCAAGATCGAGAGCGGTTCCGGCGTTCCCAACAAGACAAAGGTTGCTAAGATCACAAAGGCTCAGCTTCAGGAGATCGCTGAGACTAAGATGCCCGACCTGAATGCTGCAAGCATCGATACAGCTATGTCTATGATCGCTGGTACAGCACGTTCTATGGGCGTTGAGGTCGTTGACTGATAATCACTATTCACTAAAGATTTAAATGTAAGTGGGAGGATCATTCCGTTTGACCACAAGGAGGATAATATAATGAAACACGGTAAGAAGTACGTTGAAAGCGTAAAGCTCGTTGATTCTACCAAGGTTTACGAATCCAACGAGGCACTCGACTTAGTTTGCAAGACTGCAAAGGCTAAGTTCGACGAGACAGTTGAGCTGCACATCCGTCTGGGTGTTGACTCCCGTCACGCTGACCAGCAGGTTCGTGGCGCAGTAGTTCTGCCCAACGGTACAGGTAAGACAATCAGAACACTGGTATTCTGCAAGCCCGAGAAGGAAGCAGACGCACAGGCTGCTGGTGCAGATTACATTGCTGATAATGACACAATCGCTAAGATCCAGGGCGGCTGGATGGACTTCGAGGTTGTTATCGCTACTCCCGATATGATGGGTGTTGTTGGTAGACTCGGTAAGGTTCTCGGTCCGAGAGGTCTGATGCCTAACCCCAAGGCTGGTACAGTTACTCCTGATGTTGCTAAGGCTGTTCAGGAAGCTAAGGCTGGTAAGATCGAGTACCGTCTTGACAAGGCTAACATCATTCACTGCCCCATCGGTAAGGCATCCTTCGGCGTTGAGAAGCTCGAGGAGAACTTCAACGCTCTGATGGAAGCAGTTGCTAAGGCTAAGCCCGCTGCTGCTAAGGGTCAGTACATCAAGAGCTGCACCGTTTCTTCCACAATGGGCCCCGGTGTTAAGGTTAACACACTCAGATTCGGTAACTAATTCATAACGCTCCGCTTTGCGGAAAGTTTTTTTAATGAGGAATTAGGAATGAGGAATGAGGAATTATGGTATCGCCTACGGCGATATATTAAAAACGGCTACGCCGTAATATAGCAATTGGTTAATTCTTGTTCAGTTACTCAGGAGTGCAACTATATAATAACTCCGCCGCAACATTCCGCCAATCGCAACGTTGCGGCCCACCCGCTTTTAAATCCGTCTGCGAAGCAGACTCCTTAATTCCTCATTCCTAATTCCTAATTCCTCATTTTCTTT
>JAZSEG010000223.1:0-2088 GCA_045531575.1 Oscillospiraceae bacterium | reverse complement strand
TCATCCACGGGCGGCAGACACGATGTCTGCGCAGTTGCCCCAAAAGGCGGCACGGATGCCGCCATAACAGGGCAACGGGCGGCAGATTGCCGCCCCTACGGTCATACAACAATTATTTTGTATCGTCAAATTCCGATTTATCATGCGCTTTGCGGTGTGGCTCTACCGCCATTAAGACGAAATGTAGTCGCAAAGGTAGGGGTCAAACCTACGGTTTACCCCTACTACCCCTATCCCTTTGTTCCGCATGCCGCTTCGCTATGCGGCGATATTGCAGGATGGGTTTATCGTGTATGTTTGTTTCATTGGAGTAATCAGCACTTCGGAACTCTCCTTGTATTATCACGCTGCAAATTGACTTATCTGAGCGCAGGCGCCAGCCGCAGAGCTTGCGACGTCGCCTGTAATAAATCTGTGAAAAGCACATTAAACCATCTTAATTAGCATCATTCATCCACTATATTGCAACTGTTGAAATATATCACAAGTTAATTAAAAACCACGTCAAAAGCTTTGCGGCTAGCCGTAACGCATAGATAAGTCAATCTGTACCTCGTAGTTAAAAGGAGAGTTCCAAAGTGCTGACTAATTAATAGCAACAATCAGACACGATAAACTCATCCTGCAATATCGCCGCATAGCGAAGCGGCATGCGGAACCAAAGGGATAGGGGTAGTAGGGGTAAACCGTAGGTTTGACCCCTACCCTTGCGACTACATTTCGTCTAAACGGCGGTAAAGCCACACCGCAAAGCGCATAGAAAGAACACATAAAAAATCAATCAAAAGCAACGTCACACGCTCTGCGGCTGGCGCTTACGCATAGATAGGTCAATTTGCAGCGTGATATTACGAGGAGAGGTACGAAGTGCTGTTTAATTCAAAACAACAATCAGACACGATAAACCCATCCCGAAAAATCGCCGCATAGCGAAGCGGCATGCGGAATAAAGGGATAGGGGTAGTAGGGGTAAACCGTAGGTTCGACCCCTACCCTTGCGACTACAACTCGCCTAAACGACGGTAGAGCACACCGCAAAGTGCATGATAAATAAACGACCGCCCCTCGACGTACAAAGTACGCCTGTGGAGCGGTCAACGATATATATGCGGGCATATCGCCCGTACTTTTTTAGCAGCGGATGCCGTATTCCTTATACTTGCAGGTTCCCTTCATGCTGCAATCCTCGCAGCTCTTGCGCTTGCGGTCAAGCTCACCTTTGAAGAGTCCAACGACGCCGACAACGGTCTTTCGGGGAGTCAGCATGTGCGTTGCGGTGCAGCATACGCCTATCTTGCGCACTGCGTCAACGCTTGCGATAAGCAGCGGAGCGCACTGTATCGGGAAATCGCCGTAGCCTGCGCCGTACAGCCATGTGGTGGAATAGCCGCTCATGCTTTGCAGCATATCCTTGCGGGCTTCCTCTGCCACCTGCTCCACCATTGCATTTGCAAGAGCGTCGGTGATGACCGCCTTCATGCTGTCGCTGACATCAAGACGCTTCATGTATCTGTCAGTATCGGATGAAAGCGTAGCGCAGATAACAGCCGCCTTGTCGCAGCTGCGCAGATGATCTGCGATATCCTTGCCCTCCAGCAGGAAATCACAGTCGGAGAAATAAAGCTCCCTGCCCAGACGCTGCACGTCAAAAACACGCCACACGAACTGCGGACGAGCCTCCTTTAAAAGCTCACGCTCGCACTCGTCTATAGTAGCACTGATGCGCTCATCGGGCTGCTCCTTGTAGCCCATGTAACGCAGCGCCTCGGTGCGGTTGATTTTAGTAATCTCGCTTGTCATGACCTTATCACCTTTTCTACACTTTCACTTATCTTTCTCGCAATATACGGATTGTTCATCGTATACAGATGGATTCCGTCAACGCCGTGAGCCACCAGATCTATGATCTGATCCACCGCATAGGCAATGCCTGCGTCACGCATTGCTTCCTCGTTGTTTTCATAGCGCTGTATCATCTTGGTGAACTTTGGCGGCAGACTTGCACCGCACATGGTCACCATTCTCTTTATCTGATTTGCGTTTACACAGGGCATGATTCCCGCCTCGATGGGAACATTTATTCCCGCG
>JAZSEG010000147.1:0-3522 GCA_045531575.1 Oscillospiraceae bacterium | reverse complement strand
GCAGTGTTGTGAAAGAAGTGCAACTATATTGTACTCCGTCTGGGTGAGCTTTATCTCACTGCCATCGATGTAGATGCGGCGGGAATCGTAATTTATGGTGAGTCCGCCCAGTTCAAAAACTCCGTTCATGGCATCGCCGCCCGAAACACGTCTTGCATTTCTGAGTGCCGAGCGCACTCTTGCCATGAATTCCGCAGAGCCGAACGGTTTCGTGATGTAGTCGTTGGCGCCGTTGTCCAGTGCTTCGACCTTGTCTGTTTCGCCCGTGCGTGCGGAAAGCACGATAACAGGTACCGCTGAGCTTTTGCGTATATATTTCAGCAGGCTGATGCCGTCAGCGTCGGGTAATCCCAGATCCAGAACAACAAGATCAGGCTGATGTGAGGAGAACATCATTTCTCCTGCCTTGCAGCTTCCTGCGGTCAGCACCTGATAATCACCGCTCTCCAGCAGAGCAGTGACAAAATCCACGATATTGCGCTCATCCTCAACGATAAGCACCCTGTATTTATTCGCCATCTGTGTCCTCCGTTTCCAGCGAGAATCTGAACGTTACACCGCCGTTTTTGTTGTTTTCGGCACGGATATCTCCTCCGTGAGCCTTGATTATAGCTGCACACACCGATAGTCCGATGCCCGAATTGATCTTTGAATCCGCAGGTGCTGTTGAGCCGGTATAGTATCCTGTGAAGATATCCTTTATTCTTTCAGGCGGAATGCCGCAACCGTCATCCGCCACCTCAAATACCGCTCTGCCGTCGATCGTAAACACCCTGAGCTGCAGCTTTGTCATTCCATGGGCATGCTGCACGGAATTGTACAGCAGATTAAGCAGCACCTGTTCGATCAGTATCGCATCCACCATGACGATGATAATGTCCTCGGGCAGATTGATATCCACATTATATGCGTTATAGCGCTTGCGGAACTTCAGCAGCACGGAATCTATCAGTTCATCAAGCACCGTAGGGGAGGTGATGAGCTTCACATTTCCACCGTCCAGTTTGGTTATAGACAGCAGATTTTCCACCATGCGTGTCAGCCATTCTGCATCCTCGCATATACCTTGCAGCATCTTCTGTCTCTGTTCTGCGGTGAAGCTATCGGGGTTTTCAAGCATTGCAGAGCTGGAACCGACTATCGTTGTAAGCGGTGTGCGCAGGTCATGTCCCACAGCACGCAGCAGGTTGGCACGCATGTGCTCCTTCTCGCTTTCTGCCTTCAGGATCTCCTGACGCCTTATCTGAGCGGAAAGCATACTGCTTATCACGGTAACAGCTATCATAATGAGTGCGGAGATGAGATTTTCGGGGATCGTAAAATTAAATTTGAAAAACGGGAATGTAAAAGCGTAATTTACCGCAAGAACACCTGTAAGCGAGGCTGCAAGACCGTATATCATCTTATCGGTCAGAAGCGAGGTTATGAACACTGCCAGCACGAATATAGCACAGCTGAGCATTCCTATATCCAGCACCTGATCCAACAACAGACAGATCAGAAATGCCACAGTCATTACCGTAGCTGTTATCAGCACATCCCTTGCAATCTTTTTCACACCGCACCGCCTTTCCTGTTTCATGTGATAATTGTATCATATCATCGGCTAAAAATCAACTAAGAAAAGGGACGGTGCAGACCGTCCCTTACATTATTCAGATATTATAACATTTTTTCCGTTGGTCTTGCCGACATAAAGACGCTTGTCCGCAATGGAAACGAGCTTTTCGATTCCTGCTGTTTCAGTGCAGCTCACAAAGCCGAAGGTTGCGGTCACGCGGAAGTTGTTATCCTCATGCTGAAGCTCAGAAGCGATTATCTGCTCACGGATGCGGCTGATCCTTTCAAGGCATTCCTCGTCACTTCCACGGAGTATCAGCAGGATCTCCTCGCCACCCCAACGGCAGGCGATATCTCCATCGTGGATGCTGCTGCGGATTATGGTAGACAGGGTCTTGAGTGCGAGATCTCCCGCATCATGGCCATAGGTGTCGTTTACCTTCTTGAAATCATCGATATCGCCGAGTACCACACAGAAATGCTCCTCATCCTGAATGAGCTTTTCTGCCAGCGGTCTCAGGCTGCGACGATTAAGCAGACCTGTCAGTGCATCGTGTGTTGCAGTATATTCAAGCTGATGGTTGCTTTCCTCGAGCCGCTTCAGGAGAACGTGTATCTCCAGTGCGAACAAGAAGGAGAACATTAGCAGAATTACTCCTGCACAGACCACGTTGAATATACGGAACAGTTCCACCTCATCGTAGGTAAGCGGATAATAAGGCAGGTTGCTGTTATTCATTTCTGCATAAAAGCCCATGAACAGTGCCGCAAAATCCACTATGGCGAACGCCCCCACCGAAGCAAGGAATACTTTTATCTTACAGGAAAGAAACAGCACATACACTGCAACAGGCATGATAGCCAGCGAATAGAGGTAGAAATTTGTATCTACGCCTATGAGCAGCATACACAGCAGAGTGTGTATGGTTATCTCGGCGTAGAATGCAACCATCCAGCCGTATTTCATCAGTCCGGTTTTCTTGTTTACACTCAGAAGGCTTCCCATTGCGTACAGCAGAACGCTGCATACGTTTATTATTACAAGAGGGATTATGCCTAGCCAGATAAACATTCCTATATAACAGGCATGGAGAACGCCGCCTGCTGCAAACATCATACGGTATTTAACCGAGCTGTTTATGTTGATCTTATCAATATCAAATCTCATTATATAAATATCTCCCCGATATAAATGCAGATATTAGTATATACAGTATACCACACTTTGACATTCAGTGCAAGAGAAATCGATAAATTTGTAACATTTGTCGAAATTTGTCTGTGTTTGACCTGTTTTATGCGCTTAATTTTATGTTTTGATATTGAAAAATTTTTTTAAAAAAGCCCTTGACAAATCTTTTAAGCTGTGTTATAATACAAACATCGGAAAACGATAATGATTACTATTTTTAAAATCAAAAAATTTTCAGGAGGAAACAATTATGGCAAAGTATGTATGTCCCGTATGCGGTTATGTTCACGAAGGTCCCGAGGCTCCCGAGAAGTGCCCTCAGTGCGGCGTTCCCGGCAGCAAGTTCAATGTAATGGCAGAGAGCGAGAAGCTTGTGTTCGCTGATGAGCACAGAATCGGCGTTGCTAAGGCCGTTACAGACGCTGAGATCATCGAGGGTCTGCGTGCAAACTTCATGGGCGAGTGCTCAGAGGTAGGTATGTATCTTGCAATGGCAAGAGCAGCTCACAGAGAGGGCTATCCCGAGGTAGGTCTGTACTACGAGAAGGCTGCCTGGGAGGAGGCAGAGCACGCTGCAAAGTTCGCAGAGCTGCTGGGCGAGGTAGTTTCCGAGTCCACAAAGGAGAACCTCACTGCAAGAGTTGCAGCTGAGCACGGCGCAACAGAGGGCAAGCTGATGCTCGCTAAGCGTGCTAAGGAGCTGAACCTTGACGCTATCCACGATACCGTACATGAGATGGCAAAGGACGAAGCAAGACACGGCAAGGCTA
>JAZSEG010000177.1:0-7385 GCA_045531575.1 Oscillospiraceae bacterium | reverse complement strand
CTCGTGATATCTATGCGCTGGGACAGACCTGCAACCGTCTGCCCCTTGTGAAGGAGTGCCTCGGCAGGGCGGATTCGCCGCTGCTGAACTCCCTCAATGCACGCATTGATGAGCTTGCGGATGTGGCTTCACTTGTGGAGAACGCCATCAAAGACGATCCGCCACTCACGCTGAAGGACGGCGGTGTTATCCGTGACGGCTTCAATGAGGAGATAGATCGTCTGCGTGACATTGCAGCAGGCGGCAACAGCATCCTCAGGGAGATAGAGGAGCGTGAAAAGGAAGCAACGGGCATCAAGACTCTCAAAGTCGGATATAACCGTGTTTTCGGCTACTATATCGAGGTCTCAAAGAGCTTCATGGATATGGTGCCTGCACACTACATAAGAAAGCAGACCCTTACAGGCGGCGAGCGTTATATCACCGAGGAGCTTAAAAAGATCGAGGGCGAGATTCTCGGCGCAAACGAAAGGATACAGGCGCTTGAACAGGCAGTGTTCAATGAGATAAGGGAGTATATCGCCACAAAGCTGGAGATCATCCAGAACACTGCGGCGGCAATCTCGGAAACGGATGCGCTGTGCAGCTTTGCGAACGTATCCATCGAAAACAGCTATGTGAAGCCTGAAATGACTCTTGACAGCGTTATCGACATCAAGGGCGGACGTCACCCTGTTATCGAGAAGATGCTGACGGACAGACCGTTTACTCCCAACGACACTTATCTTGACCTGAACGACAGCCGTCTTATCATCATCACAGGCCCGAATATGTCGGGTAAATCCACCTTCATGCGTCAGACAGCCATCATTGTGCTTATGGCACAGATAGGCTGCTTCGTGCCTGCGAGATATGCGAAGATAGGCGTGGTGGATAAGATATTCACCCGTGTGGGAGCGTCGGATGACCTCACATCGGGACAGTCCACCTTCATGGTGGAGATGAACGAGGTGGCGGATATCCTCAAAAATGCCACCAAAAACAGCCTTGTCATCCTTGACGAGATAGGACGAGGCACATCCACCTTTGACGGAATCTCCATCGCAAAGGCAGTGGCGGAGTACATAAGCGGCTCGAAGATAGGCTGCAAGACTCTGTTTGCCACTCATTATCATGAGCTTATCGCCATGGAGAAGGAATACGAGGGCATACGCAATTTCAGTGTTGCGGTATCCAAGCGCGGGGATGATATCAAGTTCCTGCACAAGATAGTGGAGGGCGGCACCGACGACAGCTACGGTATCGAGGTGGCAAAGCTTGCGGGACTTCCTCAGGCGGTGATAAGCCGTGCCAAGGAGGAGCTGAAAGGTCTTGAGGTGCTGGGCAAGACAAAGCTTGCCGAAACGCTGGAAAACACAGCAGAGAACCAGTTCAGCTTCTCTGCGATAAACGAGCAGAATGCAATTGCAAGGCTCCGTGCGGCGGATATCAATTCCATGTCACCGATGGATGCATTGCTGTTTGTGCGAGACTTAAAGGAGACGCTGTAATGGACGAGCAGGGAAAAGCCTATCAGGAGCGCAGGCGAGAGAAAACAAGAAAGCGCACCATACGAAATATCACTGCACTTGTGATATTTGTGCTGTTTCTCGTCGGACTATATATAGTCCGATGGAGGATAGTTGTAGCACCGCAGAACGAGATAAAGTCGATGGACTATATCGAGGTCACGGCGCAAAGCGGAGAGCTTTATCGTATCGGTATAACGCAGGATAATTGCAAGTATGACGCAGGCGGAATATTGGTATGGTCACCTGTTGAATGTGAGCTTGTGATGAAGAACGGCGAAAGAATGTCTGTGTTCTATGATAGCCATTACGATGTTTTCGTGCTGCATGAAAAATACAGGGGATGCTATCAGCTTTACTGACAGGAGCAATGATAATGAGGTTCACCGTATGACTAAAAAACGAATAGCGCTTATTGCAGCGGCAGCGGTTGTTGCGGTATTTGCGGTGATTTTGGGACTGCGATACAAGACGATGGCTGATACGCTTTCCGATATTGATTATATCGTTGTGTATAAGTATTCAGAGGATGAGGCAGAGCTTGTCGGAAGGCGGCTTGATATCGATCCCGATGAATGGAAGCTTCATTTGTTTAAGATATCTGCGCACCACAGCTTGAATTTAATGGCTGGCAGCACGGTAGTGATGAATGATGGTACAGAGCATGAAGCCTATTATTATCCCAATGATCATGCTTTCAGCGTTTTCGGAATGAGTGGTTTTTATGCGGCGAAGAATATAGCAACGCTGAGGGAAATTTATTATTAGAACGGAGAAACGATGCCAAAGATAAATCTTCTTGATAAGAGCGTATATGAGCTGATAGCGGCGGGCGAGGTCATCGAGCGCCCCAGCTCTGTCATAAAGGAGCTTTGCGAGAACTCCATCGACGCAGGCGCTGCCACCATCACGGTGGAGATAAAGCGTGGCGGAATATCCTACATCCGTGTGACGGATGACGGCTGCGGAATAGCCTACGAGGATATGCCGTCGGCTTTTCTGCGCCATGCGACAAGTAAGGTGTACACCGCTGACGATCTTGAGAACATCAACACCCTCGGCTTCCGTGGCGAGGCGCTGGCGTCTGTCTGCGCCGTTGGCAGGGTGGAGTGTATCTCAAAGCAGGCGGAGCAGCAGCTCGGCTCGGTATACCGCATTGAGGGCGGCGAGAGCGTGGAGTACGACCGCACAGGCTGTGCAGATGGCACCACCATAATCATCCGTGATCTGTTCTTCAATACCCCTGCGAGACTTAAATTCCTCAAAAAAGATGTTACAGAGGGCAACTACTGTTCCACCGTGGTGGAGAAGCTTGCGCTGTCCCATCCCGATATATCCTTCCGCTTCATTCGTGACGGCAAGCAGACCATGCTCACCCCCGGTAACGGCGAGTATTACAGCGCAGTGTATGCGGTGTTCGGGAAGCAGTTTGCGGCAGGGCTTATCCCTGTGGAGAATATCTACCGTGACACTTCTGTGACAGGATATGTATCGTCGCCGCTGTTCACCCGTGCGAACCGCACCATGCAGCATTTCTTTGTGAACGGCAGAAGTGTGAGAAGTCCCCTGTGCTGTGCGGCATTGGAGGAGGCATTCCGCAACACCATCATGGTGGGAAAATTCCCTGCTTGCGTGCTGTGCATAAATACCGACCCCGCCAAGGTGGATGCGAACATCCATCCCACTAAGACGGAGGTTCGTTTCACTGAGGAAAAGACCGTGTTCGATGCGGTGTATTTTGCTGTAAAGAACGCACTCATGGGCTTTGATGAGAGCCGTGAGATAAAGCTTCCGCCCGTGCAGAGGCAGGAGCCTGTAAGTGTGGTGAAGGAGACTCAGCCTGCTGCGGAACAGCCGAAGCCTGCTGTGGCAGAAGTGCTCCAGAAGAAGGTAACAGTGGTGTATGACGAGCCAAAGACCGTTCCTATGCCGAAACCGAAATCCGATATAGTATATTCTAAGACGCCTGTTCAGCCGACGAAGTTCGTCTTGCGTCAGGAGCAGCCGTTTGAGATGAAGAGCGAGCCTGTGCAGGCAGTGCAGCAGGTCATCCCCGAAGCGGAGATACCTCAGCCGAAAGCTGTTCCGGAAAAGAAGGAGACGCCGCTTTCGGAGCTGCCCGGATTTGCATTCCTTTCGGACAAGTCCTTTATAAAGAAAGAGCAGCCGCCTGAGCCTGTAAAGCCTGCGGAGCCTGAGTATGTTCCTGAGCGCATCCGTGTGGTGGGCGAGCTTTTCCGCACCTACATCGTGTGCGAGGGCGAGGATAGTATGCTGCTCATCGACAAGCACGCAGCGCACGAGCGCATCAATTTCGAGAAGCTGAAGAAGGGCTTCAACAGCAGTGCGCAGTTCCTTATCGAGCCTGCCGAGGTGTGGCTGAGTCCTGCGGAATATGATGCTCTGAGCGCCTTTTCCGACAGACTGGCAGATGTGGGAATAATCCTTGATTTCTGCGATGGCGGCAAGGTGAGCGTTATGGCTCTGCCGCAGCTGCTTGACAGGGAAGACCCTGCTGATATCGTGGAGAGCATCGCAGGGGTAGCGGCAAAGGGCAACGACAACATCAAGGGCGAGCTGTTTGACGATATGCTGCACACCGCCGCCTGCAAGATGTCCATCAAGGCGAATGATATCAATGATATCAGGGAGCTGCAGGTCATCGCAGATGAAGTGGTGAGCAACAAGGATATCCGATTCTGCCCCCACGGACGCCCTGTTTGCACACAGATAACCAAAAGGCAGATAGAGAAGTATTTCAGCAGGATAGTGTGAGTTGAATAGGAATTTGTGAGTGTCGTAATGGAAGATAGAATAACTCTATGTGGAGATAACTGTATTGAATGCCCAAGATACAATGCGCATACCGATAAAGAATTAGAAGCAGTTGCAGAATTGTGGTATAAGGTTGGTTGGAGATCCTGTGTTGTATCAAATGAAGAAATTGCTTGTGGTGGATGTTCTTCGCATAAGCAATGTACATATCAACTTGTAGAGTGTACAAAAGACCATGGTGTGAATAAGTGTAATCAGTGCAACGAATTTCCATGTATAAAAATCAAGGAAATGTTGGAGCGTTCTGAAGTGTATGAAAGAAGATGCAAGAAAATTTGTTCAGAACAAGAGTATATTGTTTTGAAAAGGGCTTTTTTTGAAAAAGAGAATAATTTAATGAAGTAATCTACTTCCGATTTATTGAGAGAGGTGACCTCATGAACAAAGTAATAGTAGTCTGCGGACCGACAGCGTCGGGCAAGACCGCTCTTGCGGTGGAGCTTGCGAAGCTGTATAATGGCGAGGTCATCTCTGCCGATTCCATGCAGATATACACAGATATGGATGTTGCCTCCGCAAAGGCAACTCCCGAGGAGCAGCAGGGTATTCCGCACCATCTGCTCGGCTTTCTTGACCCCTCCGAGGCTTTCTCAGTTGCCGATTATGTAAAGATCTGCGACGAGTGCGTAAAGGACATTCTTGCCCGTGGAAAGACTCCCGTTATCTGCGGCGGCACGGGACTTTATATCTCGTCCTTTGTGGATAATCTGCAGTTTGATGATTCGGGCAGCGATCCTGCATTCCGAGAGGAGATGCGCAAGCTAGCCGAGGAACAGGGCGGTGCGGTGCTGCTTGAAAGACTCCGTGAGATAGACCCCGAGACCGCCGAAACGCTGCACGAGAACAATCTCGGCCGTGTCATCCGTGCGCTGGAGGTACACCATATCACAGGTCACACCATCAGCGAGGCGAAGCGCATGAGCCGTGGCGTGCCGTCGCCGTATGAGTTCATCATGCTGACATTGGAGTACGAGAACCGTGAAAAGCTGCACGAGCGCATAAATCTCCGTGTGGATAAGATGCTGGAGGCAGGACTTCTCGACGAAGCGAAGCAGTGCTTCAGCCAGTCTGACAGACCCACAGCGGCGCAGGCTATCGGCTGCAAGGAGCTGTATCCGTATTTCCGTGGCGAGAGATCGCTGGAGGATTGCGTCGAGGAGCTTAAGCTGCGCACCCGTCAGTATGCCAAAAGGCAGATGACATGGTTCAGACGTGACCCGAGAATCCACAAAATAATCGTTTCGGACACGGATAAGCTGCCGCAGGTAGTGGAAAAAGCATGCAAAATAATAGACAACTGTAGTCGAAACGACCTATAGACGCCTTGAAAATACAGCAATTTCCATAATATTTCAAGAAATTTAAAAAAAATATCAAAATGATATAGCATTTTTTGAAAAAGTATGTTATACTGTTTCTATATAGTTGGGGAACCAGCGTATTTGATTACAAAGACTAGAAAAGGTGGTTAAATATGGCAAAGGATATTAACTTACAGGACGTGTTCCTTAATCAGGCGAGAAAGGACAGGATCCCTGTTACGATCTATATAACAAACGGTTTCCAGTTTAAGGGAATCGTAAAGGGCTTTGATAATTACACAGTTATTCTGGATACCGATGGAAAGCAGAACCTTATTTATAAGCACGCTATCTCCACCGTTACTCCCATGAAGCCCATCTCCATTCTGGACGCTTACGACAAGACTGAAGAAGAGTAATGGAATCCCGCTGGACTACCGCCATTATCGTGGTGCTGTCGCTGTTCGTTATCGTGTTCTTTGTGGGTCAGGTGTTCTTTTCAGTGGGTGAGCCGCTGCGCACCGAAACTGCTTATGTATACGATATGACGGAGGATATCCCTTTTGAGGGTGTTTACCTCAGGGATGAGACAGTTGTCCACAGTGCAGGCTCGGGCGTGTTAAGCTATGAGCATGAGGATAGCTCCAAGGTGGGACAAAGCTCCGTGGTGGCTTATCGTTACCGCAATGAGAGCGATATAGAACTTCGCCGTCAGATAGAGGCATTGGATGAGCAGATTGCTGTTCTTACAGAAGCTGAAAAGCTGGTCGGCACGGATAATTCCCAGCTGGAAACTATCACGAGCCAGATAAATCTGGTTCATTCCTCGTTGGTGGATTGCATCATCAGCGGAGATTATAACGCTGCAGGCGATTATGAGAATCAGATGCTGGAAGCACTCTGCAAGCGTGAGATTGCAAAGGGCGAGAGCGCGGGCTATTCCGATAAGATATCTCAGCTTCGTGCCGAGCGAAAGCAGCTGGAATCCCAGCTGACAGGCGATGTGCAGAGCATCTATGCAGGCGGAACGGGATATTTCGTCAGCAGCGTTGACGGGTATGAGGACAAGCTCACCTTCAATGACAGCGACACTATCACCGCCTCTGAGATCAAGAATATCATAGAAAATCCCGATATCTCAGCTTCGGGAACGGCAGTGGGCAAGCTTATTGCGGATTACCGCTGGCGTGTCGCAGCTGTGCTGGACAGCAACAAGCTGTTCGGTATGTACGAGGGCAGCACGGTCACGCTGCGTGTCGGCTCGGAGAATGCCGAGCTTGAGGCGAAGATCATTTCTATCCATGACACAGGCGCTGGCGACGGCTCAGCCGTTTATGTGTTCGAGTGCGACAGACTGACTTCTGCCGTAGTAGGCGGACGTGTAGAGAATTTCAAGCTCGTTGTAAACAGCTACGGCGGCCTGAGAGTTTCCAGAGAAGCCATCCGCTATAACGAAGCGGAGGAGCGTGGAGTATATATCGTTCGTGGCAGTAGTCTGGTATTCAAGAAGATCAACGTTATCTACTGGGGTCAGGATTACATCATCTGCTCTCAGGAGGAGAAGTCGGATCGTAGCCATGTCGTTCTGTGAGCCAAGGAGTTGGGATAGGTGGTTGTCTTCCTAAGACCGCTTGGCCTCCGACTTCGTGGAGTATATATCGTTCGTGGCAGTAGTCTGGTATTCAAGAAGATCAACGTTATCTACTGGGGTCAGGATTACATCATCTGCTCTCAGGAGGAG
>JAZSEG010000030.1:0-10423 GCA_045531575.1 Oscillospiraceae bacterium | reverse complement strand
CTGATAGGTCTTGTCGCCTGTATCGGCGAGAGGGTTGAAGGTGTTGGCGATTCGGTCTGCGAAGTAGGTGTATTCACTTCCCGTAAAGAACGCCAGAATAAGAATAGTTCCTGCGATAGCTACTGCGATGATGACCGTTTTCATGTTAACGCCGCCGATAAAGAGCATAGCAGCGCATATCATCAGCATGATGAGCAGACCCGAAAGATGCGGCTGGATATACATCAGCCAGCCCACTACAGCCAGCAGCATAAACGGCTTCACAAGACCCGTGAAGGTGTAGCGCATCTTCTTGTAGTTCTTTGCGATGTAGTATGCGAAGAAGATTATCAGTGCGAATTTCATAACGTCCGACGGCTGGAACGTTCTTCCGAAGAAGGGCAGCCAGCGTCTGGGGCCGTTTTCGGTGTTGCTTACGCCGAAGGGGATAACGAGGAACAGCAGCACCAGCGCCACCGCCATTACCGCATGGGAAAATGTAACGGGATACTGCTTGCCCTTTATGGTTATATGCTTCTCCGCTCTCAGCACACGGTAATCCATGAAGCTTGCGAAGAACATTCCCACAAGTCCCAGACCTGCGAAGATCATCTGATTCACTGCATAGCCGTAGGAGTCTCCCTCGTTGTCACGGTAGGAGAGCGCATGGCTCGCCGAGAACATCATGGTGATTCCCAGCACAAGCAGCGCCAGCGTGATTATCATCATAGGCACATCGATACTGCCCTTGCCGTAGAAAAAGCGGATCTTATCGGGGCCTACGAGTTCCTTTGCACGCTGCGTCAGTTTCTTTCCCGAGGATGGTTTTTTGGCTTTTGTCCCCGTAGTTTTAGTTATTGCCATAATACCTCCGTTACGATCACTTAGCGAACATATACCATGCCAGCACCACGGATATCGCTCCCGCAATGAGAGCCACCAGAGAGAACACGGCGTCGATCTTTATCTCGCTCCATTTACTCAGCTCGAAATGATGGTGGATGGGAGTCATCTTGAAAAGACGCTTGCCCTCTGTGGTGTGGTAGATCTTCTTTGTTATCTTGAACACGCTCACCTGAATAACAACGGAGAGCGCTTCGAGGATGTACACGATGGCTGCGATTATCATCAGCACCTCTGCATTGCAGCCGATTCCCATTGCGCATACAGCGCCGCCGAGGAACATGGAGCCTGTATCGCCCATGAACACCTTTGCGGGAGGGAAGTTCCACATAAGGAAGCCGATGCAGCCGCCCGCAACGCTCATAGCAAGCAGCGTGTGACCGTAGGCTCCCACGATGCCTGAGATCGCTGCAAAAGACGCCATATACACAACTGTAACACTGGAGCAGAGTCCGTCGATGCCATCGGTGAGGTTTACTGCGTTTACGATGTAGTAGATGGCAACGCCCATCAGAGGATAGTACAGCAGACCGAGATCCCAGTTATATCCCCAAGGGAGCATGATGCTCGTACCCTTGTCGCCGCTGAGATAGATGGTCGCAAAATACGCTGCGATTATCAGCACCTGAATGATGGTCTTCTGAATAACGGTGAGACCGCCGTTCTGCTTTTTCTTGACCTTGATGAAGTCGTCCAGAAATCCCATGAAGCCCATCATAACAGCCAGCATAAGTCCTGCGGAGGATTTGATAAGCTCCTGCTTTGCGGTGGGTGTGATAAGCTCTCCGCCGCCGAAGGCATGGTAAAGAATCATGCCGCAGATAAAGCTCACAAAAGCAGCGATTATGAACATGATACCGCCCATGGTGGGAGTACCCTGCTTCTTCTCCTTGTGCCACTTCGGTCCGATATCAAGGATGGTCTGACCGTATTTCAGCTTGTGCAGAAAAGGGATGAACCATATTCCTGCCAGCCATGTCAATGCAAAAGCAGCACACGCTGCGAAAACGCCTGTCCAGATCATTGTATTGTCCTCGTTATAATCAGTATTTTTCGACGAGCGATAAGCCCGCACCTGCTACGTCACAAGTGCGCTTGACGCACAAAAATTACGCCTGCGGCACTTGTTCCTTGCATCTGCAGACTTCTCACTCGTCTGAGTCATGCAAAAATATATTCAATTACCGCTCGTCTGATATCATTGCGAATATCTCTTCCATTCTCATGCCACGGCTGCCCTTGAACAGCAGCGCATCGCCCTTGCGGATGTACTCCTTAAGCTGCGCCGAGATAACGCCCTTATCGGTGCTGTGGTATACCTCAAAGCCACGCTCGGTGAGCGCCTTTGCACACTCGCCCATCTCTGCGCCGTACAGGAAGCACACCTGCGCATTCTCTGTGACATAATCGGCAACTGATGCGTGAAGCTCACCCGACATTGTGCCAAGCTCCAGCATATCACCCAGAACAGCTATCTTCCTGCCCTCGGACTTCATACCGCCAAGCACGGAAAGCGAGCTTTTCATAGATGTGGGACTTGCATTGTAGCAGTCAAGGATGTATGTAACGCCGTTCTGCTTCACTGTCTTTTGTCTCATGCCCGAAGCTTCGTAATTCATGAACGCAGGGATTATCTCCTCCGCACTCATACCGAACGCCTTGCCCACGCAGTACGCCGCCAGTGCGTTCAGCACATGATGCTCACCGCTGACAGGCACCGCCGCCTTGTGGGATATCTCACCGTCGATGAGCGTGAAGCTCTCGCCATCCTCAAGGTGCATGATATCCTCTGCTCGTACATCGCAGTTATCGCCGAAGCCGTAACGGACTACCTCTCTGTCACTGAGTAAAACGCCGCTCAGATACTCGTCATCGCCGCACACGATAAGCGGTGCATTCGGCTTAGCGCCGTCCAGTATCTCAAGCTTTGCTTTAAGGATGTTCTCACGGGTCTTTAAGTTCTCGATGTGGCAGTAGCCGATGTTGGTTATCACTGCGCAATCGGGACAAGCCGCCTGCGACAGCACGCTTATCTCGCCGAGATCGGACATTCCCATCTCGATGACCGCCGCACCATGGCTCTCGTCCAGTCGGAAGAGCGTTTTCGGCAGTCCTATATCGTTGTTGAAGTTACCCTCTGTTTTGAGCGTCTTACAGCCTGCGGAAAGCACCGCATAGATCATGTCCTTTGTGGAGGTCTTTCCCACGCTGCCCGTCACTCCACACAGCTTCAGGCCAAACCTGTTCCTGTGGTATCTCGAAAGCGCAAGCTGCGCCGCCCTGCTCTCCTCCGTCAGGATAACAGGCACGCTGTAGCTGTCTGCGCCCGCCTTCCTGTCGGAAAGCACCGCCGCAGCGCCGTTTTCTATCGCCTGCGAAATGAAGTCGTTGCCGTCGAAGCGCTCGCCCTTTACCGCAACGTAAAGATCGCCCTGCTGTATGGTACGGGTATCGGTGGAAACTCCCGTCACGGTGACATCACCGTTTCCGAAAAGCTGTCCGCCGACCGCCGCTGTTATCTCGTTTACTGTAAACATTATATCAAGCCCTTTTCTCTGAGGTAGTTTTGTGTAAGCTCCTTTTCATCGAAAGGAACATATTCGCCGCCGATGATCTGATAATCCTCGTGACCCTTGCCGCACAGCGCAAGAAGATCGCCGCCACGCAGCATATCAAGTGCATATCGCAGCGCCTCGCCCCTGTCAGTGAACTGCACATATTCCGTGCCTTCGGGGATGCCCTCCGTCACCATGTCGATGATGGACTGCGGCTCCTCGTGAGCGGGATTGTCAGAAGTCACTATCAGATAGTCGCCGTAGCGTGCGCATATCTCACCCATCATGGGTCGCTTAGCTGAGTCTCGCTCGCCTGCCGCTCCGAAAAGCACCACAAGGCGATTTTTCGCCACAGGCTTCAACGTGGAGAGCAGCTTTTCCAAGCCGTCGGGAGTATGCGCATAATCTCTTATCACGGTGAAATCGCCGCTGTACAGCGTTTCAAGCCTGCCGCCCACGCCCTTTATCTCGCCGAGCGCTTCAAGGCACTTCCACAGCGGAAAGCCTAAACTTTCGCAGATGAGCGCCGCCTGTATAGCATTGCTGACGTTGTAGTATCCAGTCATGGCAAGCTTCACGGGATAAGTCTTTTTCGCCGCCTTATCGGTGAGATAAAACTCCGCACCCGAGGGGGTCAAGTTCACCTGCTCGGTGTAGTAGTCAGCCTCGCCGAAAACGCTTGTCGTGACGTGAGGAATACCGTTTTCGCTGCAATATTCCGCAGTGCGTGCGCCGTATTCATCGTCGGTATTCAGCACCGCTCTGCCGCACATATCGAAAAGGCTGCGCTTTGCGAGGTAATACTCCTCCATGGTGCCGTGGTAATCAAGATGGTCCTGCGTGAGATTCGTGAACGCCGCCGCTGTGAAATGCTCCGCCGCAAAGCGGTACTGAGCCAACGCCTGCGAGCTTGCTTCGATGAAGCAGTATTTCGTGCCGATATCCGCCATCTCACGGAAAAGGCTGTACAGTCTCCTCGGCTCGGGAGTAGTCGGAGGCCCCGAATGCGCATACTGAAGCCCTCTGCCCGTATCCGTGCCGAGAGTTCCTATAACGCCCACCTGCTCGCCGAAATGTCTCAGTATCCCTGCGCAGAGGTTCACAACGGTGGTCTTGCCGTTGGTGCCTGTCACCGCACAGAGCTTTATCTGCTGCGTGGGTCTGCCCTCAAATGCAGAGAGCAGCTCGGGATAAAGCCTGCGGGAATTTTCAACGTTTATTTCCCTTTCAACACCCAGCTTCCGCTGAGTTACCACCGCAGCTGCACCCTTTTTCAGCATATCCTCTGCGGCGTTATGACCATCAAAGCTTGCGCCCCTGATGCAGACAAAGACATAGCCCTCCTGCGCCTCACGGCTGTCAGAGGTAACGCCTGTCACCTGTATATCCGCAATTTCCTCGGAAATATCCGCAAAGCCGTAAAAAAGCTCCGATAAAGTCATTTGCTCACCGCCATTTATTAGTCAGAATATGTGTTCACCTGGAACATTACCTCGATAACGTTGCCCTTGTAGGCTTCCGTGCCGCCCTCCATGGACTGCACTGTCGCCACAGCATTGGCATTCTCAGCCGCACCGCCCGAGATCTTTATATTGAAGCCTGCATTCACGATAGCCTCGTTTGCCTGCTCCACCGTCATTCCTATAACATCGGGAACCACGCCTGCCTCAAGCTCCAGCTCGTTTCCGAGATACAGCACCACCGTGCTGCCCTTCGGAATGCTCATGCCTGCGCCGGGTATCTGCGTAGACACCTTCACACCGCTGGTCTCATCACCGATGATGCGCACCTCAAAGCCCGAAGCTGTCAGCGAGGATTCCGCTCTCATTGCCTCATAGCCGAGAACGTAAGGCACCGCAGCGTCCATCTTTGCAAGCTCCTCCGCAGTGTAGGTGGGATAGATGCCGAGATGTGGCAGACCCTCCTTGAACACCGCCGAAACTACAGGTGCCGCAATGGCAGAGCCGTAATACGCTGTACCTGTGGGAGTATCAGCCATTACCAGCATGACGATCTGAGGATCATCCGCAGGAGCAAATGCCGCAAAGGAGGGAACGTATGTCATCTTGTCCTCGCCTGTTTCGGCAAGCAGCTTGTTATATTCATCGATCTTCTCGGTGGTACCCGATTTTCCGCCGATGCGGTAGCCGCTGATGTAGGCGTTGCTGCCGCCGTTGGTCTCAACAACGTTTTCGAGGATCGTGCGCATGTGTGCGGAGGTCTCCTCAGAGATGACCTGACGCTTTATCTGCACCTGAGTTGTCTGAACGACGTTGCCGTCGCTGTCAAGGATCTTATCCACAACGTAGGGAGTTACGAGATATCCGCCGTTAACGACTGCACAGAACGCCGTCGCCATCTGGATTGGCGTTACCTTGTTGGTCTGACCGAAAGCAGAGGACGCAAGTTCAACAGGTCCCATGCTGTCTGCGCCTATGTAAAGAGAACGTGCCTCGCCGGGAAGATCTATGCCTGTAGGCTCGGTAAAGCCGAAAGCCTCGAAATACTTCGTGAAACGGTCGATGCCCAGCGCCTGTCCTATAGCGATAAAGGAAGGGTTGCAGGATTTTGTTACCGCATTCTGAAGATCCAGTTCACCGTGGCCGTAGTCAACGTGGCACTTGATCTTTACGCCCGAAACCTCGGCATAGCCATGGCAGGAGAAGCTGCTCGCATCGGATACCACTTCCTCCTCAAGCGCCGCAGCGCAGGTGATGGTCTTGAATACGGAGCCTGGGTAGTAAAGCTCGGTTATCGCCTTGTTCTTCCACTGCTGCTCACGGTATGTAGCCTCGATAGCGTCTATTTCTTCCTCACTGCCGCCCGCTGCTCTCAGATCCTCAAGGCGCTGAAGGTCGTATGCGCTGTACAGTGTGGAGGGGTTGTTCAGATCGTAGCTGGGTGCTGTGGACATCGCCAGCACTGCGCCTGTCTTGCAGTTCATGATGATGCCGCAGGCACGGTTTATAACGGAATGCTGCGATACGCACAGCTCCAGATTCTTTTCAAGATAATGCTGCAGCACCTCGTCAAGAGTGAGCACGAGGCTGTAGCCGTCCACAGCGGAGTAGTATGCGTCGTTGGTGTACGCCATCTCTCTGCCATAGGCATCCTTTGCGTAGATAGCCTTGCCGTCCGTGCCGTTGAGGTAATCGTCGTAATACGCTTCAAGGCCGTAAACGCCGTCGCCCTCATAATTCGTGAAGCCGATGATATTGGATGCAAGAGAGTTGTTGGGATAGTAGCGCTTTGAGGTCTGCTCCATGAAAACGGAATCGGTATCGATGCCGTTGTCCGCCATAAACAGCGTTATCTCGTTCACCTCAGGCTTTTCCACCTTGCGCTTCACAACGTAATACTGGCTTGCAAGATTCTCGGTAGCGGTCATCAGCTTGCTGTAATCCACATCAAGCACCTCGGAAAGCTTCTGACATATCAGCTTTGCACGGTCAACATACGGCTCGAGAGGCTCATCACCCTCCTCCCAGTCAGCAAGCTTCTTCTGATACGCTTCGTATGCCTTTGTATTCGCCTCTGAGATATCCTGCGGCGAGATGATGACATCCCACACTGTGGAGCTCTGCGCCAGCACAGTGCCGTTTGTATCCAGTATCGATCCACGGCTCGCCTGAATAGTGATGGAGGACATCTGCTGATCGTTCGCCAGAACACGCCACTTATCGCCGTCCAGCACGGAATATTTCAGCAGGAAATATCCCACATATACAGACAGAGCGCACACGAATATCAGCACGATGATCTGCTTCGTGCTTGACTTCATAATGCGCTTTTTCTCACCCTCGTTCTTATCCCATTCAACAAGAGCTTCCCATATCTTTTTCAGTAAATTCATTGTTCCTCCACGATGCAAAACGTCGAAAACTGCTGTAATATAAATGTTTTTTCCGCTCGCAAAATATGCTCAGAAAAAACGGAAAGAGCAAAGTCGCGTATTTCCCCGACCTTGCTCCGTAATGCGGCTGTCGGCAGAGTAAAGGGCTTGTTCACCCTATATTATGCCATCACAGACCGATGTATTCCATCATATCGCCCCACCAATCGGATACTGCGGCGAATATCGTGCCGCTTCCGTCAGGCTGCACCTCGATAAGGCTCTCGGTATTCACCTTCAGATACTGCACCTGAGTGTTGGTGACCTTAGCCATTCCAAGCTGCTGAGTTGCGTATTCCTCAATGTAGCCGATGTTGTTAACCTTAGAATCAAGCCTTGTCTGCAGCAGCGAGTTCTCCTCCTGAGCCGCAGTGAGCGCAGACTGCTGATCTGCCACCTTTCTTGCCCAGTCATCCGCTGTGGTCTTCTGCACATTTACAGCGCAAAGAGCCGCAAACACAAGTCCGCTTACCAGCAGGATCTTCACTCGTGAACCACTTCTCGAAACAGAGCGGCTGTTCATTCTTATCTCCTGCTTCGCCTTTTCCTGCTGCTGACGGCGGTGGGAGTTCTGCTGCTCCTGCTCCGCTACGTCAAACCTGGAAAGGTCGTATGCGAGATTTGAATTATAATTCGGGATCTGCATCTCAGACCGCCCTCCTTGTTTTTTGTATTCCCTCATTTTGGGCAATAGCTGCCCTATATCTGTCTTTTACACAATGCGCCGAATCAATATCAGCGTATCTTTTCTATAACACGAAGCTTTGCGCTGCGGCTTCTGGGATTAGCGGCAAGCTCCTCCTCGGAGGCGGTTACAGGCTTCTTGCCCACAAGCTCGCCCCTCGGCTGCTTTCCGCATACGCATACAGGGAATTCAGGAGGGCAGGTACAGCCCGTGCAGAACTCCTTGAAGCGTGTTTTCACTATCCTGTCCTCAAGGGAATGGAAGGTGATGACCGACATCCTGCCGCCGACCTTTAATCTCTCAAAGCCGACAGACAGCGCCGTTTCCAGCACGTCAAGCTCCTTATTGACTTCTATTCTTATAGCCTGAAAGCTCTTTCGGCAGGGATTCTTCTCCCTCCTGTACGCAGCGGGAACGCTGTTCTTTATAATATCGGCAAGCTCGCCCGTTGTTTCTATGGGGGCTTTGAGCCTTGCTCTCACTATTCCCGAAGCTATCTTTCTGGCAAACTTCTCCTCGCCGTATGCGAAGAGTATGCGGGAGATATCCTCCTCTGAATATTCGTTGACAAGATCACGGGCAGAGAACCCCTCTCCGCTCATGCGCATATCAAGCGGGGCGTCGTTATGGAACGAAAATCCCCTTTCAGCCGTATCCAGCTGATGCGACGAAACTCCCAGATCGGCGATTATGCCGTCAAGAGAGTCGATGCCAAGCTCATCAAGAGCCTCGGCAAGCTCGCAGAAGTTTCTTTTAACGAACGTCACGGGATAGCCCTTTAACCGCTCCCCGGCGGCAGCAAGCGCCTGTGCGTCCTGATCGAAGCAGATGAGCCGTCCGCCGTCGAGCCTTTTCGCAAGCTCTAAGCTGTGACCGCCTCCGCCTGTGGTGAGGTCTGCGTAAACGCCCTTCGGGTCTGTAAACGCACCGTCCACCGTCCCTTTAAGCAGCACTGAAACATGTGAAAATTCCATTACAGACCGATCTCCTCTGCAAACGCGGCGATATCTTCAGCGGAAATTCTGTTATTGTATTCCTCCCAAAGCGCCTTGTCCCAGATCTCGGCACGGTCATCCATACCAACGACCACAACTTCCCCTGTGATCTCTGCGTAAGCTCTGAGCGATGACGGAAGAGCGATTCTTCCCTGCTTGTCAGGCTCTGCTTCACAAGCGCCGCCGAACAGGAAACGTTCGATAGGCAGCGCCACCTTAGAGGGCTTTCCCTTCAAGCTCTCTCTGATGGAATTCCAGCTCTGCTCTGTGTGTACTGTCAGGCACTTTTCGCCGATGGTCTTGGAAATGAAGAAACGTTCGCCGAGTGATTCTCGCAGCTTTGCAGGGAAGTTCATACGACCCTTGCTGTCTATGGTGTGTTCAAACTCGCCGTACATTTCTTTCCCCCCTTCCAGCCATGCATTTCAGCCTGTCAGTGTGCCGTTCCCGTGCTTATCTCTTTCAGCTGACTCCCCAGTCCGCCGTGCCGTGGAATGGCGTTCCGCCCTCCTCAGGCGGCATTTTCCGTAGATTTAAATATATTTCCCAATTATGTTGTGGAAATGCGGTGATGTGATTTTTCTGTGTTTTTTGGTTTTTCAGTGGATTTTCTCCCCACTTTAGTGAAATCTTCACCACTTTTCCCCACTCTTAAAGTATACACTGCTTTTCAAATTTTTGCAAGTGTTCGAGAATATGTTTTATTTGAAAAAGTCAGAGAACTTTTGTTCATAATTTTATGCACATTGCACAAAAAGGCAGCCCCATTCATGGGACTGCCATAGCGTTTTATGTCGAATTACACAATATATTGACACCACTCAGCACACAGCACCAATATATCGTAACACTACACGTTATTTCTGCGGTTTACGCCCGATCTCACCACAAACTGAGATAATGGTGTTTTTTCAGGCATTCTGCATCAAAGCATCTTTTTAAGATAGTATCCTGTGTAGGAAAGCTCGTTCTCCGCCACATCCTCGGGAGTACCCTTAGCAATGACCGTGCCGCCCTTGTCGCCGCCCTCGGGACCCATATCTATAATATAGTCCGCCGTCTTGATGACGTCAAGGTTATGCTCGATGACCAGCACGGTGTTTCCGCTGTCGGTCAGGCGCTGCAGGATGTCGATAAGCTTGCGCACGTCCGCCGTGTGCAGACCCGTGGTCGGCTCATCCAGGATATAGATAGTCTTGCCCGTTGAGCGCTTCGCTAGCTCGGTTGCAAGCTTTATACGCTGCGCCTCACCGCCCGAAAGCGTGGTGGAGCTTTGTCCTATCTTGATATAGCCGAGTCCCACTTCCTCCATGGTGTGCATCTTTTTCGCTATCTTCGGGATGTTCGCAAAAAATTCTGCTCCCTCGGACACCGTCATTTCCAGCACGTCATAGATGCTCTTGCCCTTGTATTT
>JAZSEG010000012.1:0-4405 GCA_045531575.1 Oscillospiraceae bacterium | reverse complement strand
CTCATTCCTAATTCCTAATTGAATTTGGCGAGCTTTTGCTCGTCAAATTTACGATATTCTGAGCGCACGGCAGAGATCCTGCCCCTCGCTCAGCTTATTGCACAGGAATCTCCTGCACTTGTTGTAATTATCGAAGGTGCGCTGCGCCTTTACAGGGTCGCCGTAGACCTTCCAGTAGCCGCACAGCTTGAAATTTGCGCCCTTGTTCTCAATGAAACCGAGAACATCCTCCACAGGGTAATCAAGGAATATGCCTATCTCGTGAGGGAAATCTCCGTTCCTGCCGATGCGTCCCGCAAGCCTGCAGATGCACTCCTCCGCCGACATATCATCGGTGTAGCCGTTCATGCGAAGCACTTCCCTGCAGCGAGGTTCAGCAAGACGTGCGGCAAGCTTCTGCTCATTATATATCAGCAGCAGCGATCTTTTCCCGCAGCCGCACAGCTCCCGCACACGCAGACCCCTCGCCGCAGCACGGCGGTTGAACTGCTCCGAGCTTGCCGCCACATCAAACTCGCTGCGCCGCACGGACATCAGGCTTGCACATTTTATTCCCAGAAGCGACGGCGCCGAATGAAACGCCAGCTGCTGCTCAAAACGGCAATATTCGTTCTTACACATAATTCTGTCCTCCACGCAGTTAGGAAAAACTAATCCAAATCTGCACAGTCCCGTTTGTGATATCTCGGGATATGCACAGTTAGTTTACTCTAACCCATTCTCCAAAAAATAAGCCGTCATCTTGCGGCGTACTGATCCAGCACATTCTTCAGTGCATTCACGCTGGCATTGTGTACCTTCACCACAGGGATGTTGCGCTTTTCGGAGCGCTGATTCACGCTGTTCACCATCTTGTGGGAGCATGTGTTCGTGAACACCACCATCAGATCGGGATCGCCCAGCTTGTTATCAAAGTCCGCAGGCATCTGTGTGAACACCTTTGCCTTGCAGCTGTAGGATTTACATATCTCCTTATATCTCGTCGCCATGCGGTCATTTCCGCCGACTACAACTACGCTCATTGTAAGATCTCCTTTCAGTTAGTTTATCCTAACTTGCGTATATGATATCATATTTTTCTGCGTTTGTCAAGGGGGGAGAGAAATTTTTCACAAGAATCAGGGAAACTGCGATGCGGTGTGGCTTTGCCGCCGTTTTTGGGAAAAACCACACCGCAAAGCGCATATTAAATCAAACACCACCGTAGCAAAAAGAAAAGCCGCTTGTGACATTACAATCAAAAGCGACCTTGTAAACATATTATCACGCCGCCCCGAAAGACGGCTTTTTATTATGTAGGTACATAAAGTTTTATCTCATAGATGTACTGTCCATCCATTTGATCTGAAATTTTCGGCAATCTCCTCAATATCATCTGAAGATTCGATATCACAATCGTCAAGGCAAACAGTACACCAATTACTATTATAGTTGATTATCACCTTCAGCACCTCGCTCTCATCGCTCCATATAGGATCCGCAATATACATTCCTGCACATGGAATAACATCCGACTCAAAGATCTTATTTGCAGGACCTACATACTCACCGTTATATTTCAGTAATTGGACTAGCATAATTTTCATAACATTCCCTTTCTGCGATCAAACCGCACCGACACTCGTTATTTACCGATAAAAGAAAACACCCACTATTGCGGGTGTTCTCTTTTGCCTTGAATGGTGATCCACCCGGGAATCGAACCCGGGACACCCTGATTAAAAGTCAGGTGCTCTACCGCCTGAGCTAGTGGATCATGCTGCCAAATTGACAACATTAATATTATATCAAAACAGACATGTTTTGTCAAGGGCTTTTTTAAAAAGTTTTCGACAATAAAGCCGTCCGCAGGAGCTTTCCATTCGGACGGCTTGTTTTCATATCACCTTGAAGAAGCTCAGCATGCTGAACACGAACACCAGTGCCACGATAACGGGCAGCACCCATGTCATATAGCCTCTCATCCACTTCTGCACCTTGATGCCCTTGCCCTGATTTGCTTCCTCCTCGAAGCTCTTCCAGCCCCAGCCGTACTTCGTCACGCAGAAAAGCACGAACACCAGTGAGCCGAGCGGCAGCAGCAGATTGCTTACGATGAAGTCCTCCAGATCAAGGACGGTGGACTTCTCTCCAAGCGGCTTTATGAAGCTCAGCAGATTGAAGCCCAGTGCGCAGGGCAGCGAGAGCAGGAACAACGCCACGCCGTTGATAAGGCACGCCTTTTTTCTGCTCCAGCTGAACAGCTCCATCGTGCAGGAAAGGATGTTCTCAAACACCGCAAGCACCGTGGAGAGCGCCGCAAAGCTCATGAACACGAAGAACAGACTTCCCCACAGCCTGCCCAGCGGCAGCTGATTGAACACGTTGGGGAGCGTTACGAAGATAAGGCTCGGACCCGAGTCCACCTCAACGCCATTTGCAAAGCAGGCAGGAAAAATGATGAGTCCCGAGCATATCGCAACAAAGGTATCCAGCAGCGCAACGTTCACAGCTTCGCCCATCAGCGAGCGCTCCCTGCCGATGTAGCTGCCGAATATCGCCATCGAGCCGATACCCAGTGAAAGCGTGAAGAACGCCTGATTCATCGCCGCAACGATAACGTTCACGATGCCGACCTCGTTCATGCGCTCAACGCTCGGCAGCAGATAGAACTTCAGACCCTCGCTGCCGTTGCCGATATCGGTGATTATGCTGTTACCTGCAAGCACCACCATTATCGCAAGCAGCGCAATCATCATCACCTTGGTGACCCGTTCAAGTCCGCCCTGTACGCCCAGTGCGCACACCGCAAAGCCTATGACTATTATGATAGCAAGATACACCACAGACTGAATGGGGTCAGCCTGAACATCCGCAAAGGCGGTCTTAACGCCCGCAGCGTCCAGTCCCTCGAACTTGCCCGCCGCCATGGATACAAAGTAATTCAGCATCCATCCCGAAACGGTGGTGTAGAACATCATCAGCAGATAATTTCCCGCAAGGCAGAAGCCGCCGTGGATGTGCCACTTCTGTCCTTCCCCTTCAAGCTGCTGAAACAGCTTTACAGGACTTTTCTGCGCACCTCGGCCCACTGAAAACTCCATCGTAAGCACAGGTACGCCGAGTATCAGCAGGAACAGCAGATAGAAAAGCACGAAGATGCCTCCGCCATTCTGTCCCGCCACCCACGGGAATTTCCACACATTACCGATGCCTATTGCACAGCCTGCGCTGAGAAGTATGAATCCCAGTCGGCTCTTGAGTCTGTCTCTGCTCATATATTACTGACCTTTCTTCGGCTCTACGCCGTTATTTTTAACAACACAAAGGTTATTATACGCCAGATCGCAGTGATTGTCAAGTGCCGCCGCGCTTGCGGAAGGTTCCGGGGGTCATGCCTGTGTGCCGCTGAAACATCTTACAGAAATACGATGCCGAGGCAAAGCCGCACTCAAAACTCACCGCCTCGATGGTCATGCTGGTGCTGCGCAGCAGATGCTCCGCAGCCTCTATGCGGTAGCGCAGCAGATAGTTTACGGGCGAGGTGCGCAGGCAGCTCTGGAAGCAGCGTGCAGCCTCGCTCTTGCTGATGTTTGCGGCGGCTGCGATGTCCTGCAGCGTTATCTGCGAGCCGTAGCTGCGGCGGATGAAGTCTATCATGAGCTGCGTGCGGCGGCGGATGACGTATTCATTACCCGAAACGCCCGAGCGCATACCCTCCCCCATGTTGACGTAAAACTCACGCCATATTTCGGAAAGCAGCTGCTGTATGTCAAGCTCGTAGCAGGGCGAAGCTGCTTCCATATCCGCAAGCGCAGCAGGCAGCTGCACTCCCGAATATCCGTGCAGCAGCACGAACAGCCTGCCCGAAAGCTCCAGCAGGCGCTGCTGCCACTCCTCCTGTGGTGTAAGCAGCACATAGGCAAGCTCGCTGTTCATCACGAACGGCTTCACATATTTCAGGCTGACATCGCTGCCTGCAGGAGCGATAAGCTCATCGGGGAACATAGCGTAAGCGCAGGAGCAGCCCTCGACGCAGGCAAGGCTGTGCATCACGCCCGAGTTTATCAGCGCACCCTCGCCCGAGTGCAGCTCAAGCTCCCCCGAGACCGTGTGCAGCACCAGTCTGCCGTGATATATCACCAGCAGCTCAAGCTCGTGGTGGCGGTGCAGCGGAGCGGTCTCCCCCATGGCTGTGATGGCGCTCTCGCCGTACAGCCTGATGGGAAATCCGCCGATGTGGCTGTTTGTATAGGCTTCTTTTTTCATTAAGTTAATCACCTGCTTAATTACTTTAATCGGGAAGATAATAACATAGCTCCGCAATGGGAAGATATTCATAAAACGCCAATCCTTTAAGAGAAAATCGTATCATACCCAAAACCAACCCCACGCAGGAATCCGCATTGCAAAAGCAAAGATATCG
>JAZSEG010000240.1:0-16768 GCA_045531575.1 Oscillospiraceae bacterium | reverse complement strand
ATTCCTCATTGAATTTGACGAGCTTTCGCTCGTCAAATTCCGATTTACCGATACGTTTTTATTATCATTCCAATGGAGGAAAAAATGGCTAAGATATCTGCATTCATCCGTTTTGCGGTGCTTGTTGCGATAGTCGTTGTGGCTTCGTTTATATGCGGACTCAGGCTGCTTCAGATACAGATAGCAGACGGTGAGAAATATCTCGCCATGACACGGAGTACCTATACTGCAGAGCAGCCTATCGAGGCTGCACGAGGAAAGATAGCCGATTGTAACGGCGTTGTACTCAACACGAATGAGCTGAGCTACAGCGTTAATTTTCAGCGTGCTTCGCTCATCAAAGGCACTGAGAATGAGATAATTTACCGTGTGCTTTCCGTACTGCTGGAGAATGGCGAGGAGTGGAACGATTCTCTTCCCATAACAAAGACTGCGCCGTATTCATTCCTTGCAGGCAAGGAGGAACAGGTGGACACACTGCGCTCGGAGATGAATCTCGGCGTATATGCCACCGTCGACAACTGCATGCACGAGCTTTATAAGGCGTTTGAGATATCCGATAAATACGACGAGCAGATGCGTCGCTATATCGCAGGCGTGCGCTATGAGATGCAGCTGAAGGACTTCTCTCAGCAGAACCAGTTCGTGCTGGCTTCAGGCGTCAGCGAAGAGACTGTGATGGAGCTGAAGGAGCTCAGTTCCCTGCTTCCGGGCGTGGATATCACCGAGGGCTGGAGCAGGCTTTATCTTGACGGCACTGTTGCTCCGCATCTTCGAGGCACTGTCGGCGCTATCTCCGCTGATGAATATGAGGCTCTGAAGGATTCGGGCTACACCATGAACGATATCATCGGCCTTTCGGGTGTGGAGCTTTCCTTTGAGGAGACCCTCAGGGGCGAGCGTGGTATCAGAACGATAACAAGAAGTGCGAATGGCATAGAGCTTTCCGACGAGGTTACACTGGATCCCATTGCAGGCAACAGCGTAAAGCTCACACTGGACAGCGAATATCAGAAGATGGTGCAGGATATCGTGCAGTATCATATCGATTTTCTGCATTCTCCTCACTATACACAGGATGACCGTGGAACGAACTGCCAGAGCGGTGCAGCGGTAGTCCTTAATGTCAAGACTGGCGGTGTGCTTGCGATGGTGAGCAACCCCGGATATGACATCAACGAGCTGCTGGAGGACTACGAAAAGGTGCTTACAGCGGATCAGCAGCCGATCTTCAACAGAGCACTGAACGGCGTTTACAGACCCGGCTCTACCTTCAAGACAATCACCTCCACTGCGGCGCTTGCCGAGGGCATCGTTGATGCAGACGACACCATTTATTGCAGCGGAACATATACTTACTATACAGGTTACACGCCGCACTGCTGGAACTGGAGCGGTCACGGCTCTCTGGATGTGGAGCTTGCCCTGCGCCATTCCTGCAATATCTTCTATTATGAGACCGCGCGTCTGCTGGGTATAGACAGACTTTCGTGGTGGGCGTCACGTTTTGGCGTGGGAACCGATCTCGGCTTTGAGCTTGCAATGGAGAATGGACAGATGACTTCCAAGCCGCTGTATGAGCAGCTGGGTCTCACATGGAACGAGGGTGACGTTATTCAGGCGGGAATCGGCCAGTCCGAGACTCTGCTTACTCCTCTGCACATGGCGGTGCAGGCAATGACCATCGCTAACCGTGGTGTGCGCTACAGACCGCACATTATAGACTCTGTGTACAACTACGATTACAGCGAGCTTATCTACAAGACAGAGCCTGAGATAGTCGAGGATATGTCGGAATACGAAAGCGTTTTTGAGACAGTTGTGGACGGTATGAAGTTGGTATCCGAGTCTGCGTTCTTCGTGTGCGAGGGCAGGTATGTGAACACTTACGAGTACAAGGGCATCGATGCGTCAATGGTCGCAACCAAAACAGGTACGCCCCAGAAGACTACTACCATCTATAACTCAGCGATAGTAGGATTCTATCCTGCGGATGATCCAGAGATCGCCTTCGGCGTTATGATGGACGAGGGAGAATACAGCCGTCATGTGGCGGCAAACATCATCTCAGCGTATGTTACAAGGGAGTTCAACCCTGTTTACGATGAGGATGGATATGCAGTGCTTCCGTTGTAATATCAGCTTTTGATAAATGTCATTTGTTGAAAGTGTACAATAAAGTTTGCGCATTATTACTGAGTTTTCACAAAATTTTAAAATGTTTGCAAAAAGACCTTTTCATATAAAGGATTTTGTGATAGAATATAATTAACATATTATATTGAAAGCTATGTCTGTTGATTACGCTAGCTTTTCATGCAGAGAGGGGAAAAATATGTCACAGATTATTGCAGTAACCGCAGGTAAGGGCGGCACAGGTAAGTCTACCACATCGGCTAATGTTGCTACCGCACTTGCTGCGCTTGGTAAAAAGACTCTGGTAGTTGAGCTGGACTTCGGTCTGAGATGTCAGGATATCATGCTTGGTATCAAGGATAAGGTGAAGCATGATATCGGTGAGTATCTGGAAGGCAAGATCGATATTCTTACAGCTACCACTAAGGTAGACCGTGTTGACAACCTGTATCTTGTCTGCGCTACCCGCAACCCGTTTATCGAGATCAATCCCGAGAAGATCATGGAAGTATGTGAGGAGATGCGCAAGCACTTCGATTACATAATCATGGATACCGCAGGTATCGGTTCTTCCGTGTTCAGCGTTATCAAGGCTGCTGAGCTTATCCTGATGGTAACCACACCTGATACCGTCTGCGTTCGTGACGGTGCTATCCTGTCTGACTTCCTGTATGTCAAGAACTGTACAAACCAGCGTCTTGTCATCAACAAGGTAAGCCCCAACTTCAAGGACGAGGAGATCCTCTATGACCTGGATGAGGTAATGGATAACGTAGGCATCCCGCTTATCGGCGTTGTTCCCGAGGATATGAACATCAAGATCTGCGGTGCAAAGGGCGAGCCTCTGCCTCCAAACTGCGGCGGCGCTAAGGCTTATGCAGCTATCGCAAGAAGAATCGTGGGCGAGGACGTTCCGCTGACTATCAACATCAACTAACATTTTAAGGAGGATACTCCGTATGAATATCGCACTTATCGCACATGACTCAAAGAAGGAACTGATGGTTCAGTTCTGCATCGCTTATTGCGGCATCCTGAGCAGACATAGTATCTGCGCTACAGGTACAACAGGCAAGCTTGTTGCTGAGGCTACAGGCCTGCACATCCAGAGATTTATGAGCGGCTCCCAGGGCGGCGATCAGCAGCTGGCTTCCAGCATCTCCTGCAATGAGATAGATCTGCTCATCTTCTTCCGTGATCCTATGCACGCAAAAGCAAACGAGCCTAACGATAACAATATCCTGCGTCTGTGCGATGTACATAATATCCCTGTAGCGACCAATATTGCGACTTCCGAGGCGCTTATCCATGCGTTGGAGCGTGGCGACCTTGACTGGCGTGAATATATGCGTTAAGCTGCGATTTTTTCAGATAACAAAGCGTATCTTTCGGGATGCGCTTTTTTGTTGCCGCAAGGCAGATGGTTGAAAAAATCCCGCTTATGTGCTATACTCTTATTAGAAATAATACATCCGAAAGGTGTGCTATATGACTGAAATTACTGTAACAAAAAACGATGCAGGTCAGCGTGCGGATCGCTTTCTATCAAAGGCGTATCCGAATCTTACGCTGCCGCTTATATGCAAGCTGATGCGTAAAAAGCGCATAAAGCTGAACGGCGCAAAGTCAGAGCCAAACGTTAAGCTCTGTGAGGGCGATGTGTTCCGCTTTTACCTGAGCGATGAGCTGCTTTCGAAGGGCGGCGAGAAGGAGAGCGATTTCCGCACCGTGCCGTCTGAGCTGGATATCATATTCGAGGATGAAAACATCCTGCTTGTGGATAAGCCTGTAGGTATGGTGGTACATGAGGATAACGACAATACCTCTGATACGCTGATAAACCGCATTAAGTGCTATCTCTGGAAGAAAGGCGAGTACATCCCCGAGGAGGAGCAGAGCTTCGCACCTGCGCTGTGTAACCGCATCGACCGCAACACAGGCGGTATAGTTATCGCAGCGAAAAACGCCGAGAGCCTGCGTGTGCTTAATCAGAAGATCCGTGACAGGGAGCTTGTCAAGCTGTATCTGTGCGTGGTGCAGGGAAGACCTGAGAAGACCTCCGCCACGCTTACGGCTTATCTGCATAAGCTTTCCGAGGAGAACAGGGTAGTGGTCTCCGATAAAAAGACACCCGAAAACCGTACCATCAAGACGAAATACCGTGTGCTGGACAGCATCGGCACGCAGAGCCTTGTGGAGGTGGATCTCCTTACAGGCAGAACGCATCAGATAAGGGCGCATTTTGCGCATATCGGACATCCGCTGCTGGGCGACGGAAAGTACGGCAGCAACAAGGTGAACAAGCAGTATGGCTATAACGGTCAGGCACTGTATTCCTACAAGCTGACGTTTGAATTCACCACTGAGGCAGGCTGTCTGGAATATCTCAACGGCAGGGAATTCGAAGTGGCTGACAGGGATTCTATCTGGTTCGTGAAGCGTTATAATGAGCTGAAAAACAATTGATCTCTCCTGCGTTTATGCAGATTAATAAAACAAACATACCGCTCGTTGTGCATGATGCACAAAATCAACAGCAGTAATTTTACTAATTTTTCTGATAAATTTTTGACAAACATCTTGATTAAATCCGTTTTTTTTAGTATAATAATTGTGATATGATATATATCAATAATATTAGGACAACGGGTCGCTCCCGTGTCCGGAAAATTCAGGAGGAATATTCCAATGGCAGTTAAAGTTGCAATTAATGGTTTCGGCCGTATCGGACGCCTTGCGTTCAGACAGATGTTCGGCGCTGAGGGCTACGAGGTAGTAGCTATCAACGACCTGACAAAGCCCTCCATGCTGGCTCACCTTCTCAAGTATGATACCGCTCAGGGCGCATACTGCGGTAAGTTCGGCACAGACGCTGCTCACACAGTAGTAGCTGACGATGAGGCTGGTACAATCACAGTTGACGGCAAGACACTGAAGATCTATGCTAAGGCTAACGCTGCTGAGCTCCCCTGGGGCGAGATCGGCGTTGACGTAGTTCTCGAGTGCACAGGTTTCTACTGCTCCAAGGACAAGGCACAGGCTCACATCGATGCAGGTGCTAAGAAGGTTGTTATCTCTGCTCCCGCAGGTAACGATCTGCCCACAATCGTATTCTCCGTTAACGAGAACACACTGACAAAGGATGACACAATCATCTCTGCTGCTTCCTGCACAACAAACTGCCTCGCTCCTATGGCTAAGGCACTGAACGATTACGCTCCCATCCAGTCCGGTATCATGAGCACAATCCACGCTTACACAGGCGATCAGATGATCCTCGATGGTCCTCACAGAAAGGGCGACCTGAGAAGAGCTCGCGCAGGTGCTGCTAACATCGTTCCCAACTCCACAGGTGCTGCTAAGGCTATCGGTCTGGTAATCCCCGAGCTGAACGGCAAGCTGATCGGTTCTGCTCAGCGTGTTCCTGTTCCCACAGGCTCCACAACAATCCTGACAGCTGTTGTTAAGGGTACAGACGTAACTAAGGAAGGCATCAACGCTGCTATGAAGGCTGCTGCTTCCGCTTCCTACGGCTACAACGAGGATCAGATCGTTTCTTCCGACGTTATCGGTATGACATTCGGTTCTCTGTTCGATGCTACTCAGACAATGGTTGCTAAGATCGCTGACGACCTCTACGAGGTACAGGTAGTTTCCTGGTACGACAACGAGAACTCTTACACATCTCAGATGGTAAGAACAATCAAGTACTTTGCTGAGCTTTAATTCTTAACTGAATTACAATTTGCTCCCCTGTTTCGGCAGGGGAGTTTTGTTGTATATGATGTTTATTTGGGACAAAAGTGTGCTGAAAAAGACAAGAAAAACTATTTGCAATGAGATATAATAATTTCAGGGGGATAAATATGGAATGGGTAAGTATTCTCGAATCAGCTATTGAGCATATCGAAACACACATATACGAGGATATCAACGCGGAAAAGGTAGGCAGACAACTGAATATATCACCGTATTATCTTAGCAAGGCTTTTCACCTTCTTACTGGTTATACGATCTCTAAGTATATCCGTAACCGACGGCTGTATCTAGCTGCACTGGATATCATCGACGGAAGCAAGTCGCTGATAGATATTGCATATGACTACGGATACGACACGCTTGAGAGCTTTCTGAAAGCGTACTATCGCTTCCATGGCGTTACTGCGAAAGAGACCAGAAAGAATTATTATAAGATACGAGTGTTTAGTCGTATTACGATCTCAGTTTCAATAAACGGCGGTAATTGCGAGCTTGCTCCGAAGATTGAGCAGTTGCCAGCCTTTGTGATATATGGCGTTAGCAGAAGGATCGCTATGGATAAGGCGTATGATGAAATTCCGAAATTTTCAGATGAAATATGCCAGCGTTATTCGTACCTGTTCGATGGTCTTTCCCCTACTTTATATGGTGTGTGTTACGATGTGGGATGTGATTCTGATTCTATATTGTACTATTTCGGTGTTGGCGAGTGCAATATTGAGTTTCCTTCTGAAGTCGAAAGAATAATCATACCCGAAAAGACTTGGGCAAAGTTTATATGCGTCGGTCCCAGTCCTGCTACACTGCATTCGATCAATTCGAAAATATTCTGTCAATGGCTGCCTAAAAACAAGGAATATGCTCTTGATGGCAATTTCAATGTTGAGCTGCACTATTCAGGTCAGAATAACGATAACGATCATTACAGCGAGATATGGATACCGATACGAAAACTATCCCCATAACCTGAAAGGAGTATTTTATGTCGAAAAAACACAAAGTAATCAGGATCTTTTCGATATGTATACCTGTTATCGCTATTTTATATGTGGCTCTGGAACTTATCGCAGGTTACTCGTTGTATTCGGATAACACCGATAGCGTGACCAACCAGAGAACATCGGATCAGGTGCTTGTTGACTGGCTGGTGAATGATAAAGGCTATGATGTAGATGCTTTTAAAACCAAATATAATGTTGAAGAGATATCCATTCACAGTAGCACGGGCGATCATAGCATACCTGCCAGCTATATATACGGAACAGTAGAGAACGACCGATCTGCAAGCACCATAATTATGGTACATGGTCTGTACGGAAATCGCATATCCAATTATCCTGTTGCAGAGATATTCCTTGAGATGGGTTGGAACGTAATCACATACGATCAGCGTAGCTCAGGCGGTAATACGGCACCGCATACGACCTTTGGCTATCTGGAAAGTCTGGACCTTGTTGATTACACAGCTTTTGCAGCAGAGAATGTGGCAGAGGGAAATCATATAGCTGTATGGGGTCAGTCGATGGGTTCGGCAACAGTGCAGAATGCTATGGACGACGAGCTTTTTGCCTCAGAGGTGGATATGGTGATTTTGGATTGTCCTATGGGCGATATGAAGTCTATCATAGGTGCAAAGGGTATTTCCGGAGTATTTTCCGATATGCTTTTAAAAAAGAATCTCGGTTTCGGCTATGACGATCAGAGCGTCTATCATCAGATACGGGATACAGATATCCCTGTGCTTATTGTCGGCAGTAAGGCGGATGAGCGTATTCCTTATGCAGTGGCAGAGAGCATCTATGAAACTATACAGAATGAAAACAAATGTATTTTTTATGTAGAGGATAGTGCTCATTCCGATATATATTTTGATCATCCTGAGGAATACAGAAAGGCTGTTAAGGAATTTATCTCAGATAATCTGATCAATGAATGATTATTCGTATTTCCTCCCCTGCTTCGGCAGGGGAGTTTTTGTTATGTTGTTTAATAAATCAATTGACATACCCCCTCTTTTTTGATATAATTAAATTGTATAGTTATACTATTTTCAATTCATGATATAGACTTTGTCTATAAGAGGATATGAAATTAGTAATATACCCGAAAGGAGGCATTTTATTGGCAACTGAAGAAAAGATCGTTATCGAGACTGTACAGCAGGAAACTGTCGTGCAGGCAGTGATGCAGGATCAGCCGCCCCGTACTCAGGAGGAGATGGATGCCCGTGACAGGGACATCCTCGCAGCGCTGGATCAGATGCTGGAGCGCCATCACGCACCGCCGCCGAAAGGCCCTCATCAGCCTGAGGAATCCGCAATAGAGAAGTTCGCTATTGGCATGGTGCGAAAGGGTGCAGGTATTGTTTCTCTCTCGTTCACGTTGATTTTCATGGGCATCGTGGTTATCTGCTGTTTTTTTGCGGACAGACCCGATTATCTGCTGCCCATGAAACTGGCGCCTGTGTCCGCTGTTTTGCTGGGACTTGAGCTTTTTGTGTATCATATAGCATCCGGCAAGAAGTTCCGCATACATATCCCTGCGATAATTATCACTGCGCTCATCATAGCAGGCTGCTGCACCATGGCAGTGGTCATGAACCGTTCGTATACAGAGACCCGTACCGAGTTCAACAACAGAAGCATCGCAGCGGAGATATACGAAAAGGGATATCACGAGCTGCGTCATGCTGCGGATATCAAGGAGATAGAGGTAGAAGTTGAGCTTAATCCCGATGGTGCGGCAAGGATCGAGGGCATTGATTCACTTTCGGCTGATGATACAGTTGTGCTGACAGTGACTTTCTCGGGCTCTTACAACGGACCTGCGGCGTTTGCGTCTGAATGCAAGACGGTAATAGATGCATATCGTTTCCTCGGCATTCCTGTTACTGATTTCCACTTCATCAACGACAGCCGATTCAGTTCGTTCAGGCTGGATGTCAAGGGACAGTTCATGCAGGATTACTCCGAGGATGATCTTATCGACGAGATCGCTTATGTATATGTTGAAGATTATGATTATATTGAAGATCTTCAGGATTTTGTTGGAGAAACCACCGAAACTGCAGAAACGGCAGAATAATTTTTTCAGAGTTGCATTAAGATCAATATCGGCTAATATGTTTTATAAGTGCAGGTTATTTGATATGAAATAGCCTGCATATATTACCGATGAGAGAAAGGGAAAAAATGAATAACGAGAAAAGAACCGAGATATACGGATGTATATTAAGACAGTTCCCCGATGAGGGTATTTATAGGATAACACGAGTAACCGAGTGGCTTGCCACTAATGGATACTCTCTTGAAAAGCTTGGTTATGCGGATTTCCGCAGCTTTGCAAAGGATTTCCCGGAAGCGCTTTCGCTGCATCCTATGGACGGCGGAAACACCTATGTTATAATCAGAAACTGGGAGGGGGCAGAGCGTCCTGTCATCAGCGGACATCCTGCTGACAGCTTTTTTGGCAGCACTACGCTGATCCTGAATGATGATATAATCGAAATGTCGCAGCAGTCGCTGTATGCGCTGACAAAGGTGCTTGGCAACGGCTTTTCCGTGCAGGAGATGAAGCAGCATATCTATGACCGCTTTGCCCATGCCAAGGAAAGCAACACGCTGAATTTCTTCAGCGAGAGATATACGTTCCCGATAGATTGCTGCGCAGACGGATTTCTGGTAAACGGAATTATTACGAAAAATCTCAGTCCCCGTGGAAAGAGCCTGTATTTTTCCTTTGAAAAGACCGCTATCTATTGCAGCGAGCCGTCGCCGCTGCCTGCCCGCAGCAGCATTGCAGTAAAGAATGTCAGCGAAGAGGATAAGCGTGCGATATATGAGCTGCTGAGTTCTCATTTCCCGTTTGAGCAGCCTCAGCACATGGCGGCAGTGAGTAAGCTGCTCACAGATAACAATATCGACCGTTCGAAATACGGCTGCTTCAAGATGAAGGAGCTGCTGGCACGGATGGATTATCTTACTATGGAGGATGTTATTCTTGGCGGTGTGCCGCAGATAATGGTCACTCTCCATAAGTGTCAGGATTGTTGTGAGCCTGAAGCGGCTGATGCTGATGCAGCATCGTCGGCTGGCGATGAGACAGTGGATATCATTCCCGGGCAGCGTCTTGATATGTTCTGCAATCTGCCACCAAAGCCTGTTGGAATACTGGCGACTTTTCTTGCTAAGCAGGGCAGACATGTATCGCCGAATGAAATATGCGAGGAACTTTGCGAGGATTTCGAGCAGGCAAGAAACGGCGGAATCCGTTTTTACGAGGGAAAGATGATCTTTCCCAGCCGTTATCTCAAGGCAGACGGTGAAAATGTGGAGATAACGCTGAAGCGCAGCACCTACGAGGGCAAGCCCTGGTTCCTGAATTATATCGATACTGCTTCCCATAGCACGGCACAGAAGCCTGTTGCACCTGCAAAAATGCTGGAGCATTTTGCATTCCTCGGCAGCTGGCAGAGTTTTCTTGCAGAGCTTGCCGAAAAAGCGTTGCCGGAGGAGTGGGATTTTGAGGATTCTCCTGCTAAGGGCATGCAGATACTGATACGATATATCAGATTTACATTCTATCGCCTTACCAAAGAGGATAAGATCTGCATATCATCTGACGGTCAGTTTGCGGCATTCAATACAGGCCTTGTAGACAGACATTATGACGATATCTATGCCTGCTTTGTGCCGAATGATTCCCATGGTGAAACCAAATGGAAGTTTGCAGGCTTTTCGACCGCTGCTACAAGAGGTCTCGGAAAGATGCTGGTCAGCTGCTTCAATCCGCTGCCTGCGCCTGCGCAGTATTTTGAGCGCAAGGAAGAACTGTTCTTCGATATCGATAAGCCGCTGCATCCTGACTTCAATCATATCATCATCGATGATCTCCATCGCTTGCCTCTGCAGTTCCTTGGGGATCAGTTCAATGATTGTCCTGAGGCACAGGCAATAGTTGCTAAGCTGCAAACAGCGGATGGCTATCAGCGGAAGGTCCTTTTCGATCAGCTTCGTGAGATAGTTTCCTCCAACAGCTGGCTGTTTGTGCGCATCCAGAATCGCATAAAGGATTCGATTGAGCTTGCCCGCAAGCGTGTGCGCAGAAATTACAAGATCGCCATACCGTCCTATTTCCCCACACGGGATACAATGTCGCTGATGTTGCCTCTTTGCCTTATCGACGAAGAAATAGCTGATGTTGCACTCGTGCTGGAGCTTACTCCATCGGGAAACTATCAGGGTCAGACTATTCTTTCGTTGCCTGTTGCGTATGTTGACGCCCGTCTGCTTTGCAGTATGAACAGCGATTGGCTTACCACATCGAAAAAGAACGTTTGCTCTGATGATGCAGTTCAGAGTGCCGATGAATTTTGATGCGAAATATTCAAATAATAACCCCCGAAGAGCTTTTCGGGGGTGTTATTTTGTCTGTGATTATTTCAGGGGAGAGCGGTGCGCCTGAGTATTTCTGCGGTGATGGGTTTGCGGCGGTTGAAGTGATAGCGGCCTGCGGAATAAGCCTGCTGATGGCTTCAGGATCGGTGCTTATCATTGGCAAGGGTGGAATGCTACCTGAGGACATATCGGTGTTTGCGGCGATAATAGACGCTGACAGTGGCATCTCTGCGGAAGTTCTGAAGGGAACGGCTGTCATTTCCTGCGGAATGAGCGGCAGAAACACTGTTTCCATGACTTCCCGTACAAATGAATATATGACTCTTTCGCTTAACCGCAGCATAATGACTCTTGCAGGAATATGCGAGCCGTTTGAGCAGCCTGTAAGACGTCTGCCCGACACCTCGGATTATGACTGCATGGCGGCATTTGCTGCGGCTATCCTGCTAGGCATTGCAGGTCGCTGATATTTTTTCTGATCGCTGAATAAAACGCAGCAGAATGTAGATAATACTATTGCGGCTCACCGCAACTAAAATCAGGAGGAAGATATTATGTCTAACCGTAATTCTCAGAACAACCAGAACAATCAGTCTCAGAACAACCAGAACAATCAGAACAATCAGTCCCAGAACAACAAGCAGAACAATCAGTCTCAGAACAACAAGCAGAACAACGACTGATAATGCTTTGCGAGCAGGGGAGACCCTGCTCCTGTACATAAAAAAGACCGCCGTATCTGATACAGCGGTCTTTCTGATTACTTCTTAGCAGCAGCCTTTGTTGTCTTGCAAGCAGCCTTTGTAGCCTTTTCTGCGGGCTTAGCAGCCTTTGCAGCGGGCTTCTTTGCAGCGGGAGCCTTCTTGTCCTTAGCCTTGCAGATCTTCTGGAATTCCAGAGCCTTATCGATGCTTCCCTCAACCTTCAGCTTGCCTGTTGTGAATGCCATAACTGCATCCAGCTTATCCTCTACAAGCTTTGTGAGAGTGTCAGCAGATGCGATCAGGCAGCAGTCACGATCGTAGTACTCATAAGGCTCAACGAACAGCTGGCCATCCTTCAGCTCAATGTAGAAAGCACCTTCGCCCTCGCCGGTAATGTTTACCTGCACTGCAAGGTGACCCTCGAACTTGCTTACATCCTTCTTCAGCAGCACATCTCTTGCGCCCTGAACGATCTCTTCATAAGTCATTTTAGTTATCTCCTTTGTTATTTCTTTAGCATTGCCATCATTAAGTATACCACTATTTCGCCGCTTCGTCAACCTTTTGGAAGTATTTTGTCATTTCCGCCGATATCTGCCCCGTTGCGGTGGAAATAAATAGTTCATACTGCTGTGAGTTAAGATACGGATATTCTCTGTGTATACGGTTTCGCTTGCCGTCATAGAATGCCTGCTCTCCGCTGCGCATATAGAAATCGTATATATTCCTTTGCTGAACTGTGATGTTGTTATCCTTATAATATGGTAGCAGATCATCGGTCAGCTCAGCGTCACGTAGTACATACAGCGGCTGATAATCAGGATGGATTTCAAGAAAGAGAAAATCATTGTCGTACCAGTCACGCTTTACACGGCGGTAGTATTCCTTCCTGTCGGATGTGTACAGTTCTGAGAATCGCTCCTTTGTGGGAGCGTTTATTATGTTGCTCCAAAGGCAGTCGGTCATCAGGTGGGCGAAATATCCCCAGTAAAAGGAGAGACGTGTGTGGTCGGTCTCGTTGTCTATATATTCGCTTTTGAAGCGCAGATAGTCGCATTCGGATTTGTGCTCTGCCCAGTGGGTTATCTCCTTCGGCGGGTCAAAGCCGTTTTCGGTGGGGAGACCGCAGTCTGCGCCGATGTTTCCTGCATAGAATGCACCGATATCAAAGCCGAACTGTGGAGCAAGCATCTCTGCAATGCGCAGATGAACAAGCCATGTTGCCATAAATATACCTCGCAATACTTGTATTTTGATGTGGATTGTGATAGAATATATCTGTACCTAAAAGGAGTTGAATACAATGGACGATAAGAAAAACACCCAGCAGCCTCAGAAGCCCGAGGATTTCACCGTAGGCGAGCCTACATGGGTGGACGATATGAAGCAGGACCTCGAAGATTATCTCGAGGAGCAGGGCATCTACATAAGACAGTGACATATAAAATCCGAGGAGCAGATCACTCCTCGGATTTTTCTGTCTGTGATTATAGCTGACAGTTATGATCAATATACCTCGCAGCCTACATAGTAGTATTTAAGTATCTGGCGGTAATCGTAATCCCAGTATTTTGCAAGGGCGTTTGCGCCGTTCTGGCTCATGCCTACGCCGTGGCCGTAGCCGTATGTAGTGACGGTGAAGGTGTCAGAGCCTGCGTCGTAGCTGATATCGAACGCATGGGAGCGGATATCGAAATCCATGATCCTTTCACGGAAAACACGGCCTGTCAGCTTTCTGGAGCTGCCGTCGGAATCGGTGTAGCTGTGATAGCCGCCGATATTCATCTGGCCGACATATTTGCCTTCGATATATCCCTCGATTGCAAACCATGTGGAGGGGTCTCCAGAAAGGGAAATGCCTGTTTCGTTATAAACCCTGGAGCTTATATCCGAAGAAGTGAAAGTGGCTGTTCTTCCGTAATTGGGATCGTACAGCTCATCAAGCTCGCAGTATTTGCTGATCAGATAGGGATAATCATTGCCCCATACATTCAGGCTGGATGCAGTGTAGCCTGCGGAAGATGCAGAATACACTGTCTGGGTAAGCTCGCCGTTGTAGTAAACTGCTTCGCCTATAACGGAGCTTACAAGCTGCCTTATACGGGAATCCACATTGCTGCTTACCGCAACATTCGGATACATTCCGTGTTTGTTGTAGTACATAACGTATGTATAGGCTGCCACTGCCTGCGCCTTGATGGCTTCGTCGTCGAAGCTGGTGCCTACCTCGGTCTGCGTGATTCCGGCTACGATATCCAGTGCCGAGCCTGAAATTACAGCGCCGTTGTTCTTGACATATACAAGCTCGCTTGCTGCGCCTGAATGGTCACGAACAGGAGCGTCGGGTTCCTCGGTCTCTTCCACGTCGGGAAGCTCCTCGGGAACGGATGGCGGATCATCATCAACAGGTATACCGCCTGCAAATGGGTCTACTGTTACTGCGGGTGTTGTGGTGGTCGTTGCAGGAGTAGTAGTCGTAGCAGGAGTAGTTGTTGTGGCGGGGGTAGTAGTTGTAGTCGCAGGAGTAGTTGTGGTTGCAGGCGTGGTAGTTGTTGCAGCTGTTGTTGTGGTTGCGGGAGTCGTTGTAGTAGCTGCGGTCGTGGTAGTCGCAGCAGTGGTCTGCTCAGGCTCATCCTCGGGGATTATGAGCTGTTCCACGGTCTCCTGAGCGTAGTCATCCTCAGGGAATATCACCTCATAGGTGGTAAGATCATCAGGAAGCGTATCGGTGATGGGGGAGACGGTGGTGTATATCACTCTGTCCGCCATAGACGGCTGCCTGAAATCCATAAGATCAAGCTGCACTCTGGTGTCGGTGCCTGTGCTTTGTTCGGGTACGAAAAAATCCACCGTACCCTGACCGTTTGCCTGATCTGTCTCTTCGCTGTCAGCTCCGGGGAGCGGCTGCACAGGTGCTGATGTCGTTCCGTCCGTTGCCTGCACGGGAGGTGTCTGTCGTATCGTTCCCATAACGCCGCAGGTGAACACATACACATTGCATATCACCAGTGCAACGATTATCTTGAACAGTGAAATCTTCTTCATGTTATCTCCGTTGTTCTGTTATTTACTCTGCGGGATCCTCAAGGCCGTTTTCCTTGAGATATTCTGCCATACCCTTAACAAGGGAGACATCCCATGTTCTGCCGCTCCACTTGTCGCCGTAAGCACGGATATAAGCCTCGCAGTACTTCATGCTGGTCTTTCTCACGATCTTATCGGGATCCATTGTGGGGCTTTCGTTCTCTCTTACCTTTCTTGCAACGATAACGAGACGCATATCGTCAAGACCAACAGATGCATCACAGGTGGAGAGAGTCAGGAACTCGTCGCCGTACTCGATATCCACGCCTGTTTCGTACATGCTTCTGTCCATGCACTCCAGCACATAGTCATAGAACTCTGCACTGCTGCCAAAGGAAACGTGGTTGAAGTAATCAAATACCTCGCCCTGATCCTCACGGGTGTTTGTCAGGAAAACTGCGAAGATCTTGTACTGATTCTTCTGATAGAGGGTGTCGAAATTGATGACGGGAGAGAGACGCAGGAAGCCGATGTCCGTGCGGTAGTTGTTGAGCGCAGTGAACTGATGCTCATAACGCATGTTGTGTCCGTACAGGATAGTGTTGTTCGGCATTGTGTTTACGCCGAATTCGCCCTCATAGTCTGCGAAGATGGTGCCTGCAAAGCTGTAGTAATTGTCAAAGCTGTGGTGCAGGTAGAATTCGTGTGCGCCCTCGCCGTCGTTATTGATGATGGAGGAACACTGATCGCAGTAGCCGTAGTCCGTGTAGGACTTGCAGGGAACGAATTCCTTTGTGGGGTCGGACTGCATTATGGGATAATCCACATTTGTGCCGGGGATGTTCAGCCATCCGATGAAGTCGTTGTTGGTATCATAGAGGGTCGCATACTCCTCGTTGATGGTACCTTCGGGCATCTGATCTATCTGCGCCTGAGTGGGAGCCTGATTTTTCAGATCCACTATGTATGCGTGATTCTGTTCGCCGCCCTCGCCCGTGCCGCTGGTGGTGATCTGGTTGGGATCGTCCAGTGCCACAAGGAAGTGGTTCATAATAAGTACCAGTGCCACAACAAGTATCACAAGAGAGGCAAGGAACACGATCTTTCTGAACACCTCGGTAACGCTGTCACCCTTCCAGGGGATGAGACCTGTTACGATGCTCATGAAAAGATTCTGCTTCTTCTTTTTCTTTCTCTTTTTCTTGTTGCCGTTGTTGTTCTGCTGGGAGGATAATCCCATATCCATATCTGCCATGATATCCGTTCCTTTCTTGGAAGATCTATATTAAGCTGTTATCAGTATGTATAACCGTAGATCATTTCTGCGGGCCACTTTCTGCCGCCCCATTCGCCTCCGTATACTTCATAGTAAGCGTCGAAATACAGAGGATCAGGGTTCTCGTAAGCCTTGCTTACATCGACTGTAGGATCCTCGCCGTCACGCACTTCTCTTGCGAACAGCACGAAGCGCAGATCCCAGTCAAGCCAGCTCCAGTCGAGAATGCAGGTGGAGAGGGTCAGCAGCTTGTCGCCGTATTGAAGGTCAACGTCTGTGTAGAATGTGGAGCGGTCGAGTATATTGGCGATGTAGTCGTCGAACTTCTCCTTGCTGTCGAAGTAGCGGCCACGCAGATAATAGAACACATCGCCCTCGGTCTTTTCGGTGTTCACCAACATGCCTGCGAAGATCTTGTAGGTGCGTTCCTCGTAAAGCGTGCTGAAGGTGATGGTGAAGTCGGATCGTAGCCA
>JAZSEG010000040.1:0-1822 GCA_045531575.1 Oscillospiraceae bacterium | reverse complement strand
CATCCGTGCCGCCTTTTGGGGCAACTGCGCAGACATCGTGTCTGCCGCCCGTGGATGAAATCAAATTTATTGATGATGAAAATTGAAAAATCCTCGTTATAATGCGATATCATCAATATCATGTGGTATTTTATTGTTTCGTTGCACGGGCGGCAGATTGCCGCCCCTACACAGATACGTTAATTAAAACGCACCTACAAATTCCGATTTGTCGCACATAAATCACATTCTGCATAAAATAAGGTGTAGAGTGATCTACAGAAATACGACTAAGGAGCATCGTTATGGACAGCTTTACTATAAATATGAAAAATTCCACAATGGCATATAAGGCGCAGACCTTGCTTGCAAGGCGTGGTATCCGCAGCAGGGTGGAGCGCACGCATCATCCTCGCACCGGCTGCAGCTTTGTGTTGAGAGTTTACGGCAGGGAAAAGGAGGTTTGCGCCCTGCTGGGATCGGCGGGTATCCCCTGTGATATACCTAGATAACGCCGCCACCACATATCCGAAGCCGCAGCAGGTATACCGCCGCTGGGCAGAAGCCATGCGCACATACGGAGCAAACCCCGGGCGTGGCGGCTATGAGTTTTCTGCAGCGACATCCCAGGCGGTCTATGAAAGCAGAGAGGCGTGTTCGGAGCTTTTCGGCGCAGAACCCGAGAATACAGTGTTCACACAGAACTGTACCCATGCATTGAACATCGCAATAAAGGGACTTGGGCGAAAGGGCGTGCATTATGTTATAAGCGATCTTGAGCATAATGCGGTGCTGAGACCTGTCCACGCCTGTGCGGCGCATCACGGCGGCAGCTACAGCATTTTCGAGACCTCGGACAGCGATGAAATAACACTGGCAAGGGCAGAGCGCGCCATCCGTCCGAATACGGCGGCGCTGGTATGTACGGCGGCAAGCAACGTTACTGGCAGACGCCTGCCGATAAATGAGCTTGCTCAGCTATGTCACAGAAAGGGCGTAGCTTTCATCGTGGATGCGGCGCAGGGTGCGGGAGTGCTTCCGCTGCGGCTTTCTGACGGTATAAACATCATCTGCGCAGCAGGCCACAAGGGACTGTACGGTCCGATGGGTACAGGACTCATGATAACGGATGGCAGCGTGCAGCTCAGATCATTCATGGAGGGTGGCACGGGCAGTGCATCCGAGAGTCCGCAGCAGCCCGAGTTCACTCCCGATCGTTTCGAGAGCGGAACCATCAACACTCCCGGAGCAATAGCACTCGGCGAGGGCGCAAGGTTCGTTAAAGCGAAAGGTACCGATGTGATACTTCGGCATGAGCTGGAGCTGTGCAGGCGCTTCTGCGAGGGTATGCACAAAATAAACGGCGTTGTTCTTTACACGGATATCACCGAGAAAAATACAGGCAGCTATGCGCCTGTTGTATCGTTCAATCTTCCTGGCAGAGCATCGGGGGAGGTTTCGTCGCTGCTTTCGGAGCGTGGCTTCTGTCTGCGTGCGGGACTTCACTGCGCACCGCTTGCCCACAGAAAGCTCGGCACTCTTGAGCGTGGAACGGTACGGTTTGCGCCGTCTGTGTTCACCTCAAGGCAGGAGGTAGAGGCTCTGCTTAAGGCGGTAAAACAGCTTACAAAGCAATGAAATATCATACAGCCGCTTTCGGCAGCAGTCGGAGGCGGCTTTGCAAATCGGAATTTGACGGTGCGTTTTAATCTCAGATCATTCGTAGGGACACGGCTTGCCGTGTCCGCATATAAATGCACTATTTTAATTCACGGACACGGCAAGCCGTGTCCCTACGGATAAATGGTATTACAATGCGTTTTGTAGGGGCGACCTGTGGTCC
>JAZSEG010000226.1:0-2948 GCA_045531575.1 Oscillospiraceae bacterium | reverse complement strand
CCCCATGATGAGAGCTATGGTTATGGAATACTCCGATGATCCTGCTACTCTTGCACTGGACAGACAGTATATGTTCGGCGACAATCTGCTGGTAGCTCCCGTATTCAACGAGGAGGGCATCGCTCAGTATTACGTTCCCGCTGGTAAGTGGACAGATATCCAGACAGGCGAGGTATTCGATGGCGGCAAGTGGTATGAGACAAAGCACGACTACTTCCACATGCCCGTACTGGCTAAGCCCAACAGCATCGTAGCTTACGGTGACTTCCAGCGTGCATTCACATACGATTATGCTGAGAACGCTGACATCGTTATCTATCAGCTTGAGGATGGCAAGACCGCTGAGACTACTATCTACGACAGCGAGTCCAACATCGTTCTGACAGTATCTGCTACAAGAACAGGCGATACTATCAAGGTCGTAACAGCAGGCACAGCAAAGAACTTCAAGGTTCGCTCTGCTGAGGGTCTGACAGTTGTAATGTAACAAGCAGACTGCCGATAAGCCCGCATCTGCTGCGTCAACCATATAACGGCAGGCACAAAGCCTAGCCCGTTATACGGTTTCCTTGCATCTGCAGACTTCTAGTCAGTCTTATTGATCGTTTTATTGATACAAAAAAGCTCCGAAGATCATTCTTCGGAGCTTTGCTTATTCATAGAAATTACGTATTTCCACTCGTTCCGCACGGTGATTTACTGCCATGCATTCATCTGATATGTCGAAATAGCGGTAGGTCTGGTCGCCGAAATAGTATTCTCCGTCGTAGCCGTTGGTGGTGTTCCAGAGGTTGTCCACCCAGATATGACGTCCGTTCAGTTCAATGACATTCCACTCGTGACTGGGCGCTTCGTGACCGCCCTCTGCGAAGTTTCCTCCGCCCTGTATCACGGTTCCTTTGACTACATGGCAGGTTATCCCCTGAGCCTGACACAGTGCTGCGTACAGGTTTGCATAACCGCCGCAGACGGTGCGCTGAAGCTCCAGAGTCCTTGCCAGTGAGAGGGTTTCTACAGTTACTGCGGTTTCAAATGCTATATAGTCATAATAGATATTCTCGGCTACCCACATTGCCAGTGTGCGTGCCTTATCGTAATCATCTGTAATGCCATTGCATACGCTGTCTGATATATGCTGCACCTGTTCAAGCACGGCGTTTCGTGACTCGGCATCGGCGTCAGGAAGAACATACTCCATTACGTTCTGATGCGGTATGGTCATAGGATGAGCCAGAGCAAGCTCACTGCGGGAAGCAGCATCTGTCAGAAGCGCACAGGGCATACCGTTCTCGTCGTAGGTGATATGCACGGGAAGGCTCCAGCCGGAACTGAAATGCATCAGCAGTATATCGCTTTTGTCAGAGCTGTCGGTGGTAAGTTTTGCATAGATGCGGTTTCCGTAATACTCGGGCTTTGTGCTTTTTCCGCCCGAGAGACTTACACGGGTCACACGGTCGCCCTCATAAACGCCGCTTACCTCTATGGTGTTCTCGTCGAAAGTTATCGTGAAGCTATGCAACGGGTCGTATGAGGTGTACAGCGTTTTTGTGTTGGTCTGTGGCTCGGCGGTTTCGGTCGATAAGACAGTCTCTGTGGTTTCGTCGGATACGTCAACAGTTACAGAGGTTTCATCAGGCTGCTCGCTTGTGTATGCATCTTCAGAGATCGCCTCGGCAGTCGGTATATCCAGTCCCGGCGGCTCAGTCTTTTTAGTGATCTCATAAAAAACGGCAGTAGCTGCCAGCACAAACAGCACGAGCGTTATGGAGATAATAAGCTTTCTTTTCATCGTTTTCATCACCGAGTAATATTGTACTACCGTGATCGAGCGATGTCAAGGGTAATTTGTTCCTTATTATCCTTTCTCATACTTCAGCACAGTGACGAAGCTCCCTGCTTCCGCAGAGGAGATGTCGGCGCCGATTATTTCGCCGTTCTCGACGAGCAGATTGGCAAAGATGTCAGCATCGGCGGCGCTGGCGTTTTCACGATAGTTTGTTATGTAGTATGTGTACTTTTTGACTGAATGTGCGCGATAAGGACGAAGATCAAAGCCCTGCATCAGCTGCAGATCATTATATTCTTCATATACATCGTCAAAATTCACAGGAATGCGTACCTCGGTCAGCTCGCAGTGGGTCATTTCGGTCTGCCAGCCGCATTCGTTGATAAAGGCGATCCTTTCAGCGTTGGAGCTGCCTGAAATAGCGGGTTCGCCATCCGAAAGCCGTATCACGCCCCAGATTCCCGCTGCAGCCAGCAGCGCCATTCCTGCCATCATACAGATGCCGCTGCGACTCTTTTTCTCTCCCATATGTTACCTCCCTTGCATATTGCACAAAAAACAACGCTTCAATGCGGTAATTATTCCGATATTTTGTCCGATCAACAGATTATATGCCATCTGTCAGATGCTTATGCCCCAATATATTGCGATGATATGCACAAAAAAGCTAAAGGCCTTTTGGTATATTAGCCAAAAATTTCTCGGGCGGTTTCTTTGGATGCGGAAAAAGCGGCTTTTTTTGTGCAATAGCACTATCCCTGCGGTGTATTTTTGGATGTTTTTTGGCGCTGTTAGTGAAATTATATAAACACACGAAAAAATATTTGTTGACTTAGGCTCTTTTCTTTTCCAGTTGATTTTGGTATTATATTATTAGTGCCGAAAGGCTGTGGTCGGGCGAATTTTGCTCTCCACAAAAATACAAGTACATCAGGAGGTCATCTTAAAATGGCAAGCTTATCACTCAGAGGCATATACAAGCGTTATCCCGGCGGCGTTGTAGCCGGTTCCGATTTCACAATGAACAACAAGGACAAGGAGTACATCGTACTCGTAGGTCCTTCCGGTTGCGGTAAGTCCACAACTCTCCGTATGATCGCAGGTCTGGAGGAGATCTCCGAGGGCGAGCTGTTCATCGGCGACCGTCTCGTTAACGACGTTG
>JAZSEG010000238.1:0-4838 GCA_045531575.1 Oscillospiraceae bacterium | reverse complement strand
CTATGACAATGGGTGACCGTATCGTAGTTATGAAGGACGGTTTCATTCAGCAGGTTGACTCCCCACAGAACCTCTACACAAGCCCTGTTAACCAGTTCGTTGCAGGCTTCATGGGTTCACCTCAGATGAACTTTGTTGACGCAGTTCTCAGAAAGATTGAAGACAAGTTCACAATCGAATTCGGTTCTGAAGATACTAAGACATCCCGTGGTAAGAAGTACTATGTTGAACTTCCTGAGTCCAAGGTTGACGAGATTGCTCTCGAAAACTACATTGACAAGGAAATCATCATGGGTGTTCGTCCAGAGAACATTCACGATGAAGAAATGTTCCTCTCCGCAGCTAAGACAGGTGTAATCGACGCTAACGTTGAAATCACTGAAATGATGGGTGCTGAAACATTCCTCTACCTCAACTGCGAAGGTATTTCTCTCACAGCTCGTGTTGATCCACGTTCCACAGCTCGTCCACAGGATACAATCAAGGTTGCTATCGATCCTAACAAGGTTCACATCTTTGATAAGGAAACTGAAAAGACACTCGTTAACTAATTTAGTTAATAACACCCCTGTTCCGTTTTGGAACAGGGGTTTTTGTTTTGAGATAAATTATAATTTGTAGGGTAACATCCGTCCCCTACAAGATAATGTCAAAAATAAAGCCGTCTGCAACATCAAATTGCAAACGGTTTTTGTTATCAATAAATAAGGCAGGGTGACACTCCTGCATCTCCTAACAATGGGCGACGGCTGCCCGTTCCGTCCTCATATTCATTGATATAATCAGTATATTATTTGTCTAATATCATTATACATTACTCTGATTATTTTGTCAAGTCTTTTTGAGAGTGTTCTTTCTGATGAAATTCTGAACTCTGTTATTGTTTAATATGTAGAGAGTACGTGCATATAGCTTGTCGTTTTTGGAAACTCTTACAGCTACCTTAACATATTCGTCGTCAATAATATATTCCTTTACATATTCGATAGAATTATCCTTGTTATTGATTCCTACATAATCAGCGTTGCATATTATATTTGATATATCACTGCCGTATTTAAGGAAATCGTCAGGATGCTTTGATTTCATATGTTCTATGTTACTGTCACCGAGGTAGATAGGTGCATCGATATCGATGTTTTCCAGTGAAAGCAGTTTAATTATTTTTTCGGTTACTACGCCTACTTTTCTGGCTCCCATACTATCACCGCACTTCGTTTGATTTGTTTTCAAGGCTTATTATATAATAACACATAAATGGTGATATGTCAATGTATAGGTATGAGTTGTTATGGTTGCTTGACGAAAGCTATATTGCATTTTCAGCTGATATGTGCTATAATAAAGATTATAATGGTATTATAATGCATTACTGTGCTTTGTGCACGGACGGACAGAGGAGGTACAGCGGTATGAAGCTCATAAATATCGGTTTCGGCAACACTGTGAATGCTGACAGGATAGTATCGGTGGTGAGCCCCGAGGCGGCTCCCGTAAAGAGGATAGTCCAGCTTGCAAAGGACGCAGGCACAGCTATCGACGCCACCTGCGGCCGCAAGACCCGCTCCGTGATAATCTGCGACAGCGGCCATGTGGTGCTGTCCGCATTACAGCCCGAGACCATCTCGGGAAAGACTTCCGAGGAGGACATTGAAGATGAAGAATAAGGGACTTTTATTCGTGGTATCCGCTCCCGCAGGCTGCGGCAAGGATACCATTCTTGAACAGGTGCTGGCAAAGTGCGATAACGTGGGATACTCCGTATCCGCCACCACAAGAGCGCCCAGACCCGGCGAGGTTGACGGCGTTCACTATCACTTCCGCACCCGCGAGCAGTTCGAGCAGATGATAGCTGACAACGCCGTGCTGGAATACACCGAATACTGCGGCAACTACTACGGCACTCCTAAAAAGGCTGTGGAGGACATGCTGGCAGAGGGTAGGGATGTCATCCTGAAGATAGAGGTAGAGGGCGCTATGAACATCCGCAAGCTGTTCCCTGAGTGCTGTCTGGTATTCATCCTGCCACCCTCCATGCAGGAGCTTGAGCGCCGCCTCAGAAAGCGTGGCACGGAGGATGAGGAGACCATCCTGCGCCGTACCGCTCAGGCAAGAAACGAGATCGACGTTGCAGTGAACTACGACAGCTTCGTTGTGAACGACGCTCTCGAGGTTGCAGTGGATGACCTCATCGCAGTAATCAGAGCGGAGAAGTGCCGCAAGGAAAGATGTACCCACTTACTTAACGAGATCAAGGGTGAATAATATTACATGAACGAGCTTATTGCGCTGGTGGCGGTGGAGAACACCTCCTACAGCTTTGATACGCTGTACAGCTACGCCGTGCCTGAGGAGCTTAAAGCCACGCTCCGCCGTGGAATGAGAGTGGCTGTGCCGTTCGGTCGTGGAAACAAGAGCCGCATGGCGCTAGTGTTCCGCATTGAGGAGGGCGATACCTCGAAGCTGAAGAAGCTGCTGTTTGCGGCGGATGAGGAGCCTTGCCTCTCAGAGGAGCTGCTGAAGCTCTGTGAGTGGCTGAGAGATACCACATTCTGCACATATTACGACGCTTTCAGGGCGGTGCTGCCCTCGGGTCTGAGCTTTTCGCTGCGTACTCACTACAGCGTGAACGAGGACTTTTGCGGAGAGCTTACCGCTGCCGAGAGTGAGCTTCTCTGCAAGCTGAAAGAGACGGACGGGCTTGCCCGCACGGAGATGATATCCACTCTGCCCGATGGCGGAAAGTTGCTGAAGTCGCTGCTTTCAAAGGGCGCTGTCTCAGAGAATGAGGAACTGAAGCGCCGTGTGGGAGACGAGACCACCCGCCTTGTGCGCCTTGCTGAGACAGAGGAGGAGATAAAGCTCACACCGAAGCAGAAGCAGGTGACGGAGTTCGTTGCAGGCTCCGAAACGGCGTCTGTGAAAGAGGTGTGCTATGCCTGCTGTGTGACTCAGGCAGTGGTGAAGCGCCTTGTGGAAAAGGGCGTGCTGGAGCTTTACGAGCAGACGGTATTCCGCACCGAGCCAACAGAGGAAGCCAGCGAAAGCCCCTCGGACATCGTGTTCTCGGAAAAACAGCAGCAGGTTTTTGACGGCTTGCTGTCGCTGATGAACGAGACCGACCCGAAATGTGCACTGCTGCGTGGCATCACGGGCAGCGGCAAGACATCGGTGTTCATACGCCTTATTGACGAAGCGGTGAAGCAGGGCAAGTCCGCCATGATGCTGGTGCCTGAGATATCTCTCACGCCGCAGATGGTGGGAAAGTTCCGCAGGCTTTTCGGCGCAGAGGTGGCAGTGCTGCACAGCAGCCTTTCCCTCGGTGAGAGAGCGGATGAATACCGCCGCATAAAGAGCGGAAAAGCTAAGATAGTCATCGGCACGAGAAGCGCAGTTTTTGCTCCCGTTCAGAACTTAGGCATAGTCGTTATAGACGAGGAGGGCGAGGGCAGCTACAAGTCCGAGAACGCTCCACGTTACCACGCAAGGGAAGCCGCAAAGCAGCGCTGCTTTGCTCACAACGCATTCCTGCTGCTGGCGAGCGCAACACCCTCCCTTGAAAGCTACTACAACGCACAGATCGGCAGATACAGCCTTTTTGAGCTGGACGAGCGCTACAACAACGCCGTTCTGCCTGACGTATATATAGTTGACATGAAAGAGGAGCAGAAGAACGGCAATCATTCTGCGTTCAGCATGCCCCTTATCGACGAGATACAGGCAAACCTCGACCGTGGCGAGCAGTCCATTCTGCTGCTGAACAGGCGAGGCTATCATACAAGCGTTCGCTGTGCCGCCTGCGGCAGTGCTGCGGAATGCCCCAACTGCGCTGTTCCGCTGACCTATCACATGGCGAACGGCAGCCTTATCTGCCACTATTGCGGATATTCCCACAGGCTTGCAAAGACCTGCCCGAAGTGCGGAAGTCCGTTCATGAGTATGAAAGGCACAGGCACACAGCGTGTGGAGGACGAGCTTTCTGTGATATTCCCGAGGGCGAGGATACTCCGCATGGACGCAGACACCACCTCCACAAAGCACGCATTCGAGAACAAGTTCAGAGCCTTTGCCAACGGCGAGTACGATATCATCGTAGGCACGCAGATGATAGCAAAGGGACTGGATTTCCCGAACGTCACACTGGTGGGCGTTTTAAAGACAGACAACTCCCTTTACGCAGGGGATTTTAAGGCATACGAGCGCACCTTCTCGCTGATAACTCAGGTGGTGGGTCGTTCGGGCAGAGGCGGAAGAAAGGGCAGAGCGATGCTCCAGACCTTTACGCCTGAGCATTATGTGCTGAATTTAGCGGCAAGGCAGGATTATCCCTCCTTTTACGAGGAGGAGATAAAGCTGCGCGAGGCGATGGTTTATCCGCCATTCTGTGATATTGTGGCGGTTACGTTCTCTGCGCTGTCAGACAGCGTGTGCGCAGGAGCTGCAAAGCATTTTGTGCGCATCATAGAGGAGCAGAGAAAGGCTCTCACAAAGGAGATACCGCTTGCATTACTGGGACCTGCTCCCTGTGCGGCGGCGAAGATAAACGGCAGATACCGCTACAGGCTGCTGATAAAATGCCGCAGCAGCAGTACGCTCAGAAAGCTTATAGAGAACTCGCTGAAGGCGGCAGGCAAGGACGAGCGCTTCAGAAACGTATCCTTCTTTGCAGATATGAACGGCGAGACGCTGTAAAAATCGGAATTTGACGAGCGTAGTTCGTCAAATTCAATGAGGAATTAGGAATTAGGAATGAGCGCATTGACGGCGTAGCCCTCAACGCTACGTTCATTCTTACGAATGAACGCCCAAAGCGGCTTAGCCGCTGATTTCAATGCGAT
>JAZSEG010000137.1:0-2624 GCA_045531575.1 Oscillospiraceae bacterium | reverse complement strand
TTGAGACCTATGGAAATGTGTTCGATCTTGAAAGGGATATCGTTCCCGCTGAGGCAGAGCCTGCTCCGACAGCGCCTGCAGCCGAGCCGTCTGCGGCAGAAATGCCTGCAGAGCCTGAGGTGGCTATGCAGAAGCCTAAGGTCATCCGCAAGAATGCCCGTGCCATCTCCGCTTACGGAAAGATATCGGGTGCGCCTGTGGTGCAGAGCAGCGAGTTTGCGGCGGTATCACGTCCCGAGGCTCCTGCAGATGAGCTGCTGAGACATGCGGCGGCGATATTTGATGATCTGGAAAACTCTGCCCTTGCGGTGCAGGCTACCGTGCCTGAGCCTGCCGCAGAGTTCATCCCCGAGCCTGTTGCAGAGCCTGTTCCTGAGCCAGTTGTACCTGTGGATATCGCTGAGCCTGTGGCAGAGGCTGCAGAGCCTGCATTTGCTCCCGTGCCTGAGGTGGATGTGAAGCCTGCTCCCGCACCGAGAAAGCGTGCTGAAAAGCCTGAGCCTAAGAGAAACATCCCCGAGGTGGTGACGGAGAAGAACGCCCCCAGCGGCATCTGGACAGAGGAGCGTAATCTTTTCCCTGAGCCTGATGCAGAGGAACTGGAGATGCTGAAGGAAAAGAAGCGCAGCCGTTCCAACAAGACCCAGCGCCTGTTCGATGCGATTATGAAGGAGCCTGAGGATAATCCCAACGTGACCGTACGCAAGAAGAGAAACGGCGGAGGCGGCAGCTTTACCGTCTGATCCCGGCAGACGAATTAAGCAATTTATTGATTATTTAGGTAATTAAGTATCACAGATTTGTGAATTATGCCTAATTTAGAGCTTGAGTAAACGTTTAATTTTGTCTAAATACACAATTGAAAAAAGTTCCATAATGTTATACAATATAAGTACAAATAATGCGTGGGATGGCCCTGCGCTATTTGATCATATTTTTGGAGGATTTTAACTATGAAGTTAAGAAAGATCATTGCTGCTCTTGCTGCTACTACCATCGCAGCTTCCACAATGGCAGTTGTAGCTTCCGCTCACGAAGCATTCCTGATGTACACAGACACCAACTGGGGCTGGGGCTGCTGGTCCGCAGCAGAGTTCCCTGCTGGTACAGTTGATATCACAGCTGACGGTACATACACCGTTTTCGTTGACAGCTCCATTCCCACCGCTCAGGTAGAGGATGCTGACACAGGCGAAATGGTTGGCGCAGCTGCTACAGGTGCACAGGTATTCTGCGTAGATATCGACGGCCTTGCTACTGCTAAGGACGCTGGTGCAAACGCTGATGGCTATGCTGACTGCGTAACAGGTAAGGATAAGCAGGCTTTTGCTGAGTCCAAGGGCATCTCTGTTTCTGATGTTATCATCACAACAACAAGCGCTGACGGCACAACTACAGACGTTCCCGTAAACCAGGACAACATTATCTTCGGCGATATCGAGGGCAACGGTAAGATCCGTATCGAGATCTTCAACGCTTACGGTGACACTGTAAACGCTCCTGCTGTTGACACTGCTAACATCAACTTCGATGAGAGCATCGCTGTTACATTCACAATCGCTGGTGTAGGCGAGGCAGCTGCTGAGGCTCCCGCTGATACTGTTGTTGATACAACAGCTCCCACAACAGGCGACAAGCAGTCCCCCGATACAGGCGTTGAGGGTGTTGCTGCAGTTGCTGGCGTAGCAGTTCTCGCTGCTGGCGCTCTGCTCGTTTCCAAGAAGAGAAAGTAATCTCTCCGACAGGGAATAAGACATAACTCATATCAAGCCACCGTGTATGCGGTGGCTTGTTTCTTTTTGGATGAATTTGTTGTGGCTGATACGGGAATAATGGTATAAAAAATCAAGGAGAAGAATATGTGTACCAGTATTTCCATGAACAACGGCGGCTTTTGCTTCGGACGGAATATGGATATAGAATTCCCGCTGGAAACGGCGGTGGTGATAACTCCACGAAGGCATCCGCTGCATTTTGTCAGCTGCGGCGACAGGGGAGAACACCTTGCGTATATAGGAGCTGCGGCTGTGCGTGAAGGAGTTCCGCTGTACTGCGACGGAATGAACGAAGCTGGCTTGTGTGCAGCGGCACTGAGCTTTCCCGAGTGCGTGTATCTGAGAGGCGATGAGGGCGGAAAGCACGCCATAGCGCCGTTTGAGGTGATACCGTGGGTGCTTTCGCAGTGCTGTGATGTTTCGCAGGCGGTGGCGCTGCTGAGTGAAACGGTGCTTGCGGACATACCGTTCAGCGAGGCTGTGCCGAATACTCCGCTGCACTGGCATTTTTCGGATGGCAACAGCGCACTGGTGCTTGAATGCACCGCCGAGGGTATGAAGCTCCACCATGACCCGATAGGCGTGCTGACGAACTCGCCGCCGTTTCCGTTTCACCTGAACAACATCCGACAATACGGGCATCTGACTGCCAGCTATCCCGAAAACAGCGGCTGGGCAGAGGGGATGGAGCCATTCGGCAGGGGGTTCGGCGCTATCGGTCTGCCGGGGGATCTTTCGCCTGCATCGAGGTATGTGAGGGCGGCGTTTCTGAAGCTGAATTCCCCTGAAATGGAGCAGGAAGCTCAGCGGATATCGCAGCATTTCCACATCCTCGCAAATGTAGCGATG
>JAZSEG010000059.1:0-4446 GCA_045531575.1 Oscillospiraceae bacterium | reverse complement strand
ATACCAACTATCTGACGGCTGAAAAGCATGAAGAGTGCGAGCATAAGAAGAGAGAATCCCAGTCCCACAAGTACACAGCGATGGTAGCCTTTGACGGCTCTTTCACGCTTGCCTGCTCCGATATTCTGTCCTGCAAAGGTGGATATCGCAGCATTCAGCGATGCAAACGGCTGCTGCACCAACTGCTCCACACGCATGGAAGCTGTATACGCCGCCATTACATCCTCATTGAAGCTGTTTGCGGTGCGCTGAAGTGCGATCATCGAAACAGACACCAGCGCATTCTGCAACGCTATCGGTATACCAGTGACTAAGCACTTGTTGAACACATTCATGCGCAGCTTTAGCTCATTGCGTGCAAGACGGAAGCAGGGATTCTTGAAAAACGCAAAAATGATGCTGCCGAGCGCAGATATTCCCTGGGAAATAATTGTCGCAAGTGCCGCACCCTGCACATCCATCTGAAACACAACAACAAACAGCAGGTCGAGAACAACGTTGATAATGCTTGCAACTATCAGAAATATGAGCGGCGTGCGGGCATCGCCCAGAGAACGCAGCACGGAGTTTATCCAGTTATAGGCTGCCACTGCCACGGTACCCATGCAGGCTATCTGCATATATCCCACAGCATCCTGCAAGAGAGTTTCGGGAGTATCAAGCAAGCACAGAAGCGGCTCTGCACAAAGTGTTGAAACAACAGTGATAACCACGCCCAATGCAAGCAGCGCATAGGCGGAATTTGCGATAAGCTGCTTAACAGAACTGATATCCCTTGCTCCGAAACGCTGAGCGATAAGTATTCCCGCACCTGTTGCAAGACCAATGCACAACGTATAGAAAAGATATGTAATGGAACCTGTACATCCCACAGCAGCAAGCTTATCACTGCCGAGATATTTTCCGACTATCGCCGAATCCACAACATTATAAAGCTGCTGAAACAGGTTACCCAACAGCAGCGGCAGTGTAAATCTGATGATATGACCAAGCTCACTGCCCTCGGTCATACTTCTTGTATATGACGCCATAATTACCTCTCACTATTTATTTGACCGAAATGATTATAGCACCGCCACTATAAATTTTCAACCCTTTTTCTGATATTGTTTAAAAAACGTCATATCACACAAAAAAAGCCGCCGTGAAATGCGATATACCGCAATTTTCACGACGGCTATTTACATTTTATAATCCGCAGCCATGATATACTCTTTCGTACATCTTATCACGGACAAAAACAAACTGCTCTTCGGTGAGTGCCGAAGGTGCAGACATTATCACCAGCGGCAGAGGATGCTCATCCTTACCCATAGCGGGCTGTATGTATTCATGACTATTCAGCACAAAGCCGAGACGCTCATAAAATGCGATCCTGCGTGCTGCGATATCACTATCCTGTGGCGGCTCTGCCTCAAGAAGATACGTTCGTCCATCTGCAATGCGGGAAAGCTCAGATATAAGCGTTGCGCCTATTCCCTGTCCACGCAGATGCGGCTGCACAGCAAAATGCTCCACATAGATAAAACTGCCGAAATCCCAGAAATCCATGACGCCGCCGAGCTTACCATCGGGATGATACACCATGCTACGGAATTCAGGATTCTGATATTCCGAAAGGAAGCCTGCTTTGTCCCAACGCTCATCAGATGGAAAGGCAATCTCCATGAGCTTCCAGACCTCCTCAAATACCGCTTCTTCTATCATATTATCTTTGCTGTATATAGTTATATCCTTCATAATGCACCTCTCCTACATTACAAGTATACCACATCTGTCAGCACTATTTCAAGTGCTTTTGTAATTATGTACAGGCAGCTTCAAATAAACTAGGTGCGGGAGGGATGAATATGTTTGAAATCTTCTTAAAGCTCGCACTGGAAGATCTGCTGTTTTTTGGTCTGCATATGGATAACAGGAACATGTTTCCAAAGCAGCTCAACAAAAAAGAGGAAGCTGAGGTCATCGCCGCTGTTGCGGGCGGGGACATGTCCGCCCGTGATAAGCTGATAGAACACAATCTGCGTCTTGTGGCTTATATCGTCAACAAGAACTACCCCGAATCCAATGAACAGGATGATCTGATCTCCATAGGCACCATTGGCCTCATCCGTGCAGCTGAGACGTTTGACTACAGTAAGGGACATCATTTTTCCACTTACGCTTCTAAGTGTATAGATAACCAAATAAAGATGTACTTCCGAAAGATAAAGCATCAGCTTACCGAGGTGTCGATAAGCGAGCCTATCGATTCAGACAGCGAAGGCAACGCACTAACTTTGGCAGATATATGCAGCTCTGACATCAACGTCGAGGAGGATGTCATGCTGAAGATAAACTCCGAGAAGCTGTATTGCTTCATTGAGGAGGAACTGGACGAACGCGAGCGCGAGATCATCGCAAAACGTTACGGTATTCCAGACAAGGACGGGCGGGTGTGCAAACCGCTTGCTCAGCGTGAGATCGCTAAGGAGCTGGGGATATCTCGTTCGTATATCTCAAGGATCGAGAAACGAGCACTGGAGAAGCTCAGGGGGAGGTTCGGGTGAAGTAATGGGCATCGCTGAAACGATGCCCGTTGATTATTCCTATATTATACTGTCATCATCAAACAGCACCAGCAAGCTTCTGTTTTTGCCTCGTAAGCATACTATTCTGCTTAGACGCTTCCCTCTCCATCTGCTTGCGCATAAGTTCTTCATCATGACGCTTGATATATTTGAACACATCCACAAAAGAAAGGAACAGTCTCGGCTGAGTATGATAGTGAACTTCAAGCGGTGACATCGCAAGATTGATATGCTTTAGTTTTATCGGAAATGTAACAGTGTTGACCTTCCACTTGCCTACGGGTGTTTCAAGGCAGAAATACTTCTGTTCATAGCTGCACGGATAGCCTGACTCATTACAGCGCCGCTCAAGCAATTCAACACAATCGTCGTTACGCTGGCGGCTGGTTATCGGTATTGACAACGTGATATCCTGCTTCGGAGACGGACGGCAGTGACGGCATGGTTTCATTCCTGCACGCATTGCTTCAGAATACCTTGCATAGCCATGAATGTTTGTAACTCCACGCAGCTTGCCGCAGTCACTCTTATGAAATGTGCTGTATCCCATGCCTGCAAAAAAAGCAAATCTGGGTTGTGTCAGCGTATAGATATCTGTTCTCTGCTGTTCGTTCAAATTGTCGTTCAATAATCTGGCACGGGCTTCAGCGGCGATTCTCTGGCGTTTCATAGCAGCGTCGACTACCCTAGGTGCGCTCTGCTTCAGAGTTTTTTTCTTCTTTTTGCTCCATTCCTTAGCATCACTGTGTCTGAACATATCTTTTTCGGTAGGATTACATCTGCTGCAGGGGCTTTTTCCCATCCTAATTCCAGTTTCGTACTGCCTGATGCCCTTTATTTCAGTTGCACTGAGCATACAAAAGCAATCCCTGCGATGAAACACCTTAGAAGACTCTGTATAGATATATGCGCAACTTATTCGCTCGATAGTACGGCGGTTACGCTCCCTGCGTGCCGCACGATAATCCGACTTACAGCAACCGCAGATACGCATATCACTGAGAAATACGACTTTCAGTGTTTCGTATCCTTTGACCTCCACACTGTCACGATCGTACTTATCACACTCACAACGGTGCATCGTGTTGGTGGTCTGATCGTACTGATAGGGCTGATGAGCGTTTGCTCTCTGACGTCTTACGATCGGTTTTTTCTTATCAGGAAGTGGCTTCAGCAGCTCTTTCTGCGGAAATCTGATCTTCTGAATCAGCTCATGAATAACACGCACGTCATTTTCAGAGTTGTTCTTAAGCGGTCTGTTGACATCAATTCCCCTCGCTTCAGCCAGCTTATATGCGTTACCGACAGCATTCTCCTGTCCAGAAAGATACTCATGGACATAGTCACCCAGAATGACCGTCTTATTAACAATCTGGGTTTTCAGAATATCATGGACAGATGCACCAAAAACCTTCGCAGACTCCTCCTGCCACCACAGCAGGATATCGTCCTCATCCAGCCAGCACAGAAAATCCGCAAGCACTGCGTAAGCGTTTCTAGCGTGCTTGAAATCCTCTATACTGCCGCCTTTATAAGAAACATGATTCCAGTTATGGAAGCTCTCATCACGGGGACGAATAAAGGAATAAAACTTATATGTAGAATTCCAGTTTTCGTCGACCTTGACTGCCGCAAGCTGCGTAGGATGCTTCAATCCGAACTTATTCATGTTCCATTCGATATCAGCGATCACGTACATTTTCTGCACCTCCTGTCCTTTGATAATATTCTACCATATTATCTAGGCTGTTTTCAGTACAATTATAAAACCGATCAGGCAGAGCGTTACCCTGCCTGATCTTTTGCTTATTTCAGCTTATCCAGCTCGTCAAATGCCGCTTCCATAGCCGCTTCGGGAGTCGGATAACTCCCCTTG
>JAZSEG010000233.1:0-15644 GCA_045531575.1 Oscillospiraceae bacterium | reverse complement strand
AATCTGCCCGAGAACTTCAAACGCTTCTGCGCCAAGACGTCCATTGAGACTTCTTCCGTGCAGTACGAGAACGACGATCTGATGCGCTTCACCCACGGTGATGACTACGCTATCGCCTGCTGCGTATCCTCCATGAGAGTGGGCAAGGAGATGCAGTTCTTCGGCGCAAGAGCAAACCTCGCAAAGTGCCTGCTCTACGCCATCAACGGCGGTGTGGACGAGCGCCTGAAGATACAGGTGGCTCCCAAGTACAGAGCGGTGGAGGGCGATTACCTCGACTACGCCGATGTAATGGAAAAGTACGATCAGATGATGGACTGGCTGGCAGAGCTGTATGTGAACACTCTGAACGTCATCCACTATATGCATGATAAATACAGCTACGAAAGACTGCAGATGGCTCTGCATGACAGAGAGGTAAAGCGCTATTTCGCAACAGGTATCGCAGGTCTTTCCGTTGTGGCGGACTCCCTTTCCGCTATCAAGTATGCAAAGGTAAAGTGCATCCGTGACGAGGACGGTGTCGTGGTGGACTATGAGGTGGAGGGCGATTTCCCCAAGTACGGCAACAACGACGACCGTGTGGACAGCATCGCAGTGGATATCGTGGAGACCTTCATGGAGAAGATCAAGCGCCACCACACCTACAGACACGGCGTTCCCACAATGTCTATCCTCACCATCACTTCCAACGTGGTTTACGGCAAGAAAACAGGCAACACCCCCGATGGCAGAAAGATGGGCGTTCCGCTTGCACCGGGTGCTAACCCCATGCACGGCAGAGATACTCACGGCGCTGCAGCGTCCCTCAGCTCCGTTGCTAAGCTGCCCTTCAAGCACGCACAGGACGGTATCTCCAACACCTTCTCCATCGTGCCTGACGCACTCGGCAAGGCTGGTCTCTCTATGCTGGAGGATCTGGATATCGACCTCGATATCTCCGAGGAAGATCTGAAAAAGGCGGCTGCCGATGTGCAGTAACGACGAGGCGAGAAAGCTCGCAGAGATGCTTGACAGCCTGTGTCTGAGCGGCTCGGCGCACATAAACGTCACCGCCGAGGGCGAGGATATCACCACTCAGACAATGAACAGCACCGACTGCTGCAAGGGCAATACGGCGTGCAGCGTACCAACTCTGCACAAGGGGCTGGACGGCGAGGAATGACCTCTCCCCCGCCACGAAAGGAGAACAATATGGATAACAACAAGCTTCAGATAGACAACCTTGTATCCCTTCTGGACGGCTACGCAATGAAGGGCGGACATCATCTCAACGTAAACGTGTTCACAAGAGAGACTCTGCTGGACGCACAGGCTCATCCCGAGAAGTATCCGCAGCTCACCATCAGGGTCTCGGGCTATGCGGTGAACTTCAACAAGCTGACAAAAGAGCAGCAGGATGACGTAATCGCAAGAACATTCCATACTAAGATCTGATAATAAGGGGCGGAACAGATCCGCCCTTTTTTATGTTGTAGATACGACATTGCAATGTAACTTCAAATTCTAATGAATATTGAATAGAGAATAACGAATAATGAATAATTAATGTGGTCGCCTGCGGCGACGTATTTTAAATAATCGGCGAAGCCGCACCGATATTATTCATTTTTCAATATTCATTATTCATCATTCATTTGAGCGTAGCGATGTATTCCGATTTATATGGAGGTGTTACTACGATAACAGGACTTATACACTCAACAGAATCCTTCGGCACGGTGGATGGGCCGGGCATCCGCTTTGTGGTGTTCATGCAGGGGTGTCCGCTGCGGTGCAAATACTGCCATAATCCCGATACATGGGACACCGAAGCAGGCACAGAAACCACTGTAGAGGAGCTTCTCAGCCAGTACGAGAGCTGCAGAGAGTTCTACCGTGAGGGTGGAATAACCGTCACAGGCGGCGAGCCACTGATGCAGATAGAGTTCGTGACTGCGCTGTTTGAGGCGGCAAAGGAAAGGGGCATCCACACCTGCCTCGACACCTCGGGAATCACCTTTTCCGAGGCTGCACGCCCCGAGTTTGACCGCCTGATAAAGTCCACAGACCTTGTGCTGCTGGATATAAAGCACATCGACGAAGAACAGCACACCGAGCTTACTCAGCAGGGCAACCGCAGCGTTCTCGCCTTTGCCGAATATCTTGCGGAAAACAGAGTGCCGATGTGGATAAGGCACGTTGTGGTGCCTGATATCACCACCGACGAACAGCCGCTTTACAGGCTGGGTCGCTTCATCGGCGGTCTGCGCAGCGTAAAGGCGCTGGATGTTCTGCCGTATCATGTGATGGGTGTGGCGAAGTATGAAAAGCTCTCGCTCCCCTACCCTCTCGAAGGTGTTCAGCCTGCCACAGAGGAACAGGCTCTCGCCGCAAAGGCTGCGATACTCCGTGGCATAAAAGAGCGGCGTGCGGAAATGAAAAAGACCTGAGAAGCTTCTCAGGTCTTTGCTATGTATGTCAGTGGGATCTGAACAGATCAATAAGGATAAGTGCAGGCGGCGCTGCAATAAGGATATCGCCGATGGAAAAATCACGGGTGCAGATGGAGATGATAAGCGAAAGCACGCACAGCGCCAGCATCGCAGCGGAGCTTATCAGCGCCTTTTTATCGTTCTTTGAAAGACCGAACCAGCCTGTCACGGCAAAGCCGCCCAGAGTCAGCAGAACGCCGAAGATGTTTCCGATAAGGCCGAGAAACGTGCCGTTCTCAACATTATGGAAGATCGCAAGGCTGAAGAACCATCCGCCTGAGCCTTTTGCAAACAGCCCGAAGATAACGCTTGCGGCAGCCACCGCAAAGCACATGATGGAGCCTACTTTTCTCATTCCGCCACTCCTTTTGTTGTTATCACGAAAACAAAGATGAGTCATAAAAGAGGAAAAATTGAAATAATGTCGGCGTAGCCGACCTCAACAACTCCTCACTCCTAACTCCTCACTCCTAACTTTTAAAATGGTGCCGGTAGTGGGGGTCGAACCCACACGGTGTTGCCACCAACGGATTTTGAGTCCGTCACGTCTGCCAATTCCATCATACCGGCGTAATACTTCAATATTCTAACACAAATCCGCCGCTTTGTCAATACTTTTTAATACAGTGCAAATCCTTTTGTGATGCCGCATCAGCACTTCTCCGCCATAAAATTATGAAAAATAGTCAGTTTTTTATCACAAAAGTGCTTGATTTTATATACATTCCATGTTAAAATAAGTATAATGTTTTTGGTAAAACGATTACATATCCCGTCGGAGGCAATCCGACAACATCACAGGAGGAATCTACATGAAGCTCAGAAAATTACGCACTGCGATATCCGCAGTGTTCCTGGCGGCTGCAATGCTGCTGACAGGCTGCACAGGCACAGAGCAGTCCTCTGCACCTGCGGATGATACATCCAACGACAGCTCTGTTTCTACCGATGCAGGCAATGCAGGCACAGACGCACCTGAGGGCAATAACCTCACATCCCTTGAAGTCATCCGACTGATGGGCAACGGCACGAACCTCGGCAACACCCTCGAGGCGTACAACCACGGCGGCTATCTCGCAGGAATGAACCCCGGCGATATGGAAACCGGCTGGGGTCAGCCCTACACCACACCCGAAATGATCCAGGGCATGAAGGACGCAGGCTTCGATACCATCCGTATCCCCATCGCATGGACAAACGGTATGAACTTCGAGAGCGGCGATTACACCATCGACGAGCGCCTTATGGCAAGAGTTGAGGAGATCGTGAACTTCGCACTCGACGCAGATATGTATGTAATCATCAACGACCACTGGGACGGCGGCTGGTGGGGCATGTTCGGCTCCGCTGATATGGCTGTCCGTGAGCAGGGCATGGAGCTTTACAAGTCCATGTGGACTCAGATATCCGAGCGCTTCAAGGATTACTCCTATAAGCTCATTTTCGAGGCTGCAAACGAGGAGCTGGGTGACCGCCTGAACGATAAGGAGATCACAGGCTCCAAGGGCGTGCTGACTCAGAACGAGTGCTACGAAAAGGCTTATGAGATCAACAGCGAGTTCGTAAAGCTTGTCCGCTCCACAGGCGGCAACAATGCTGACCGATTCCTCCTGATCGCAGGCTACAACACCGATAACACCATGACCTGCGACGAGCGCTTCAAGATGCCTGAGGACACCGCAGAGGACAAGCTGCTGCTCTCCGTGCATTACTACACCCCTTGGGATTACTGCGGCACCGACGCTGTTACACAGTGGGGCTCTCCCTCCGATTACGATGAGATGAACAAGCTCTTTGAGCGCCTGAGCAAGTTCTCCGAGGCAGGCTACGGCGTTGTTATCGGCGAATATGCGGTAATGGGCGGCGGCAAGGAGAACGTCACCGACTTCTACAACAACCTGCTGGACAACTGCGATCTTTACGACTTCTGCCCTCTCCTGTGGGACTGCAGCGAATTCTACAAGCGCCGCAGCCTTGCATGGGCTAACGAGGACATCGGCAATATCTTCGATACACGCCGCTACGCAAAGAGCGAGGAAGGAATCCCCACCGAGGACATCAAGGCTGCCGCAAAGCAGCGCATAGATGACGCTTACGCCGCTGCAAACGAGGCTTTCCTTGACGAAGTGGATATCCTCCCCGCAGACGACAAGGCTGTTGCATGGATCATGTTCCAGAGCGGCGACTGGGGCGTTGCCTACAGCGTGGGCGATAACTACGACCCCACAAACAAGACCAAGGGCGTTCTCGCACAGAACGTTGAGATCACAGGCGAGGGCACCTACACCGTAAGCCTTGACTTCTCCGATATCGGCGGCGTTTACGGCACTGCATTCTCCGCACTGGGCATCTCCAACGGCGAGATCCTCTTCCCGGGCTACACCGTGACTATCGACAAGATACTCATCAACAACGCTCCCTATGAGCTTGCAGGCAAGGAGTACACCGCTTCCGATGATGAGAAGTGCACGAGAGTAAACCTCTATAACGGCTGGGTATCCAAGCCTCCTGCAGAGGCAAGAACTCCCGACGGCGATCTCACTGGCTGCACGGCGCAGATCATGCCCCTCGGCAACAAGGATAAGGTTACCACCATCTCCATCACCTTCACCTACAAGGCACCCTGATTGAAAATCAAGAATACAGACCCGACGGCAGCGTCGGGTCTTGCTGTAAAATCACAACATCTGTTAGGAGAATAAATTATGGGAAACTACAGGAATTTTGAGCTGGTAGTATATTTCATCGCACAGGGCGTAAAGCACACCGATGAGCAGACTCTGCAGAAGCAGATAGATTTCTTTTCCAAGCACATGCGCCTTGACAAGGTGTATATCGAGCCTTTCAGGGACGGCTGCTTTGCCACCGAGGACGAGCTGAAGCTGTGCAGGGATGTGTTTCAGCGCAACGGCATAAAGACAGAGGGCGGCATCACCACCAGCATGCCCGACCCCGAGGGTGCCGCAAAAAAACAGCGCATCTTCAACGTGATGTGCTATAACGACGAGGCAATGATGAACACCCTGAAGCAGGTCTGCGAGATGAACGCAAGAGTGTTCGGAAGCTTCATCATCGACGACTTTTTCTTCACCAACTGCACCTGCGAAAAGTGCAGGAACGGCAGGGATGAATTCAACCGTGAGCATGGCATCACCGACGGCAGCTGGCAGGCTTACCGCTGCGACCTTATGTACAAGGCATCGCAGAAATATGTCATCGCTCCCGCAAAGGCTATTGCGCCTGACTGCAGGATAACCATCAAATATCCAAACTGGATGGAATCCTATCAGGAAACAGGCTACGACCCCGCTTCGCAGAAGGAGATCTTCGACCTCATCTATACAGGCACAGAGACCCGTGACCCCATAAACCACGATCAGCACCTGCCCCGCTATCTCTCCTATTCGCTTATGAGCTATATGGAAAAGATGGCTCCCGAAAGAAACGGCGGCGGCTGGTTTGACCCCTACGACTGCAGGATGCTGGATTACTACCTTGAGCAGGCTTATCTCACCGCCTTTTCAAAGCCGAGAGAGATGATGATGTTCTGCTTCCAGAGCCTTGTGGACACCGTGAACGTGCCTGCGCTCGGCTTTATGCTGGATAAGCTGGATTCCCTCCTTGATAAGCTCGGCAAGCCTGTGGGCATCCCCTGCTATATCCCCAACGCTTCTCAGGGCGAGGACAATGTTCAGGACTATCTCGGCATGAACGGCTTCCCTGTGCTGCCTACGCCTGTTTTCGAGGTGGACGCTCCCACCATGCTGCTGACAGCCTCCTCCGCTTATGACGAGGACATCGTCGCAAAGCTTGAGAATTACATTGCAAAGGGCGGCAAGGCTGTTGTAACGGCAGGCTTCGTGAATGCGACCCTCGGCAAGGGCATTGAACGCATCACCTCCATCCGCAGCAGAGGCAGACACCTCACCACCAATGCATTCTGTGCGGAAAACTCCTTCTTCTACGACAGATGGGAGAGAGAAAGCTCCGAAAAGGCTGTGACAGTGCCTGTGATGGAATTCCGCAACAACGCCACATGGGGCGCTATATGCAAGGCTATCTCAGAGGAGGAGGCGTGCACGCTGCTTGCACGGGACACCTACGGCGATGGTCAGATGATGACGATGGTGCTGCCCGATGTGTTCTCCGATATAAAATATCTCCCCGAGACCGTGCTTTCACGCATGAGGAGAGAATTTGAAGTAAACGGCATCCGCCTTGACGCAAAGGGACAGATAAGCATCTTCGTTTACGATAACGACAGCTTCGTTATCTACCCTTATGTGGACAACGGCACCTATGACAGCGATATCATAGTGCATATCAGAAACGCCGAGAGCATCACAAGGCTCTCTGACGGCAGGACTATCGCTCCCCTCTACACCGAAAACGGCGTGGCTGCTTTCAGGCTGCGTGCGGAGGTTGGCAAGTTCGTCGGCTACAGCATAACAAGGAAATAACTATATGAAACGACTTGAAAATGTTCAGTACACCTACAGCAGCCTTTCCGTGCCGGGCGGCGGCTTTGTTACGGGATTCGTATTTCATCCGAAGTTCCCCGATATCCTCTATGCAAGGACGGATATCGGCGGCGTTTACCGCTTCTGCTTCACCGATGGCAGATGGCAGCCGCTCTGCAACAGGTTTACGGAGTTTCAGCATCACCTCGCTCAGCCGCTTTCGATAGCACTGGATGAAGAGTGCCCCGAGATGCTCTACGCCATGTGCGGCAACCTCAGAAAGGGCGCATCGGGCGGAAGAGCCTCCCTGCTGATTTCCGACAACTACGGCGAGACTTTCACCGAAAAGCCTGTTCCCTTCTGCTGCAACGGAAACTCCCCTGCACGCTCCACTGCGGAAAGACTTGCGTACAAGGACGGCAGGCTGTTTTTCGGCTCTCAGGGGAACGGTATGTGGCTCTCCGAGGATAACGGCGACAGCTGGGAAAGGCTCGGCTTCTACGAGGAGAACATCGTATTTGTATGCATCCCCGAGGGCAGCGATATCATGATAGTTTCCTGCTCGGGCGAGACTTGCGCAGACGGCGGCAACAGAGGACACACGCTGTATGTGAGCTACGACCTCGGCAAGAGCTTTGATCCGCTGCCTATCCCCGAGCCGCTCTGCGACCCACGCTGCGAACACAACGGCTTTGTGCCTGTCGGCATTGCCTGCCACGGCAAGGATATTCTCATTACGTTCACCCACTCCATAAAGAGCAACCCATGGGGCGGCTGGAACGATTTCTCCTGCGACAACGGCGGCGGCTTTGACGGCAGGCTGTACCGCTATGAGATAAGCGGCGGCAGAGTGCGCTTCTGCGAGGATATCACCCCCGAATGGAGCGGCTTTTCAGACGAAAACGAACGCCGCAGGCTGCCTTTCGGACTGGGCGGCGTGGATTTCTTCTGCGATACCCTTGCGATATGCTCCGTGGGCGGCCATGGGGACGCTGTCTTTGTATCTCATGACTTCGGCAGAAGCTACAGCGTGATAAAAAGCACCGATACCGAGCACATTCAGGTGGATGTGCCGTATCTGAAGCCCGAATACAACGGCGGCAGGCTGCCTCTCCACTGGACGAGCTGCCTGCGCATAGACCCGTTCCATCCCGACTATGCGGTGATAAACACTGGAACAGGCGTGTTCGCCATAAAGGATATCCGCAGTGATGCGCCGTATATCGCAACCCACACCATCGGCATCGAGGAGACCGTTCACATGAACATCTACGGTCTGCCGAGCGGAAAGAACCGTGTGATAGACCTGGTGGGCGACCTCGGCGGCTTTGCGTTCAGCGATCTCAGCAGACCCTGTGAGAACTCCTTTGCGGACGAGAACGGTCACCGCTACATCACCTGCCTGAATGCGGATTTCCTGCACAGCGACCCCGATACCTTTATCGCCACTGCAAGGGGCAACTGGACGGCTCACACAAAGGGCGGCGTGATACTCACCCGTGACGGAGGAGAAAGCTTCACTCATATCGGATATCCCACAGGCATCTCGCCGCAGCTGGACGAGATATCACAGCTTATCCAGCGCCCCAACACCAACAGCGGCTGGGCTGCGATAACTGCGGACGGCAGATATATCCTGTGGACTCTCGCTTACAAGTGGATGCAGATACCCTGCTTTGCGGCGGTGAGATACGATATTGACGAAAAGACCTTCACGAAGATCAGGATATACGACATAAACGGCTGCGATATTTCAGACAGCGAGCAGCACATCAAGATATTCAGCGACCGTATCGACCCTCACAGGGCCTACGGCTTCGGTGAGAATGGTCAGCTGTATGCAAGCTTCGACGGCGGCGAGAGCTTCCGTCAGATAAGCGTTTCGGGCGGCTTCCCCGAATGCAGGATGTCGGGCATAGACGGCTTCAAGGACAAGGAGATACGCTTCCTCCACAACAAGAGCGGCGTGTGCTATGCCGCGCTGAAAGAGCATGGTCTGTGGCGGCTGGAGTTCGGTGAGGAAAGCGTTTCGGCACATCTGATATCCGACAGCTTCGTAAAGGCTGTGGGCTTCGGCATGGGCGACGGAGATGTTCCTGCGCTCTACATCAGCGGTGTGCTTTTCGGCGAATACGGCTTCTGGCGCAGCTTTGATCTCGGCGAAAGCTGGGCAAGGATAAACACCGATGAGCAGATGTTCGGCGGCATAATATCGATGGACGGCGACCTCAGGGAGAGAGGCAGGGTCTATATAGCCTCAGGCACCCGTGGCGGACTTTACGGCGACGAGATTCACACAAAAACGGAGACAACTATATGACAGCAGAAAGCATTATATTTGACCTTGACGGCACCCTCTGGGACAGCTCTGAAAGCGTCGCCGAGTCATGGACAGAGGCGCTTCGCATGATGGATGAGCCTGCGGTATCGGACATGACGGTGACGATACAGGATATGCACCGCATCATGGGCAAGACCATGGACGAGATCGCCAATACGCTGTTTCCGATGCTCCCTCAAAGCGAGCGGATGGATATTCTCGGCAGGTGCATGGAGCATGAAAATGCGTACATTTCACGCCACGGCGGCAGGCTGTTCGAAAACGAGACCGAAACGTTGCAAAAGCTCTCGCAGAGCCACAGGCTGTTCATCGTCAGCAACTGTCAGAAAGGCTATATCGAGGCTTTTCTGCAGTTCAGCGGCTATGGGCGGTTCTTCTCCGACCACATGTGCTGGGGCGATACCGAGATGCCGAAAAGCTTCACCATAAAGGCGCTTATGGAGCGCTGCGGCTGCAGGAACGCAGTATATGTCGGCGATACTCAGGGCGACTGCGACGCTTCGTTTGAGGCGGGCATTCCGTTCATCCATGCGGCTTACGGCTTCGGCGAGATATCCACACCCGAAAAGGTGGCAGCGGCTATCCCCACGCTTTCGGCGCTTGCTGAATGCACACTTATCTGATACACAGCAAAGGCGGTATTCCTTTCGGAGTACCGCCTGTTTTTATGTCATATTATTTCTGCGCCGTCTATGTTCAGCGTGCCTGCAAGCACCTTTATCCTTACCTCGTGAGCGCCTGTGGGAAGTCCGTAGCGGCTGAGGAATATCTCACGTCCGCAGCTGGGCGAGAGCTTCACGGTCTCTGTGCTGCCGTCGATATCCACAGCAAGCTCCGCTTCACCGTTTCCGCCGAAGATGGCGAAGCCGCTGCCCTCAAAGCGGAATATCACCTCTGCGCCTGCTTCTCCCGTGGAGAGAGTGCGCCTGTAGTCCGCAAAGCCTGTCATGGTGTTGTGCTGCCATTCGCCGATATATTCAAACTCGCCGTCGGTATCGTCGCAGCGGCGGATGAAATAGCGCTCTCCTATCGAGCGCACATCTACCCTGTCGAACATGTTCCTGTTATAGGAGCTGTACAGCGCCGCTCTGCCTGCGCAGAGTATCACATTATCGGCGTACTCGGCAACCTGCGTTCCGTTGATGTATGCTGTCACCCTACCCTGTTCTGCCGCTACTGATATCTCGTTCATTTCGTAGGGCGAGATATCCGCACTTCCCTCGGCTACCACTTCTGTGTTGCGGCGCAGCTTCCAGTTGCCGTCCTCATAAAGCAGGACAGAATATCCGCTGTTGCCGCTGCAGGTCATGAAGCAGCGCACGCCTGCGCCGATATAGTTCTCCTCAGGCTTATCTGAGGGAGAAAGCTTCACTTTTGCAGAAATGCCGTAGTTATACCAGCGGTCGTCACCGAAGCAGGTCACGGGGTTCGGCGTGCCGCCCCACTCCATCGCCTTTGTTTCGGGCGTGATAAGCTGAGTCAGCAGATACTCGCCATCGGCGGGAATTATCTCGAAAGCGCCGCCCTGATCGGTGGTGAATCTCGGCGCACCGCCCCTTGCCGCAATGATATCATCGCCGTAGCGGAAATCATCGCTGTAGGGCAGCGGCATAAGCTCGGATGTTTAGTTATTTCTCGGTGCGTCGCCTGTTTCAAGGGTAGAGACCGTCACCAGCGAATACGGCTTCAGCGCTACTGTATAGGAATAACCATCCTCTGACTTTTCGGGAGAGATACTGCCGATGTATCTGAAATAGTTCTCGTCAAAACTTCCACTGTCAGCGCCTCGGGTCTCCCATATATGCACCGTTTTATCAACGGAAGCGGTGATGTTATATTCAAGCGGCTTGTCGGTGGAATTCACGATGACGGTGCTGTAATCGCCTGTTTCGGGATCGCAGGCGGTCATGTAGCTGTAAACGGTATCCACTAGCGCATGGCCGTCGCCGCCGACCTTACTGTCGTTATGGCAGGCGGAGTCGATGAAGCTCCATCCCCTACGGAAGAAGCGTGAGAAATGCAACGACATATAATAGCCGCTATCGAGGAAGTAATATCCGCTCCATGGCTCGCAGGCGGTGATGAGCTGCTTGTGGCAGAAGGTCACTCCGTCATAGTAGGCGGACACCACGGGCTGATATTCGTACAAGGTCATGCAGCCGCAGGGATACATCGCAACGATGCGGTTTGCCACATCGAGAACACCGTTTATTCCCGCAAGACCCGAGCCGTCAAAGCGTGCTGCGCCCTTTGAATAGGTCATGGGCGGACTACCCTCGCTGAACCACAATTCCTTGCCGTATTCATCGGACATCAGCCTTGCCTGCTCGGTGGCGTGGCTCGTGTAATGGCTGCCCACGATGTCAACGGAGTTTCTAAGTTCCTCGTCGTCCGCCATCCTTGCCGCTATCCACCAGGCGTTGTCCTCGTCCGCCGCAACTATCTTTATTGCGGAGAAGTCGTAGGGGCATTCCGTCTCGCTCTTTAAACGACGGGCGATGTACTTTATCCACTCGGAATCTATATCACGCTCATTTCTCGATACGCTGACATAATCGAACTCAAGTCCGTAGGTCTCGTAAGCAGCAATGAGCGTTTCCTTATACCATCTGTATCTTGCGTCATACACATCCGCAGCGGCGGTGACCCACGCAGGCTCGCTCCAGTAGAGCATATCCAGCGTGACATGGGGGTATCTCGCCTTTACATCCACTGCAAGCTGAAAGCCTGCGCCGCGGCGCACATCGGCACTTTCGTCCTCGCTGCGCTTTACGCACGGCTCCGTGCCTGAGGTGGAGTTTATATCCGAGCCCATTTCAAGCTTCAGGTGAACAACGCCTATGCCGTCTGCGCCGAAGATATGCTCAAGAAGTTCGTTATAACGCTCGGGCGCTTCGTATTTATAATCCAGCAGCAGGCGTGAGGAATTGTTGCCGCTCACCATGCCTGCGCCGCGGTACAGCTTGTTTTTGGCTGTGTTCGCCTTGCTGATATCTATGCTGATATTCATGCTTTATGCTCCTTTTTGATGATGGTTTAATTGTAGCATATTTCCTTGGAAATGGCAAGAAAAAAGGATTTTGAAAATTATTTTCCGCACCCCCTTGACAACTGTGTATATCCATGCTATACTGTGTATATCGTATATATACAATTTCTACAGAGGTGCACCATGGATATCATTCTCAGCAATTCAACGGATGAGCCTATCTATCAGCAGATAATCTCCCAGATAAAGGCTCACATAATGAGCGGCGAGCTTGCCGCAGGGGACGCCCTGCCGTCAATGCGAATGCTTGCTCAGCAGCTGCGCATCAGCGTTATCACCACGAAGCGTGCCTACGAGGAGCTGGAGCGTGAGGGCTTCATCGAAAATTTCGCAGGCAAGGGCTGCTTCGTGAAGTCGCAGAACACGGATTTTCTGCGTGAAGAAAGCATCCGTCAGACGGAGGAGATTCTCGCCAAAGCCTGCGAAAAAGCACGGCTGTGCGAGCTTACCCTCGACGAGATGAAAGAGATGCTCGAACTAATGTATGGAGGAGATACAGATGAGTAACTTCGAAAACGCCATTGAAATAAGCGGTCTTACCAAGAAGTACGACGGCTTTACTCTTGACAACATCAGCTTTAACGTTCCGAAAGGCTGCGTGATGGGCTTTATCGGACAGAACGGCGCAGGCAAGACCACCACCATCCGTGCGCTGCTTAATATCACCAAAGCAGACAGCGGCAGCATAAAAATGCTGGGTATGGATCATATAAAGGACGAGTACGAGGTCAAGGAGCATATCGCTGCGGTGTTCGATGAGATGCCGTTTAACGAGAGCTTCAATGCAAATCAGCTCTCCATCATGTTCAGAGGTCTTTACGGCGCATGGGACGAGGAGAAATACTTCGCTTATCTCGACCGCTTCTGCCTGCCGAGAAAGAAGAAGATAAAGAAGTTCTCAAAGGGCATGAAGATGAAGCTGCAGATAGCTACTGCCCTCTCCCACGGAGCAAAGCTGCTCATCATGGACGAGGCAACGACAGGTCTCGATCCCGTGGTGAGAAACGAGATACTGGATATCTTCCGTGAATACATACAGGATGAGGAGAACAGCATACTCATGTCCTCCCACATCACCTCGGACCTTGAAAAGATAGCCGACTGCGTTACATTTATCGACAAGGGTCACATCCTGCTGACAGGCTACAAGGACGAGATACTGGAAAGCCACGCTGTCATCAAGTGCAGCAAGTCTGATTTCTCCGAGATAGCGAAGGAGGATTTTATCAGTGCAAGGCTCAACGATTTCGGCGCTGAGGTCATGGTGGCGGATGTGAGCGCCGCAAAGGCGAAGTATTCGGGTCTGACCTTCGATAAGACTACCCTCGAAGAGATAATGCTGTTCTATGTGAACAGGGAGAAAAAGGAGTGGTCGTGATGAAAAAAGGCTCTTTTTCCGCTCTTTTGTGCCGTGAGTTCTTCACAGTACGGAAGTCGATCGTCAGCTATCTTATCATGACGCTGATAATGGTGCCGATGCCGTTTCTCTTTCTGCTGAGCTTCAGGCACGGCAATCTCGGTATGTTCATTCCTGAGGATGCACAATGGATATTCCTCGGGGATGACGGATTGTCCCTCAAGCTGTTTGTGCTGGTGGGTGGAGCAGCGCTTGCCATGGGCGCCTCCGACAGCATAGGCAATGACATCTCCATGAAATGGGACCGTTTCCGCCGCAGCACGCCTGTCCCTCCCGCAAAGATGGCTCTTGCAAAGATAACGGTGCAGGCGATGTTCTCTGCAGCGGCTATCGTGATATCAATACTGCTGATATGGCTGATGGATATTGCCCTCGGCGTGAGCTTTTCCGCAGCGGACGCAGCAATAAGTTTGGTTGCGGTAGCTGCGATAACCCTGCTTTCAGTGCTGGCTCTGCTTTTCGTTACGGCATTTAAATCGTTGGATAAGGGAATGCTAGTGCTTATGGGCAGCATGATGGCGATAGTGGCGCCGATAAGTATATCCAGCAAAAGCAATGAGCAATCTTCAGGCGCAGCGGATAAGGAACAGATGATGCAGATGACGAACAAGATCATGGATATCTGCACCGATCTTCTGCCGTTCCTGCCGTTCATAATTATAGGCACGCTGGCGCTCGGCGTTGTGGGTCTTACACTGCTGTATAAAAGGAGGGAGAAATAATGGGCGGATTACTCTACAAAAACTTCTTCCACTACAGGATAGAGCTTATCGTGTTTGCAGTGTTTCAGGCGATATGCACCCTTACAGTCCTGCTTCTGGCAAACGGTACAAAGGGCGATCCGAACGCCATTCAGGAGATGATAATCAGCGGCACGCTTACATACGGCTGTTTGTTCTTCCTGACAGGCTTTTTCGAGAGCGGACTGTTCTCCCATGACGAAAATCACACCGCCGTATCATTCATCATCTCCACGCCAAAGGGTGCAAAAAGCCATATTCAGAGCAAGTATATCTCCATCCTGCTGATAAACCTTGCGCTGCTGATATGCTGCTTTCTGACGGACACCTTGGCGGTAGTCATCGCAGATGATGTGGCTGTTTCTCTCTCCGCTGTGCTGGTCATCATCTTCAGCGGAAACATGGTACTGGAGGCATTTTCGGTGCCGTTCCTTGTGCGCTTCGGCTCGAACCACGGCGTGGGTGTGAAAGGAGCGACCTTCGGTGTTATATGCGCTATCTTGGGGCTGTATGTGCTTTTCGGCGATATCTCGATGTTCATGGAGGAGGACTTTTTAGAGGCTCTAGCTGAGTTCTTCACGCAGGGAAACATCATCCTGATGCTGGGACTGTTCCCGTTCGTTTCGATGGGACTGTATTACCTTTCCTATCGCATTTCCCTGCTGCTGTTCAGAAAGGGGGCGGAAAGCTATGACGGATAAGAAGCGCACCCTTATAAGGCTGGGAATATTCCTGCTGATCTCTTTTCTGCCGTTCCTCATCATAGTGCCGATAATGAACGCCCACTACGGTGCACCCATCTTCGAGTGCGAGAAGGCTGCCGCTCCTGTGTATGCCCTCGGCGTGTTCGGAATGATGATACCGTCCGTTGCGCACCTTGTCACAAGGCTCGTGACAAAGGAGGGCTTCAGAAATACATACCTTGCCGCTAACCTCAAAGGCAATGTGAAATGGTACATAGCGTCTGTGGCAGTGAAGCTTATCGAGGCTGTGCTGTGCGGCGTGATGATATGGCTCATCTACGGCAACGGCATGAGCTTTTCCGAGGCGTTCAGCTTTAACGAACCTGCGCTGAAGATCGGCACAGTGTTACTGCAGCTTGCGTTCACGCTGGTGGTGTTCTTCCCCGGTTTCGGCGAGGAATGGGGCTGGCGCGGCTACCT